>DAIBFU010000037.1:0-11564 GCA_027422105.1 Vulcanimicrobiota bacterium | reverse complement strand
GCGCAACCCCAAGACCGGCGAGAAAATCAAAATCGCCGCTCGCAAGGTGCCGGCATTCGTTGCCGGTAAGGGCCTCAAAGATGCCGTCTCGGGCGGACGTTCCGGCGGAGCGAAAAAAGCCGCCGCGAAGAAAGCTCCCGCGAAGAAAGCCGCTCCCGCCAAGAAGAAAGCGGCCAAAAAAGGCCGTCGCTAAAGGGAATCCTCGGGTTCTCAGGGGTCGCCGATGGGCGGCCCTTTTCTTTTTCTTCACCGGGCTCGGAGAGGGAAAAAGCTCCGCAGTTCTTAATTGCCCCCAGCCGGAGCAATCGCTTCGTCCACCGCCTCGGGCTGTAGCGCAGCTTGGTTAGCGCGCTTGACTGGGGGTCAAGAGGTCGCAGGTTCGAATCCTGTCAGCCCGACCATGAAGTGCCCCGCCGCAAGAATGTATCGGCGGGGTTTTTTCTTCGCGTTCCGCTGCCATTAGCGTTTGCCGCCGATGCCGCGAAAGATTCCGCGTCCGAGTTTTCCAAAAGCGCGCCAAAAAACGTGTTGTGCGGCGCGCCGTGCGATACGTTCGGGATTTCCTGATGCAATCGCCTCGGCATCGCCGAGCACCGATCCGGCGCGGTAGAGGTCGTGGCGTACCGCCCCGATGCTCGCACCGGCGGCGAGCCCCGCAGCGCTCGCTGCTGCGATACCGGGTGCGCTCGGGGGCGATGCCGGGCGTGGCGGCGCGGGCGGCGTTGCTTGGACGTACGCCGTCGCAGCCAAATCGAGCGAGGTGTTGACGACGACGTCGAGATGTTTGTTGACGTTCGCGGTAATTTTCGCTTCGATATCGGCGGGCAGGCCGTCCATCGCGAGATAGAGCACCATCTTGATCGCGGAGTTCATCGCTGCGTCCGCGCACTTTACGGCGCGGTCGCCGTCGAGCCCGGCATTGAGGAAGATCGATTTGGCTTTCGAGCCGTCGGAGGTCGGGAGGATCATCTTCAACCATCCTTTCCTCACGAAAGCGTTCGGAACGCGCGCTCGGAACTCTCCTTGCGCTGCCGATAATTGCTGGTGGGAGGCAATAATGCGTACGGTTCCTTTCTTGGTGCTTTTTGGATTTTTACTATCGGCGGCCGCGGGAAGCGCTGCCGCGCAGCTCGGCCCGGCGACCGCCGCCGGGCTCAACGCCGAGAGCGCCGCAGCGGCGCGCCGCGTGATGATGGATGCGCTGCAGCGCGGCGGCAATCACGGCGGCTGCGCCCCGCTGCCATCGGGCTGGGCGGTGGTCGACGCGACGGTGCGATTTCCGGCCTCCTACGGCGGGTACGGCGCCTGGGTGAATATCGCCGAACTGCTGCCGAGCAGCGAGAATCTGCCGCGCTTTTTGAAGAGCCATAGCGGCGGGCCGTTCTACCGCACCGCATCGGGTTCAGAGCGCAGCGTTCACACGCTGCTCTGCGCGCCGGCGGGTTTCTCGTATTGGTTGGTCGTCGATTCGGGAAGCGCGAAGGTCGCCGTCGGCCGCGTCACCTTGCTGCGCGCGGGGCGAACCTATCGCGTCGTGTTGAACGCTCCGCCGTTCGGTCGCAGCGCGCCAACGCCCGCGCCCGTCGCGCGCGCTACCGCGCGACCTGCGAACATTCGCGCCGTTGAAGCCTATCTGCACGCGCATGTCGTTGCGCTCCCTGCATACGGAATGAAAGCACTGCAGATCACCTCGCACTTTTGGGAGATCGCGCGCGCCGATGCGGCGTTTCGTTCGCTCCGCGGAATCGTGATCGTCGATATCGAGAACGGCGGATGGGCTGCAGCGCAAGGCTTTCAGCCCTTCGACATCGTTACCGCCGTCAACGGCGTCTCATTCGCGAGGTTGCAGACATTCGAACGGCTCGTACGTCTGTATGCCGGTCATCTGCGCTTCACGACGATTCGGAAAAAAGAACGTTTCGTACTCGCTCCGAACGATGCGCACACGTGGCAGCCGCCGAGCATCGGGCCGGGTTTTGTTCCGCCGGCGACCCCTCAGCCGTGAGGGTGAAGCTGCGTGAGGACGTAGAGCGCGATATCGTGGAGATCGCGTTTCGACATCTGCCAGCGCGGCATGACCGGGCTCAAAGCCATCCCCGTATTGTCGACGCCGTGTGAGATCGCGCGTTCGAAATCGGCAACGCTCCACGTGGGGCTCGTTCCCGACATCCCCGGCATGCCCGCCATTCCCGGCATCCCGGCCATTCCGCTCGCTCCCGGTGCGGCGGCCATGTTATCGCGCATGTGCGCGTGCGGCCCGAGTTCGGCGCTGATCGCGCCATCGGGAAGGCGTACACCGCCGACCCCCGTCGGCTGGTGGCAGACCGCGCAACTCTGGTAGGTGCGCAACGCATCGGGGCCATGAATGCGTACGCCCGCGAGATCTTTGCCGGTGTAGAAGATCGAACGACCGTTTTCAAGCGCGCGCGCGCGTGCCGACGAGAGCCCGTGCACGTCGGGGGCCGGTTGCATCGTTCCGGGCGGCATACGATTGCGGAACCACGGGCCCGCCCAGAGCAACTGATACTGCGTGATCGGTGTGCTGCCGGCGCGAGCGAGATCTTCCACGGTGAGAACGATATTCGGCTCCAGGTTCAGCGCGGCATCGAAGATGTAGTTCGTACTCGCGTTGCCGAGCCCATCGTTGGTGCGCTCGTAACGCCCATCGAGGTGAAGCCACGGGCGCGCAGTGTAGATCGTTTCGAGGGAGTAGGCTTTGCTCGTGCTGCTCGTTGTCGTGAGCGGCAACGGCAGCGTGTCGTGCCCGATCGCGCCGATTGCGAGAAGATCGAAACGCCCCGTCTCGTACGATGCGAGCGCGACTTCGCGCGAGTAGCGATCGGTTGCAGCACCGACATTCGGAATCGTACCGAAGAGCGTTGCCACGCCGCCCGACCAGCGCTTCTCCGGTGAAAGAAATTGCAATGAGGCGCTCCAGGCGGTGCCTTCCCCTGCCGAGGTAAAGGCGTTTTCGATCGCTCCGTTGCCGGTGAGATAGGCGACGTTGCCGATGAGACCGTTTCCGGCGACCTGCGTGTAGGAAGCACCCCATCGGTTATCGGCGATCGTCGAGATATTCGAGCCGACCTGCATGCTCGCGATACCGTATCCGCTCAGCGAGAGTGGCTGGCTGATCCAGGGTGCGAAGATCGGCGTTGCAAAACGCCCAACCTGGAGGCTGCCCCGTCCCCGATCGAAGGCGTTGTCGGCGATCCAGAGTTGATCGACGGAGGTGCTTGGAAAACCGCCGCTCACCATCGGTACCGTCGCAAAGTACGAGACGTCTTTGCCGAGAAAACCCGCCGATAGCCATTGCACGAGCGAACTCGATAACTTCGGCAGCCCGGCCGGAGCGGGATTCGATGCGTTGGCGGTCGCTTCCAACGCAATCGGGAGCGAGCGATTCTGCATCATCTGCAAATGGCGGTTCAAGCCGCGCGAAAAATTCGTCATCAGCACGTAGCGCCCGTACGCGTTGAGCCGTGGGACGACGGTATGGCAGAGCGAGCAGTTCGCTCCTCCTTGGCCATTGGCGAAGACCGGTATTGCGGCGACGCGATGTGGGAAGAGGAGGGTGCCGAGGAATGCGGCGAGCGCGAAAAGGGCGATGCGTGGCGGCGTCGACGATACCGTAAATTTCATGGGCGGGTGATTCCAACGTCCCCGCCTCGTTGCCTCTGCAGGGCTCGAAGAGATTGTTGCGCGAAGCCCGGCGGAGATGAAGCTCTATATTTCGTGCGATATGGAAGGAACTGCGGGGGTCTGCTCCTGGGATCAGTGCGACCCGAAGAACGTCAGCGAGTATCCAATCTACCGCCGGCTGATGTCGCGTGAAGTGCGCGCCGCAATCGAGGGCGCGCGCCTCGCCGAGCCGTGCGAGGTGCTGGTCAACGATGCACATTCGCGCATGCGCAATCTCCTCTTCGACGAGTTGCCGCACGATATTCGCGTACTCTCCGGTTATCGAAAAGCACTCTCGATGGTGCAGAGTGGTGACGAAGGTTTCGACGGCGCATTTTTTACCGGCTACCACGCCGGCATCGGCGTCGAACGCGCCGTACTCGCGCATACCTATTCGCCCCACGTCCTCTACGGTGTGCGCATCAATGGAACGGAGTTCGACGAAACCTTACTCAACGCGGCCTATCTCGGAGAGTACGGCGTTCCGTTGCTGTTGATTACCGGTGATGAAGCACTCTGCACGGCGACGCGCAGAGCGCTTCCCTGGGTGGAATGCGCGCAAGTGAAGCGTTCGACCGATTACTATTCGGCGGACTCGCTCACGCCGACGGCGGCGATCGAACTCATCGGCGAAGCGGCGCGAAACGCCGTCAAGCACCGCGCGCAGGCGCGTCCGTTTCGCGTCGAGGGGCCGGTGACGTTGGATATTGAAGCGGCAAGCGTCGAGTGCGCCGATTACATTGCGCTCGTTCCGGGATTCGCGCGCATCGCCGGGCGATCGCTGCGCTTTACCGCTCCATCCTATCTGCCGGTCTTCCAGGCGTTGATCGCGGGGATGCGGATCGGAGGCGCGGCGGCCGAACGCGCCTAATTCGCGTCACGCATCGCGCCGGAGCGAAGGCAGGTCGTTCGCATGTCATGCGACATTGCGTTTCGCATGCCCATGCCGACCGACATCGTCTCGCCACCCATCATGCCTTGCATCGAAACGACGCGAGTGAAATGCGGAGAGGCAACCGCCAGGGCTCCCAGTACGAGGACGACGGCGACTGCGATCTGGCGAAAATTGAGAGCGTTCATGATGTTGCAATGCTAACGCCGCAATATCCACAAACAGGGAACGCACCGTCGCACGCTCTTCCATGAATGGAGTTAGACGACCAGCGATCGCTCCGCGTTCATCGACGCGGCGTCGGCGAGTGCGCGGCGCACTTCGTCGTCGCCGATCTGTGAAAAATCGCGATAATAGGAACCAACCGCCTCGAAGGTTTCGGGCCGGAGCATGCAGATCAAGGTATCGGCGAGCGACTCGATCGCATCGCAGGCTTCGCGGGAACCGACCGGTACGGCGACGATAACGGCGCGCGGGTCGTGCGCGCGCACCGCGTGGATAGCCGCGCTCATCGTCGATCCGGTCGCTAAACCATCGTCAACGAGTATGACGACCTGCCCTCTGAGCGAACGCTCCGCGCGCCCATCGCGGTAGAGACGAATGCGGCGCTGCACCTCGAGCGTTTCGCGCGCAACCACGGCGGCAATCTGCGCTTGACTGATACGCGCGGCGGCGATGAGCGCCTCGTCGAGCGTGACCCGGCCGTCGGCGGCGACCGCACCCATCGCCAGCTCCTCGTGCCGCGGAAGCCCGAGTTTTCGCACGACGAAAACGTCGAGCGGCAGGTGGAGCCGCGCCGCGAGTTCGGCGGCGACCGGAACGCCGCCGCGTGGAACGGCGAGGACGACGGTATCGTGGCGGCGCGCGTAGCCTTCCAGGAGGAATGCGAGGCGGGTTCCGGCCTCGGAACGGTTCGTGAAGCGAAAGCCATTCATGGTAGCGCTATCATGGCGCTCGAACCTGAGAGCGCGAGGAATGCCGCGTGAACGCGGGTTCTCAAAAGTGGTGCGCTTCGGCGATAGAGTGGAGGTACGCAGAAGACGACCGCTCGCGCAATCGATTCGTTACCGCTTGGCCCAGACGGCGTCGTCGAAACGATGCGTCGGCTCCGCGAACGACCGGCGAGTGTGACGCGACAGATTTCGTATCAGAGGTTCGAAAAGAAGAAAGGACAGGAAATCATGTCATTAACCAAACCGCGCAATGGAAACATGGCCATGCTCGACGAAGTTTTCGAGCCGTTGCTCGATTTCACGTTCCCACGCTTTCAATACATCGGTGCAACGCCGCTCGATCTCTACGAGAAAGACGGGAAATTCGTCGTCGAACTCGCGGCCCCGGGCTTTGGCCCGCACGATATCAACGTCGAAGTCAGCGGCAACACCGTCGCGCTCTCCGGGACGCATAGCGAACGGAGCGACGTCAAAGACGCGCGCTACCATCGCCGCGAGATTCGTACCGGATCGTTCTCGCGGTCGGTGACGCTACCGCAGGATCTCGATGCAAATGCCGTCAAGGCGAGCATCGAGAAAGGTATCCTCAGGGTCGAACTGACCCCGATTAAACCGTTGATGCCCAAGCGCATCGAGGTCAAAGAGGGCTAATGCCGCCACGCCGTCGCCGCCTCTTCGAAGAGGCGGCGATGGATGACGGCTTCGCTCCAAATCGCGTGCTCGGGCGGTGGTAGATCCCCCGGCGAACGGAAGGGAATCTGCGCGCCCGAGCGCTCGGCGACCAACTCGTTATCGGCGGCAACACGCTGCAGAAACGCCGAGGCCTCTGCGTGCTGGAGCAGCAGAAAACGGTGGTCGAACATGCGCTCGTCGAACGCCGGATATCGGTTGCGAACGTACGCGGCCAGCGCTTCGTCATCGATCTCTTCATCGTTGCGGAGCGTCTGATGGAGCGCCTGAAGGAGTTTGCGGAGCGTGTAGCTTTCGTTGGCAATCGTCATTTTGAATTCCATCGAGAGCGAGCCGTGAAGCATGCCGAGAACGCGAAGAAAATCGCGATGGATATGTTCGGGACCGCGGTCGGGGAGATAGGGACGAACGACGATGTTTTCGCCGCCGAAGGCCTGCGTCAGCGCATCGAGCATGCGGCTGTAGAGAAACTCGAAGCGCAGTTCGCCGCGCACGCGGCAACCTTGGTCGAGAATCTCTTCGATCATCGTTGCGAATGAAAGGTCGCGATGGTCGCGGATGTTTTGCTGGAAGATCGATTCGGCATAACGGGCCTGCGGACGCAGATAGAGGAGCACGACGGTGCGGTATCCGGCATCGGCAAAAGCTGAACGAAGTGAGGACATCGCCTCAACGTGATGGTGGATGGGGCTGAACTCTTCGCTACTGATGACGGCGGTGCGCGCGGCCTGCGCCTGCAGTTCCTCGACGGCGCCTTCGATCAGGGGATGCGGTAGCGGTTTTGCGAGCTCCCAGGCAAGCGCATGATGCCCCGGCGTATCGTAGTCGGCGGTTTGAGGCACGCGACCGGTATCGGGGATATAAATTCCCTGCCCTGCAAGGGCTTCTCGGTTGAGTATCAGCATCGCCTGCAGTGCCGTCGTCCCGGTCTTATGCGTTCCGACATGCAACAACAACGTGCGATCGAGCGTGCGCTCCCCCATGATCTCTCCCGTTCGAGCGCGCGAGCACCCGCTCCTGATACGGAAGCCGGAAATCCGTAACGATTCGGCTAATCGGGTCTTTATGGATGCTCAGGCCCCCTATCACGTGACCCTCTTTGCCGATGGCGGCGCGCGCCGCAACCCCGGCCCTGCCGCGGGCGCTGCGGTCCTCATCGACGATGGCGGTACGGTGATCGAGGAGGCCTTTCGCTATCTCGGCCATGCAACCAACAACGTCGCCGAGTGGAACGGCCTCCTTGCCGGGCTCGAGGCTGCGAAGCGGCTCGGGGTGCAAGCATTAACGGTGCGGCTCGACTCCGAGCTCGTGGTCAAACAACTGCTCGGGGAGTATCGCGTGAAAAACCTCGCGCTCCAACCGTTGCACCGGCAAGCGCTCGAACTCTTACGTGCTTTTCAACGGGTCGATATCGGGCACGTGCCGCGGAAGCAAAACAAACTCGCCGATGCGCTGGTCAATCGCGTCCTCGACGCACAGCAACGCTCGGAGCGCGAACGGGCCGATGCGACGCTATAGTTTCCCGATCTTTATGGCGCTCCTCGCCGCGTTCTTAGCGGTGTGGGGTTGGAAATTTTACGCGCCCGACGAACTGAGTCGTTGGAACGGCGTCGTCCGGGTCGCGCATGCTCCGAGTGCAATCGACCTCACGCTGACGATACGCTATCCAAAACCGCCGATCTACGAAGAGCGCTATCATATTACCGACTTCAACGGCGTCTCGAAATATCGTTACGAGGTTCGGAGCTACAAGGGGCTGCTGGTCAAGGTCACGCAGCCGCCGCACGCGACCTTCAACGTCTCATTTTTCTTCGAGGCGCTGGAAACGAAGGGGCTTTGGAAGCTTACCAATACGAAGCCGCGCTCGAAAAACGATCCGGTGTACACGCTCGTGGTGAAGCAGAGCCTCGGCGGAAAGAGCGGAAGCCGGACCGTCGTTTTTAGTAATCCGCACTTTTGGGCGACGACCGCGGCGCGCTATCACTCCATTCACATCGACGCCGCGCGTTCGAAGAACGGTATCCTTGAAGTGCAGAGTACCTCGCTGCTCGACCCTCGCTACGAAGAGATCGTCAATGCCTTCGCGACGTTCGGCCCCGATGAATTTCGGCGCGATGTCGCAGCCGCTCGCGAACGCGCGCGTCACGCATAGGTCTCTCCATGAACGCGAATGAAACCGTCGATATGTCTCCCCGCCGGATCGCGATGCGTCCAATGCACGATCGGTTCGGGGCGGTCGCTATCGTGCACCATCTCGCCGCGGACCTCGATGCGATCTCCCGGGTGGAGCGGAACGCGCGGTGCAAGCCCGACGTTGTCGACGATCTCGACGGGGCCGGCTGTCGTGCGCGCATCGAACGCTTCGTGTTCGCATTGCGTCTTCGTGCCGAAGAAGAAGTGCGGTGCATCGATGACGCGTCCGGTAAACGCGACCTCGCAGCGACCGTCGGAATGATAGGCTGTGGCAATCGGTATCATCGTCAACCCTCCGCTGCCACCTTCACGCGCGACGCGCGCGTCGACAAGGGGTTCCTCCGTTGCGGGTGATGCTGACGGAGCGTCTCCGGCTCGAACCGGTTACCGCGCTCAACGCCGACCGACTCTGGCAGATCCTCCAAGCCGCGGATCTGCGTGCCTATCAGGATCTTCCGGGGCTCCATTTGACGGCCTTCGTCGAAAGCGTCTCGCGCCGTCCGCTGCACCTGGGCTCCGGGCAGCACGGGCGCTATGAATGGCTCGTCGTCGTGCGCGAGAGCGGCGAACACGCGGGCTGGATATCGCTACGCATTCCCGAACGCGAGCCGGGGGCCGGTGAAGTCGGCTACACGCTGCTCGCGGAATTTCGCGGGCGAGGCTTTGCAACCGAAGCGGTGAGCGCATTGCTCGACGAAGCCTTCGGCATCGCTCGTCTCCAGCGCGTCTGCGCCTATTGCGTGCCGCAAAACCTTGCTTCGATCGCGGTACTCGAACGCTTAGGGTTCACGCGCGATACGCTCTTGCCGCGCGGTGCGACGGTCGGCGGAGAGCCCGTCGATGTCATCGCTCACGTTTTAGAGGGGCGCGAATGGCGCGACCGCCCATATCGCACGCTGACGTCGACCGACGGGAAGAAAAAATAGCGGCGTTCCCCCGGGTTGCGCAGCGCCGCTAACAGCGGTTCGCGCACGACGGCAACGCTGATGCGCGCGGCGAGATCGACGATCCGAACGAACTCGACGGCGACGACATGAGCATCGCGTTCGGGCAGGCGCGGGATCCCCGCTCCTTCGATGACGAACGTGCTGTTGAGATACTGCGTGTCACCGTCGTAGCTCTCGCTGGTATAGAGGAGCTCGCCGCAGCGCACGCGCAGGCCGGTCTCTTCGTAACACTCGCGTTCGGCGCAGTGCGCGAGCGATTCGCGCCCGCGTTGATGCCCGCCGGGAAGCCCCCAGAGCGGTGTCGTTGGAAACGCGTACTGCGAGGCGACGAGAAGAACGGCATCTCCGCGACGGAGCAGACCGGTGGCGAGATGCACGCGGCGAATGCGCCCGCTCATGCGGCGTTCGGATCGCCGTCGGCAATGCGTCGAAAGAGCGCGAGATGCGCTTCGGCGCTGCGATCCCAATCGTACTGCGCGGCCTGCGCGAGGCCGCGTTCGCGTAGTTCGGCATGGTAGGCATCGTCGGTGACGATGCGTTGTAAGCCGTCGCTCCACGCGCGCGGATCATCGGGTGGTGCGAAGAGCGCGGCCTCGCCGTAAATCTCGGGCAGACAGCTCGCGCGCGCGGCGATCACCGGCGTACCGCAGGCCATCGCTTCGATTCCCGGCATGCCGAAGGTTTCGTGAAGCGAGGGCACGCAGAGCGCGCGCGCGCCGCGGTAGAGCGAACGCAAGGTCGCGTTCTCAGCACCGCGGATATCGTCGCGAATCTCACCGAGGTACTGCGCGCCGGCATAGCTCGGCGCGCGTGAGCCGGCGACCGCTATCGGCGGAGAGCCGTTCGGGAATGCAGCGGCATGCGCCGCAACGAGCAGCGAAAAATTCTTGCGTCGTTCGGTGCCGGGATCGCCGACGAAGAGCAGGTAGCCACCCGCGCGCAACGGGCCGGGAAGCGCAGCGGTATCGCCGGGGTTGAAGCTTCGCTCGACACCGTGCGGGATCACCGCAATGCGCTCCGGCGCGATCGCGAATGCATCGGTGAGCTCCGATGCACCGAAATGCGAGACCGCGATAAACTGCTGCGATTCGGCAACGCTGCGGAGAAAGGGCGTTTGCTCGCGCGTGCGCGCGGCGAGATCCTCAGTGGGATAGCGAAAGGGCACCGCATCGTGAATCGTCGCGACCGATGCGAGCCCCGCGGCGGAAAAGAACGTCCCGTTTGCCGGGTGCCAGAGCAACTGCGCATCGCGCGGCGGGCGAGCGGCGAGCCGGAAGCGCGGCGAGCCGAGCGCTGCAGTGAGGCTGCCTTTGCGCAGCCACGGAAAGCGCTCCGGAAGCAGCAGCGTGAGGGCGATATCCTCGCGCGCGACGAGGCGACGGAGAATCGCGCGGGCATAGCGCCCGATGCCGCGCGTATCGCCGGCGAGGATGCGCGCGTCGACGGCGAGCGAGAAGAGTTCGGCCATGGGGGCGGAAGTTCGCCGTCATGACGGTCGAGCTCTTTGGTGTTGAGGATAACGAACGCATCGCGCGGGCATTCGCCGTGCGGCGCGCGGTCTTCGTGCGCGAGCAGGGGGTTTCCGAGGAAGAGGAGATCGACGCGCACGATCGCAGCGATGCGAGCGCCTGTCACGCGCTCATCGCACTCGACGGGCGCCCCGTTGCCGCCGGAAGATTCTTCGTTCGCCCCGATGGTGCGGTGCAGATCGGGCGCATGGCGGTGCTTGCAGCGTATCGTGCGCGCGGTATCGGCCGCGCGCTGCTCGATGCGCTCGTCGACGAGGCGCAGCGGCGCGGCTTTTCGCGCGTCGTACTCCACGCGCAAACGCACGCTCGCGGATTCTACGAGCGTGCGGATTTTATTGCGCATGGGGCGGAGTTTCTCGACGCCGGAATCCTCCACGTCGAGATGGAGCGCGCGCTCGGCGAGCCCTGTCACGCCGAGTAGCGTGCTGTCACGCCGAGTAGCGTGCTGTCACGCCGAGTAGCCGCGCAGCGGCGTATCGAGGCGGCGGTGCGCAGCGCTTGCCGCGCCTGCGCGGTCGTATGCTGTCACGCCGAGTAGCGTGTTGTCACGCCGAGTAGGTTGCGAAGCAACCGTATCGAGGCGGCGGTGCGCAGCGCTTGCCGCGCCTGCGCGCACCGCTCCTCGCTAGACGCTCGCGGCTCGGACAAGCAATGTCAGGGTCCTCGCCGCTCGCTTAAT
>DAIBFU010000036.1:0-15727 GCA_027422105.1 Vulcanimicrobiota bacterium | reverse complement strand
ATCAGGTCGTTTCAGGGGACCGAGGCCCGTATCGAACTCGTCCCTACCCAAATCGTGTAGGTCCCGGATGTAGACCCCGCGATCTGAGCAGTGGTATTAAGGGTCGCTTCACCCGCAGTTACGCAATTTCCGGAGAGCGTTATTTGGTACGGCGGTTGCGTCGTATTTGCCGAGGACGTCGCCCCGATAACGCTGCGCTTTGCCCAATTGATTGGAAGGTGATCGGTCCGGTCTGCGCTCCCGACACCCCATTGCCCGTCCAAGAAAAATCGGCCCGCCAAGTATCGAATGTACGGTGGGCTGATTCCACCCACCACACGAGGCCAAGAGCACCGCGACTCCAAACACCAATCCAACCGTCGGGCGAATCGATTTCAAAAGCCATTGACCCATACCGGGCGTTCGGTTCAACCCCGCTCGTTCCGTCTCCCTGCATAAATGTTTTTACCGAACCATGAATAGAACATTCTTGTACCGGCCATCGCGATGGGGGTAAAAATCACCGTGCCGACAATTGCGCCAACGGCTTGGGCTCGATGGTGCCCCCACAGATGAAAAACTTTAAACGATGTGTACGCAATATCGGGGACGGCAACGATCGTAAATGCCCTTCCCCATGACATAATGAACGATGTTTGCTCCGCGCCGGCTTCATTTATTGAACTCACCGGGCGTTCTTCACCCAAAGGAGCGCGATCACCGTCTTCGCGTCGGCGATCTCGCCGCGCGCGACCATCGCCATCCCTTCCTCGAGCGTCACCGCACGTACGTCGATACGCTCGTCGTCGTCGAGCGACTGCGTACCCGCCGTGAGATCGCGCGCGAGAACGAGGTGCAACACCTCGTTGCAAAAGCCCGGCGTCATCGCAACGCTCGCGAGCAACTCGACACGCGCGGCGCGATAGCCGGTCTCCTCGGCGAGTTCGCGCAACGCGCCATCGAGTGCGCTCTCACCCGGTTCGCATTTTCCCGCCGGAATCTCCCACATCGTCGCGCCGAGCGGATGTCGATATTGCCGTACCAACAATATTTCGCGTTCGCCGAGCATCGCGGCAACCGCGACCGAGCCCGGATGCTCGACGACGTCGCACGCAAAACGGTGCCCGTCGGCGTACCGCAGCAGATCGGTGCGCACGCGAAAGACCGGGCCGCGATAGCGCTCCGCGCTCGATTCAACGACCGGCGCCGCTCCCGCGCCTTCTTCAGCAGCATCTTCCATCGTAGCGGTGAGCATTAACGGAATCGGCGGCGCGGGCCTCGTACTCTCGAAACTATCGTGAAAAAGAACGTTCCCAATAACTCCTCGATCGGGGCCGAGATCGCTTGGCTCCTCGGCTTCCTCGTCGTCTTTGCAATCGCGCTGCTGTTGTTGAACATCTACCTCGTTCCCCATCACTTCAACGATAAGGTCGCCGACACGGCGGCAGGCGTGATCGCGGCAGTCGCCTACGTCGGGGCGCGCCGCTGGGCGATGCTGCGGACGAAACGCTAGGCGTGGAGGTCCTCGGACGCCACAGCGCCGAGCTTCGCTCGCTCGTCGCGCTCGCGCACCCCGAAGGGCGTGCCGAACGCGGGCTCTTTCTCGTCGAGGGAGCGACGCTGTTGGAAGAGGCGCGGCGCAGCGGAGTCGCGATCGCCGCCATCTATGCAACCGAGGAGGCGCTCGCACGCGAGCCGCAGCTCGCCGCCGCCCGTGCCGAGGGCGTCCCGCTCAAGCTCCTCGACGAGCGCTCCGCCAAGCGCCTCTCCGATCTCGAATGCCCTCCGGGGATCTTCTCGCTCGTGCCGATCCTGCAGTGTGACGCCGCGGAGATCCTCGCCCACGGTGCCCTCGCACTGCTGCTCGCCGACCTCAACGACCCTGGGAACGCGGGCACCCTGCTCCGCGCCGCCGAGGCCTTCGGGGCGAGCGGGGCGCTGCTCGGCGATCTCGGCGTCGACCCCTACCACCCCAAGCTGGTCCGCGCCGCGATGGGCGCGCATTTCCGCCTTCCGATCGCCCGTCTCTCGCCTCCGGAGCTTGCGGCGCGGCTCGCGGAGCATCCGACGCTCACGATCGGCCTGAGCGCCGATGGAGCGCCGATCGCGAGCCTGCCGCACCGTGGGGCGCGCCTGCTCTTCGTGGGGAACGAACGACACGGCCTTGGGCGCTGGGAACCACTCTGCCGCGAGCACGCCGCGATCCCGATGCCGGGGCGGGCCGAGAGCCTCAACGCCGGGGTCGCCGGGGCGATCGCCCTCTACGAACTCGGGGCTGCAGGAGAAGGGCGGGGGCTCCCGGGGGGCTTGTCAAGAGAGTAGTTTCCGGGCAAAAAGTCAAGACTTCCACAGAGAAAAGTCGCATGGTATGCTCTGAGAGCCCCGTAGAACGGGTCTTTTGTCGGAATGCTTCGTGTAAAGGAGACTCACCGCCTCATGGCTACCTCCGAATTGTTCTGGAAGCTCTTTGCCAACACCGGATCGATTGGCGCCTACCTCGCATACCGAAAGACACACCCGACTCCGAGTCACGGCTGACGACAGAAAAGCATTAGAAAAGAACGTTTGGCGCCCGGTATGATGAAACGACCGGGTGCCTTTTTTTTGCCCGACGATAGCGAGAACGATAGGGAGCGATGAGCGCACTCCAACCACAACTCGACGAGATAGCACGGCGGCTCCGTGCCGCAGCCGATGCGGTGAACGATAGTGCCGCTCTCGAAGAACTCCGCGTCCGTTTCCTCGGACGCAGCGGCGAAGTTACGCTCGTGCGGCGCAGCATCGGTACGTTACCGCCGGCCGAGCGCCCCGATGCCGGGAAAACCATCAATGACGCCGTCGCCGCGATGGAAGCGGTACTCGACGGCGCAAACGCGCGCATCGCGCGCGGCGCACTCGACGAGGAGCTCAAACGTCGCGTCGACGTCACCTTCCCCGCTCCCGATACCGCTTTAGGTTCGATTCATCCGGTGCGCCGCATCATCGAAGAGATCGCCGAAACGTTCGAACAACTCGGTTTTGCAACGGTACTCGGTGCCGAGGTCGAGCCGAGCTATTACACCTTCGACGCGCTCAACATTCCCGCCGATCATCCCGCGCGCGAGGGCTTCGATTCATTCTTTATCACCCCCGAGCTCCTGTTGCGACCGCATACCTCGCCGATGCAGATTCGCACGATGCAGCAGCATCGCCCGCCGGTCGCGATCCTCGCACCGGGGCGTTGCTATCGTCGCGACGCGGTCGATGCGCGCCATCTCTTTCAATTCCATCAGGTCGAAGGATTGCTCGTCGCCGAAGGCATCAACTTCGGGCACCTCAAAGGCGCGCTCGCCCATCTCTCGCGCACGCTCTTCGGCCCCGACCAACGCGTTCGTTTCCGCCCCTCGTTCTTTCCGTTCACCGAACCGAGTGCCGAGGTCGACACGACCTGCCCGAAATGCAAAGGCAACGGCGGAAGCTGCTCGATGTGCGGCGGCTCGGGCTGGATCGAGATCGGCGGCGCCGGAATGGTGCATCCCAACGTCTTACGCGAGGTCGGATACGACCCGGCGGAAGTGAGCGGTTGGGCCTTCGGCGTCGGCGTCGAACGCATCGCCCTCGCCCGATACGAGATCGACGATATCCGTCGTCTGATCGAATGCGATACCGATTTCTTGCGTCAGCTCCAATAGGGATTTCGAAACAGCATGCGCCTTCCGCTCGCCTGGCTCCGCACCTACGTCGATCTTCCCGATGAGGTCGATGCGATCGCCGAAAAACTCTCGATGCTCGGCTTCCCCGTTGAGAGTATCGAACGAAAGCCCACCATTACCGGTGTCGTCGTCGGCCGCATTACGGCGCTGGAAAAGCACCCGAACGCCGACCGCCTCCAGGTCTGCAGCATCGAGATCGGCGCGAGCAAACCGCTGACCATCGCGACAGCGGCAACGAACGTCGCCGTCGGGCAAACGATTCCGGTCGCGCAGATCGGCGCGATCCTTCCGCACCTCACCATCGCTCCGCGCAAGATGCGCGGCGTTGAATCCGAGGGGATGCTCTGTTCGGCCGAGGAGCTTGCGCTGCCGGCGGAGTGGTTCGAAGACGGCATCATGCAACTCGACGAAACGTTGCCGCTCGGCAGCGACGTCGTCGCCGCATTCGGACTCTGCGAACCGATTCTCGAAGTCGAGATTACCTCGAATCGTGCCGACGCAATGTCGGTGCTCGGAATCGCGCGCGAACTCGCGGCCGCCTATGGAACGGCACTGCGCTCGCCCTCCTTCGAGAACCCGGGCAGCGCACCGAGCCCCGACGGCAAGGCTCCGCGGGTCGAGTTGCGCTCCGCCGATTGCACGCGCTTCGTCGCGCAACGCGTCGAAGGCGTACGCGTGGCGCCCGCCCCGAGCGCGATCCGCATTCGCCTCGCGCAAGCGGGGCAGCGACCGATCGACGCGCTCGTCGATATCTCGAATTACGTCATGCTCGAGATCGGGCAGCCGCTTCATTTTTACGACGCCGATGCCGTTCCGCACGCGCACCTCATCGTGCGCGACGCGGCACCCGGCGAGCGACTCACGACGATCGACGAGCGCGAACTCGCACTCGACGAACGCGCGCTCGTGATCGCCGACGAGAACGGCGTGCAAGGGCTCGCCGGCATTAAAGGCGGTAACGTCGGTGAGGTTCGCGCGAGCACGACCGCACTCATCATCGAAGGCGCAACCTTCGTCGGCGCGCGCATTCGACGCACGAGCGCGCGCTTCGCGTTACGCACCGAGGCCTCGTCGCGCCACGAGCGGACGCTGCCGCCGGCGTTGGCAGATGCGGGCGTCGCACGTGCCGCCGCGCTCCTAACGTCGCTGGGAGCGCGCGCATTTGCGCCGGTGATCGCCGGCGGTGAGATTCCGCAGGCGCCCTCGATCGCGCTGCATGCGAGCGAGGTCCAGGCGCTGCTCGGTATCGAGGCCGCGCCCGATTCGATCGCGTTCCATCTGCGCGCACTCGGCTGCGCGGTGAATGTCGAGGGCGAGCGCCTCAGCGTGCAACCGCCGTGGTGGCGTCGCGATCTCACCCAGAGCGTCGATCTCATCGAAGAGTATGCGCGCCTCGAAGGCTACGATCGCATTCCCGAATCGTTACCGTGCGTTCCGGCAACGGCGATCTCGAGCGCGCGTTTCCGGCGCGAGCGCGACGCCGCGCACGTGCTCGAAGCGCTCGGCTATCGCGAGGTGCTCACGTACTCACTCGTCGGCGAGTCATTGCTCGGTACCCTTGCAAATGCCGGGCTCGACGAGCGGACGCGAAGCGTTGAAGTCGCCAACCCGCTCTCGGAGGAGCAGCGCTACCTTCGCGCCTCGCTCGAAGCCGGACTGCTCGCCTATCTCGCACGCCGCGACGAACGCGCTGCGATCTTCGAGATCGGACATGCTTTCGCGCGCGGTGAAAATACCGTGCTCGAGACGCCGACGATCGCCCTTGCACGAGCGACCGAAACGGTCGATGAACCCGACTGGCAAGATCGCGGCTTCATGCAGATCGAGAGCGATGCACTCGCGCTTCTCACGCGTCTTACCGGACGCGCGGCGACCGTTGCAAGCGGCGAGCATCGTTTCTTGCACCCCGGCATTACTGCGGAGCTCTCGATCGACGGGCGCCCCGTCGGCGTTGTCGGCAGGCTGCATCCCTATCTCGCACAGAGTTTTGCGCTCGCACGCCCGATCTATCTTGCGGCGTTCACCATCGATGCGCTCCCCGCATACCTTGCGCCGCGCTACACCCCGCCCTCGAAATTCCCGGCGACCTACCGCGATCTCGCGCTCGTGCTTGCGCCCGATGTCGAGGCAGCCGCAGTCGAACGCGTCGCTCGCGAAGCGGTCGGCGCGGAATGCGTCGGCGTTCGCGTCTTCGACGAATATCGCGGCGCTCAGGTCGGTATCGATAAAAAGAGTCTTGCCGTTCGGATCACGCTGCAGAGCCCGAACGAAACGCTCACCGACGCCACCGTTGACGAACGGATCGGCGCGGCGATTGCGCGGCTTCACGATGAACTCGGAGCGACCGTCCGCCGGTGAGCTTCGCCTGGCCCGACATCGTCATCGGTGCGATCCTCATCATCGCCGCGTTCCGTGGTTGGCGCCGCGGACTCATCGGCGAACTCGCCGGAGCGATCGCGCTCTTTGCGGGATTGCTCGCACCGTGGTACTACAACGGGTCCGCCGATGCGGCGATCGCAAACCTCACGCATGTCGGGCCGGGATCCGCGCACGTGATCGGGATGTTTCTCACCGGCGCCGCCGCCTACGCCATCGTGATGGCGTTGGCGTGGGCGCTCGAGCGGATCGCGAAACTTCCCGGGCTCGGCCTCGTCAACAGCAGTATCGGCGCGCTCATCGCACTGGCGAAGGGAATTGTTTTCCTCTGGTTGCTGCTCTACGTGGCGCTCTTCTTCCCACTCTCGCCCGATCTGCGCCGCGATCTCGGGCGCTCGGGTTTAGTGACGATGCTCGTACAGCCCGATGCACGGATCGATGCTGCGCTCGAGGCGCACGAACCCTGGTTCGCGCGACCTTTTACAAGATCGCTCTTCGACCGACACCGACTCTAACGATTCCATGAGTTCGTTTCGCACGCTTGCCACGGCCGTTCGCGCCAACAAGCAATATTCGCGCTATGCAGTCGGAACGATCATGCTCGGCACCATTATGGGGCCGCTCGACGGATCGATCGCCAACGTTGCCATGCCGACGATCGCCCGCTTTTACGGGCGCGGGGTAGACGAGGCCGAGTGGGTCTTACTCGCGTACATGTTGGTGACGGCGTCGATGTTGGTGCTCTTCGGACGCATCGGCGATATCTTCGGTCACAAACGCGTCTATCAAGTTGGTTTCGGTATCTTCGGGCTTGGCTCGTTGTTCTGCGCGCTTGCACCGTCGCTCGAAATGTTGATCGTCATGCGCGTTTTTCAAGCGATCGGCGCGGCGATGCTTGTCGCTTGTACGCAGGCCCTGATCGTTGAATCGGTCGCACCGGAACGCCGCGGACGAGCGATCGGTCTCAATGGAGCTGCCGTCGCGGTCGGCCTGACCGCCGGCCCGATCCTCGGCGGCGCGATTATCGCGCTCGGAGACTGGCGTTGGATCTTTGCCATCAACGTGCCGATCTCGGTGCTCGCGCTGCTCGCCGCGAGCGTCGTTTTGAAACCCACCGCGCCGCGCCGCGAAGGCTTCGACCCGTTCGGAGCGTTGCTTTCGATTGTCGGTCTCTTCGCGCTCTCGCTCGCACTCTCGCGCGCGCATCGCTGGGGTTGGAGCTCGGCGACGACGCTCGGCTGGATCGCACTTTCAATTTTTGCGCTCTCCCTCTTCATCGTCGTCGAACAGCGCGTTCCCGCTCCAACCTTCGACCTCACCCTCTTTCGTTCGCGAATTTTCGCTCTTTCGAGCGTCGCCGCGTTTTGCTACTTCATCGCTCAAGCCGGCATCGTCTTTTTGGTTCCGTTGACGGCGCAGCTAGCATTGCACGCAACTCCGCTTCAAGCGGGCCTATTGCTGGTGCCGCTAACAGCACTCAATATCGCGCTCGCTCCGGCCGCCGGCGCACTTTCCGACCGGATGCCGGCGCGTTATCTCTCGACGGCAGGCGCGATCCTCGTGGCCTTTGGGACGCTATTGCTCGCGCATTTACCGGCGATTCCCACGACGGTGGAGATCATTGTTGCGCTCGTTGCGACGGGAATCGGCACCACGATTTTTTCACAGCCGAATAACAACGCGATCATGTCTTCGGCTCCGCACGAGCGGCGCGGAGTCGCGGCCGGGACGCTCGCGACCGCGCGCACCACCGGACAACTCCTCGGAGTAGCAACGGCAGGCGCCTATTATTTCGCTCATAGCTATGGCACCGCCGCCGATACGTTCGCGCCGGCGAGCGGCTATTTTGCGCTCCTCACGCTGGCGATGATCGCCGTCGCCTTTCTCTCCTACGTACGCGAATAACCGTTCCGCAAGGGCTTCAGCACTTATACCAGGTCGGCTTCTGCAAGGTGAGCGGCGAGACTTTCGCCGGCCCGATGTAGCTGCAGGTCTTTTTAGGAAAGTGTATTTGGAGATTGACATCATAGAAAACAACGTTACCGATCGACTGTGAGCCGACGACGGTAAGTTTTTTACTCGGATCGATCTTACACGATGCCGGTTTTCCGGATTTTGCGGGCGTACATTTGAGCTTCGTTCCTCCGCTCTTGATCGTCACGAGCGTCGGCGGAAGCATGAATACGGAGACGCTTGCAAATCCGGCGACCTCGATTTTTTTTGAACAAGAATTTGTGAAATCGGCCTCGTGCCGCTTCTCGATTGCGTACATTCCCGACGATCCGGTGACGGCGATTGGACCGTTGAGGTATACCGCAATCGGCAATGGCGTGCTCCCGCTGCTTCCCTTGGAAGTCATGCGTGCAATTCCGAAAAGCAGGAAGCTCGGGAGCCCGTCGGGATCGGTTCGTTCGATACCGAACTGCGGCTGCCAGTGCATCGTCGCCGCAAAACTTCCGCAGTTCGGAACGGGTTCGATATCGCGAATCGTCACCGTGCTGCCGCGAAGATCGAGTTTCGTATATCCCTTGCTATGCTTTCCGTTATAAACGGTAATGCTCGCTGTAGCCGAACAACGCGCACCGTCGGAGTAGGCGAGGATCAGTCGGATGGTATAACGCTTCGTCATCGTCGCCTTCGGCACAGGATAACGATGCTGCACGATTGCGCCGGCGCTCCGACCTGCAACCGAGGACCCGTCGCCGAAGAACCACGCCCGCGAGCTTACTCGCGCCCCCGACGGCGCCGTGCTTTTATCGACAATCGTGATCGTGCTTCCGCCCGCTGCGCTGCCGGGAGCGGCGATGAGCGCGCGACAACTCGGAACGCCGGCAGCACGGGCGAATTCGTGATGCACCATCGGGGATGGCGCGATAAGGAGGACGGCCGCAAGCGCGGCGACGATACGATGCATCATGGTACGATTGCAACTCCTTCAGCGGAAGCAAGTCCGGTCGAGCTTCCGGTAATCGTGCGAATCGGGGACTGCGGGTTTCCGGTCACCGGTGCAAAGACTTCGACTTCGTTCGAACGCCCGAAGACGTAGAGATCGTTCGATGCGTCGACGGCGATGAGCGCTTGATCGATGAGGAAGTCGTAGCTACTCCCTTGGATCACCGCCGACGGAACGACGTTTCCGGTCGAACCCGGGGGATAGACCGTGATCGTATTCGTCGCGGAATTTCCGACGTAGATACGCCCCATTGAATCGACCGCGATCGCTTCGGGGCCGTCAAGCCCGGTCGCATTTCCGGCGATCGTTGCTATCGGCGTGGCGTTCCCACTCGCTCCGGCTGCGTATTCGACGACCGAACCAAAGCCATTCCCGTTCACGACGTAGATATTGTTGCTGCCGTCGAAAGCGACCTGGTAGGGAAGGTTGAGCCCCGTGTTCGTCCCCGTTATCGTTTTGACCGGGCTCGCCGAACCGTTTGCGCCGGGCGCAAAATACTCGACGATATTGTTGTTTGCATCGGTCGCAACGAGATCGCCGGATACAGGGTCGATCGCCAGCCCCCAGCCGTTGGGATCGGTGGTGAGGATCGTCGACGGCGTTGCATTGCCGCTCGCTCCGTAGGCGTAGGAGAGAATTTCCGTTCCGCTGACGCTGTAGGCGACGACATAGGCGCGCCCCGTTGCGTCGACGGCGATACCGGTCGGCGATTGAATCGACGCGGTGAAACTCGCCGTCGGAGCGACGTTGCCGTTCGCACCCGGAGCAAATGCGCCGAAGGTGAACGTGCTGCCTTGACTGAGTGCATAGAGCGTTCCGGCGGCGGGCGCCGATGCAGCGGTCGGCACAGCCGTCGGTGATGCGGTCGGTGCGGCAGTCGGTGAGGACGTCGGCGCAGTCGTCGGCGAACTCGATGGGAGCGGCGATGGCGTCGGCGTGGCGCCGGTGGCGACATCGTAAAGCTCGAGCAGATAGGGAACCCCGGCATCGAGCGTCAACGGCGTCGCGCTCCCGGTGAAGCTCAACGTCGATCCGGAGATCGCGGCCGGCCCGATGCTCGCCAGCAGCGATGCTTGGGCGTTCTCTCCCGCGAAAATCGAGATGTAGAACGCCTTATTGAGGGTCGAAAACCCCGACGGCAATTGAATTGAAAAGTTCGGTATGCTGCCAAACGTGACGTTCTGCGAGACTTGAAGCGTCACCACGTAGAGCACGGTCGGCGTCAAGGTCGCCTGCGGTGCGCGTAGATCGTGCTTGCGATGGAGCGCTTGCGGAGTCGGCGCGCCGACCGGTACCGCCGTCGCCGCCGCAAGTGTTAGCGTCGTTCCGTTCGGTGCGTTATTCGTGGACAGTTGAAGCGTTCCAAAATATCCGCCCGCGCTCGGGAGCGCGACCGGGCCGCCGGCCATCGTCAGCTTCAGCGGGCTCGGCGCTGCCGCCGAGCTCGGCGGCAGCGCCGGCGCGCCTCCGCCGCCGCCGCAGCCCCCCAGCACGGCGATGCCTCCGTAGAGAGCGAGGGTGAGAACAAGCATGCTGCATCGCATCGATCGATGATCTCCAGTCGTCGGGTTTTCCACGCAGCGTAGAGTGAGGATCTTACATTCCCCTTAGCTCGGGGACGGGAGCGCGCTGCGACGACAAGAAGAGTAAGCAAGCCAATGTCGGCTGCAGCGCTCGCACTTGCCCTTGCTATGGCCCGCGTACACCCGGCCCTGGCTCCCTGCGCGCGCTCGATTCGGCAAGCGTCAACGGTGCAGCGCGGGAGTTCGCTTGCATCGATCGCGCTTGCGGCCTCACGAAGCAGCGGTCCCTGGGAGATCTTCGCGCCCCCCGGAAGCAGCGCCGCACTCGCCTATCGAGCAGCGCCTCATGGCCGACGCATCGTCCGCTTCGAAGACGAGATTCCCGACGACGGGCACGTCCTGTACGGGGGGCCACCGGCCCTCACCATTCCAAACGCATGGGCGCGCCATTCGTTCTTCGTTCGCGTCTTCTCGAACACGAAAACGCTCGGATGCATTCGCGCAGCGCCCGTCTCGTTCGTCCTTCATCGCGAACCCGGACACGTTCCACTCTATCTCTACTTCGGGTTGCTCGGTGGAACCACGTTGACGATGTTCGTGCTTTTCGTTATGTCCGGCGAACCATTCATCGGCTGGTACCTCGCCTATCTTTGTTCGCTCGCGCTCTATCAATTGTTCCGAAATAATTTTCTCTGGCGGCTTGGTTGGCCGTTCGGTCCGTGGCATAGCGGAGAAATCGAATACGTGCTGTGGGGCCCGAACGTTGCCCTTTACGCACAGTTCGCGCGATCGTTTCTCCAGACATCACGTTACGGTGCGCGCATCGACCGGCTTCTGTTTTTCTGCATTGTTGCGTTACTGGGCTACCTTCCCATCGTCGTATTCTTCCGGCGCTTTGTTTCAGTAAATCTCAATCCGCACGGACTCGTGCCCATTGCGATGATGTTCTTCGTTTCTGCATTGGTCGTCGTCGCAACGATTGGCCGCGCGCGCAACGGCTACCACCCCGCGAGATATTTCTTGTTGAGTTTTCCGATTTTGTTTATTTTCGTGTGCATTGCCGTATGGCAATATCTGGTCGGCACGCATAGCGGAATCGGTATCTACGGGGTCGAGATCGGCACCGGAAGCGAGTGCGTCCTGCTCGCATTTGCAATCGGCGACCGCTTGCGACTCGAGCGCACCTTAGGGCGAGTACTCTCGGCAATCGACGCAATCGTGCTGCGGGTTGGACGCGACGGGCAGGTACTCTACGCCACCCCGAATGTCGAAGCGTTGCTGGGAATACCGAGCCATGAATTGCTCGGAAAACATATCGGTGCGATTGCCGCAGTCGGCGAGACCGGGCTCGTAACGAAGTTTGCGCGTGCGGCGATTCGATCGAAAGCGCCGGAACGCGCGGGTTTCGAGATCGCACTCCGCGATCGACGTGGTGAGATGAAGCGCTTCATCGCCCATCTTTATACCGAACGAAACGCATCGCAAGCGATCGCAGAGATTCAAATAACGCTTCACCCATCTGCCGCCGTCGGCGCCGACGTCGATCGAAGTCGGCATTCGCCATCACCGTCGGCGCCGTTTCGCCTCAGCGTCTATCGCGGAGAGCTCTCCGTCGATCGATCGGTTCTCGCCCTCACCGGTCGCGAGATCGAGATTCTCGTTTATCTCGCGCTGCATCCGGTACCGGTGCCGAGCGGACAGATCGCAAGCGCGATCTGGCCCGATCGCGACACGCGCGCGGCATCAAGCGCGCTGCAGACGACCATCTCGCGATTGCGGAAAAAGCTTCCATCCGATGCTATCGTCGCCACCCGGCGACGATATTCGCTTGGCGCGGCGATCTGTTCCGATATCGACGAGTTGCGAACGGCATCGCGTACCGAGAACCTCGACGAACTCCAGCGCCTTCGGCCGCTCGTCGTTGCTCCGATCCCCTCGACGCTGCGGCGACTCGAGTGGTTTCTCGAGTCCGAACTCTGGTTGGAGAGCCTTCGGCGCGATGCGTTGCTTCAACTCGGCGAGGCGCTGTTGGCCGGCGGCGATCGTTCGACGCCGCTTGGCATCGCCGACGATCTTCGGCGGCTCGACCCCTGCGACGAGAGCGGCTACCTGCTGGCAATCCGCGCCCTTATCGCCGCCGACGATCGCGCGGCCGCTCGGCGCCTCTACCTCGACTGCCGCCAAGCCCTGCAACGAAGCCTGGGCCTCGATCCCTCGCCGCACTTCGAACAAATTTGTTGCGATCTCGGCGAACCCGAATGATTGTGACCGTTTTGTAAGTACGCGCGCATAGGCTTCTGAGGATGAACGCGCCCGCAATCGATCTTCAACTTCTCTCCGGCTATGCCGTGCGCGGCGAGGAGCAACTCTTTCTGACGCCCGGCGAATGGGAATTGCTCCTTGCGCTCGCGCTTCACCGGCGCGGCATCCGCTCCGAGGGCCTCATGGAGTTGCTCTGGCCGCACGTCGCGGCGTCGGTCGCCAGGAACCGGCTGTACGTTGCGCTCCACCGCATCCGTCGACGCCTCGGCGACGATCTTTTGGCGACGCAGGGCCACTCGTACCGGCTCGACGATTCGCGCGCCCGCGTCGATCTCTGGGAGTACAGCGAGCGCTGGAATGCGCCGGAGCAACACTCCGACGACGACCTTGCCGAGCGCCTCGAAAGCGCGACGAATGCCGCCGCACGCTACGAGATTCCGGAATGGCTGGCGCCGACATACCGACGCCTTGAGGAGTTTCGCCAGGCAGTGGTGACGACGCTCGCCGATCGAGCGCTCCGCGAAGGAGAGATCGAGCGTTCGATGCACCTCGCGCGACGGGCGCTTGCGTTCGATGAATGCGACGAACGCGCGTGGAGCACACTCATCCGTTCACACCTCGTCGTTCACGATCGTCTTGGGGCGCTGCACGAATATCGCACCTACTCGCGCGCGCTTATGCGCGAGCTCCAGACCGCACCGGCCCACGAACTCGCGCATCTTCTCGGCGACAGCATCGCACCGGCGATGCGTACCACGCGTTTACGTTAGGCCCGCGTTGCCGGGCGCGGCGATACCTTCGCGCGTCCGCGAGTCGCGGCCGAGCGCTTGCCGACACCGCGCTTGGGCATCGGAACGACGATACCGTTGCGTTTGAGGTTCTCGTTACCGAGCGGCACCGGAGCGATAATGCGTTTGCCCAGAGCGTGCGCGAGTACTTCCGAGAGCTCTTCTACCGATACGAAGGTCATCTGCTTCCGCACTTCGTCGGGGATATCGTCGAGGTCAACCTCGTTCCGCTTCGGCAGAAGCACTTTCGAAATTCCCGCGCGCCGCGCGCCGAGGACTTTCTCTTTTAATCCACCGATCGGTAGCACCTGACCGGTGAGCGTGATCTCTCCGGTCATCGCGAGATTCGGATCGACCTTGTTTCCGGTCAGCATCGAGGCAATCGAGGTGACCAGCGCGATACCCGCCGATGGTCCATCCTTCGGCGTCGCGCCCGCCGGCACGTGGATATGGATGTCGTGCTTGGCAAAGAAATCTTCGGCGAGGCCGAGCTCCGAAGAGCGCGAACGCAGGAATGAGACGGCAGCCTGCGCGCTCTCTTTCATCACATCACCAAGCTGTCCGGTCAAAACGACTTTGCCGCTTCCGGGCATCACTTGCGTTTCGATGAAGAGAATATCGCCGCCGACCGGCGTCCATGCCATTCCGGTCGCAACGCCGATCGAGGCGACACGTTTTTTCACTTCGTTGAAGAAACGCGGTTTCTTCAAATATTCGACGAGACTCTCCGGTTTGACGCGCGTTTTATAGCGTGAATTTTCCGCGACCTTGCGCGCGATTTTGCGGAATACGGTGCCGATCTCGCGGTCGAGATTGCGGACGCCCGCCTCGCGCGTGTAGTCGTTGATGATCGCCCGCAGTGCCAAGTCGTTGATCTGCGACTGCGATTCCTTGACTCCATTGGCGAGGCGCTGCTTCTTGAGCAGATAGCGTTTGGCGATCTGCAGCTTTTCGAATTCCGTATATCCCGAGAGCTGAATGATCTCCATGCGGTCGCGCAACGGCGGCGAGATCGTGTCGAGCGAATTCGCGGTACACACGAAGAGTACTTGGCTTAAATCGAACGGCAGATCGAGATAGTGGTCGCGATACCCCTTGTTTTGTTCGGGATCGAGCACTTCGAGCAACGCCGATTGCGGGTCACCGCGAAAATCAGAACCGACTTTGTCGATTTCATCAATCATCATGACGGGGTTGCGCGTTCCGGCATCGCGGATCGCGCGCACGATCGTGCCCGGCATCGCACCGATGTAGGTGCGCCGGTGGCCCCGAATCTCGGCTTCATCACGAACGCCGCCGACCGAGAGGCGCACGAATTTTCGCCCCATCGCGCGCGCGATCGATTGCCCTAAAGAAGTTTTCCCGACGCCCGGCGGGCCGACGAAACAGAGAATCGGTCCGCTGAGGCGATTCTTGAGCTTGCCGACGGCAAGATATTCGACGATACGATCCTTAATTTTCTCGAGATCGTAGTGGTCCTCGTCGAGAATTTCCCGTGCTTTCCGAATATCGATCGCATCGGTGGTTTCGATATTCCACGGTAACTGGACGAGCCAATCGAGATACGTACGAATAACGCTGTACTCGGGGCTCGCCTGCGGCACCTTCGAGAGCCGGTCGAGTTCTCGTTCGGCGGCTTTTAGTGCCTCTTCCGGCAACTTCGCTTCGTCGAGTTTCTTCTTTAACTCGTTGATCTCGGCGAGCTGCGGATCGATCTCTCCGAGCTCTTCTTGAATCGCGCGTAACTGTTGACGCAGATAGAATTCGCGCTGATTTTTGTCCATCTCGCGCTGAATATCGCCCTGGATCTTGTGCCCGAGCTCCACGACTTCCAACTCTTTGGTGAGCAACATCGTGAGTTTACGCATCCGCTTTGCAGTGTCGCGCTCTTCGAGCAACGCCTGGCGCTCCGCGGTTTCAAGGCGCATGGTCGACGCCACGAAATACGTAAGCACGTTGGAGTCGGTGATATTTTGAACTTCCATCTCCATTTCGCGCGGTGCCTGCGGCAAGTACGAAAGAAGCTTTTGGAAGAGCCCGGCAAGATTGCGATGCATCGCAACGCGCGCTTCGTTTTCAACGGTCTTGTCCGGCAATTCGGTGTACGTGGCCACCATGTACGGTTCGCTCTGCGTGAACTGCTCGATGCGGAAG
>DAIBFU010000035.1:0-15757 GCA_027422105.1 Vulcanimicrobiota bacterium | reverse complement strand
CGATCTCGCGATGTTGCGCGCTCTTTGCGATATCGCCGTCGGTCCGCTGATCGCCGACGTAACGATCGTACTCGATTGCGACCCGACGCTTTCACGGCGCCGTCTCGTCGAGCGCGGTGCCGCCCAGGATCGACTCGAAAGCGAGAGTGCCGACTTCCACGAACGCGTGCGTGAAGGCTTTTTGACGATTGCGCGTGAGAGCTCTCGACACGTCGTTCTCAACGCGGGCGACGCCCGCGAAACGCTCGTCGCTGCGGCGCTCTCCGCTATCGATGGAGTCGAGGCGCGTGTCTGAACGTTACGATCCCACCATCGGCGCCGACGCGGCGCGAGCATTCTTCAAGCGGAGTCGGAAAGCAGAGATCGCCCACGGGTATCTCTTCGTCGGGCCGAGCGGCGTCGGAAAAAAGAGTTTCGCGCGCTATCTCGCGGAGTCGCTGCTTTGCGAAGGAAACGGCGAGAACGCGCTCGGTCCATGCGGATCGTGCCGGTCCTGCGCGCTCTTCGGGCACGAGGGGCAGAGCGCTCATCCCGATTTTATCGAGCACCTCGGGGCGCTCAAGATCGGCGAGACGACCGGCTCCGGTTTTGCAACGACCGGCGACACCACCTCGCGCGATCTCATCCGCCAGTTGGCGATGCAATCGTACTCCGGTGGTCGGCGCGTGCTGCTGCTCGCGGACGTTGAATTCGCCTCGCCGGCAGCTGCCAATGCACTGTTGAAATTTTTTGAAGAGCCGCCGACGGGCGTCACCCTTCTCTTAACGAGTTCGACCCCCGCGGCTATTCTCGGGACGATCCGTTCGCGCCTCACGCAATTACGCGTCGGCCCGCTCTCGCGCGACGAAATGACGCGGTTACTCGCTCGACGCGGCTTCCCTTACGATGCGGCGGAACGCGTACTCGCGCGTGCGCGCGGAAGCCTGACGCGAGCGCTGGAATTACTCGATCTCGACGCCGAAGCCCCGCATGCAGTCGTTGCGCGGTGGTTCGATGAAGCGGTCGCCGGGGGGACGCCTGCCGCCAACTGGGCGACGCGAGAGAGTTTGGACGAGGGTTTGCTGGCGATAAAGACGCTCTTGAAAGATGCGATTGCCGCACCCTATCTCGATAATGCTTCCGGGCCACATATCGATCTCGCGCGCGGGCTGAAAGCCTTCGAGAAGATCGATGACGCTCAGCGATTGGCGCGGACGAACGTCAGCCCGTCGATGGTTGCCGATCTCGTTCGCATGGCTATTACGGGGCTCGTTATCGGCGGCGAGCGCTCCTAGCGAAAGCCTCGCGGCGCGACGTCGTCGTAGTTCTTCGCAAACGGGAAGGCGAGATATGCAAAGACGAGCGCCTTTATCACCGCCGGAACGATCTGGAAGAACAACGGATTGGTCGTGAGCGTCATCAGGTGGACGATTGCGATTTGCGGTAGGACTCCCCAAAGGAGAATAAAGATCACCGCCAGCAAAAAAGCGCGCGCCGGATGCTCGCGCACCGCGCGAATCGAGGCACTGATCGCCAGGGGGCCCGGTAGGCCCGAGATCGCACCCGCCGGTATGGTGTAAATCAAAAAGAACGCCGCAACGAATTGGAGCGCATAAGCTCCGAGCGCTCCGAGGAGCGAACCGACCATCGCGGCAACGGAGATGACGAAGACAAAGCCGATGGTCGCCATGACGATCGCGCCGGCCTTCCCAACTGCTTCGTCCCAGACGCTGTCGAAGTTCGTCTTATATCCCCGTTGAAGATCGTTTGCGTAGATTGTCGCCACGCCGAATGCAAAGCCGAAGGCGAGCTGTTGCAGAAAAGCAATAAGGCCGCCGCCCGCGCCGCCGAGCGGATCGGTGAAAAATTGTCCGACCTGCGCGAGCAAGACGCTGACGAGGGCGGCTAACAGCGGAACGACGATAATAGCCGGGTGACGCAGTAGCAACCACAAGCCACGCAGATAGATGACGAAATCGACCTGGGGGCTACTGCGTCTATTCACGAATACGTTCGCCCTAGCCGCGTGCGCCGTCGAGCGCGTGGCGACACGAGCAGTCGGCATGGAGGTCGATGCGTTCGATAATCTTCCCGAGCGCAGCCTTCACGCGATCGTTATTGCTAGCAAACACCTTCATGACCTCGGCGTGCGAGACCGGCGCCATGCCTTCGAGGCCGACGTCGTAATCGGTAATCAGCGAGATGTTCGCGTAACAGATTTCGAGTTCTCGCGCGAGGTAGGACTCCGGATATTGGGTCATGTTAATGACCTCCCATCCCTGGCTTTGGAACCACTTCGATTCGGCGCGCGTCGAAAATCGAGGACCCTGAATAACGACGACGGTGCCGCGTTCGTGCGTATCGATACCGAGCTCAACGAGCGATTTTGCGGCAATGCCTCGCAACGTCGGGCAATATGGATCGGCAAACGAAACGTGCGTCGTAATGGGGCCATCGAAGAAGGTATCGTGTCGCCCGCTCGTGCGATCGACCACTTGGTCGGCGACGACCATCGAGCCCGGTTTGACGTGGACGGCGAGCGAACCGCAGGCCGTCGGCGCGATGATGCGCGAGACGCCGAGCATCTTCATCGCGTAGAGATTTGCGCGATAGTTGATTGCCTGCGGTGGAAAGCGATGGTCTTTGCCGTGTCGCGGTAAGAATGCGACGCGTTTGCCGGCGATCTCACCGAGCGCAACGCGGTCGCTGGGAGCGCCGTAGGGCGTCTCGATCCAAACTTCGCGCGCATTTTCTATAAGCGAGTAAAAACCGGAACCGCCGAAAACGCCGATATCCGCATGTTCGTTTGTTTGCATGATCTTGAGATTCGCGAGGAGAATCGGTGGCCCTGCGATGATTGTTTTCAAACACCTACTCCTAGCAGTAGCAACAACGATAAACCCTGCCGGGCTCTACCGAACGCAATGCAATGCCCTTTTGACGGGCAACCTTCGTGCTTACGCGGCAACGCTCGCACCGAGCTATCGCTTCGTCGACCTCGGCGGTAAGGTCGAACGTCGGTCGCAGATTCTGGCAACCTACGCGCACTGGTTTCAAGAAAAGAGCGGGCGGATCGAGAGCTGCACGGCAAGCGCGCCCTCGGCTCCCGTCACCGCAACGGGGTTTTCGTTGCCGCTCCATATCGTCGAGGATATCGCGATTGCGATACCGGGCGAGGGAGCGCGGAATTACAGGATCGACCTGCATGCACTCGAGCACTGGAAGCTCGTCGGCGGGAGCTGGCGCGCGGTCGCAAGCCACGTTCTGAGCCGGAGCGTGACGCCGCTCTAGCCCCGTCGCGCCCCTTCCAGGGGGTTGCTGGGGCGCGAGAGGCGGAACAGCCTGCGCTCGGCGCGAATTGTCGGAGGCTTGTACCCTCGGTCTTTGGAGGTTCTTTACGCCCGTGCTTATTCGTGGACTCTCGATTCTTTTCGCAGGCCTAGTGTTCAGCGCCGCGGTTACCGCGAGCGCACGCGCCGCATCTCCTGCCCCGTTACCGCCGGCGATCGCCACCGCAATTTCGGCGGCCTACGCAAACCAATGCACCCTCATAAAAAATACCGATATCGACGGGTACAGTAAAACGTTGACCGACCACTGGATCGAACACGATCCCAATGGCACCAACACAACCAAAGCGCAGGCGATCGGAGCGATCAAACAACAGATCGCGATGATGGGCTTAACGGTGACCGATTGTGCCGCTACGATCTCCGGTGGATCGGTGAGCGCGGACGGTAATACGGTAACGGTCAACGTCGAACAATCGGCGGACGGCACCGTTGCATCGCAGAGCGGAACCTCGCCGATTCAAATCAGTGAGAGGGAGACCGACGTCTGGGTTAAACGCGGCGCGGCATGGCTCCAGAGTACCTCGACCATACTGAAAAATACGATCATGCTCAACGGTCAAGTCGTTCAGCAGAGCGGAAGTCGCTAGTTACCCAGAGACCGAATCAGCGGTTGAAATCGCTCGGTTTGAGATTGTCGAGAAACTTCTTGAACCGAGAGAGATCCTCTTCATCGCCCTCGCCCCCGTCACCCTGGCTCTCTTCAAGCACGATTTTATCGGTAACGTAGATCGGCGCTTTCGCGCGTAACGCAATAGCGATCCCATCGGACGGGCGCGCGTCGATCTCTTTGAGATCGCCGCCGGCGCGCACGACGAGTTTTGCGAAGAACGTCGAGTCGCGAATATCGTGAATGACGACCTGTTCGATCGTTCCGCCGAGCGTTTCGACGATCGAGAGCATGAGGTCGTGAGAGAGCGGGCGCGGTGCGTGTCCCCCCTCGAGGACGTGCGAGATCGCTGCCGCTTCGAACGGCCCGATGAGAATCGGTAAAAATTGCATGCCGTTGACCGCCTTGAGGATGACAACGGGTTCGTGTGTGAGCAAATCGATTCCGAGCTTATCGACCTTCATCTGGCGCATACCCTAGAGTAATCCTACGTGAGGCAGGCTTTCCCTGGCATGGGCGGAAGCGAAGCCGACTTGTCATGGCACTCTCTTGCGGTATCGTCGGTCTTCCGAACGTCGGGAAATCCACCATCTTCAACGCGTTGACACGTTCGGCGCAGGCTCTGGCGGCGAACTACCCCTTCGCAACGATCGAGCCCAACGTCGGGGAGGTCGCCGTCCCCGACGAGCGCCTCGGCGTGCTGCAGCAGATCGTGAGCGCTCGACGCATCGTTCCGACGACCGTTCGTTTCGTCGATATTGCGGGGCTGGTCCGAGGGGCGAGCACCGGGCAAGGGCTCGGGAACGCCTTCCTCAGCCATATCCGCGAGACCGATGCGATCGCGATGGTCGTTCGCTGTTTCGATGACGAGAATGTCACCCACGTCGAAGGGGGGCCCGATCCGGCGCGCGATATCGAAATTATTGCGATCGAGCTCGCGCTCGCCGACCTCTCTACGATGCGCAAGCGGCTCGATCGCTTGGATCGTGAGGCGCGTGCGAACCCGAAGCTACGCCCGACCTACGACGCGGCGGCGCGCCTCACGGCGGCGCTGGAGGAGGGAAAGGCGGCGCGCTCCTTCCCCGAGGGGACGCTCGAACGCGAGGTCGCCCGCGAGAGTTTTCTGATTACCGCGAAGCCGCTGCTCTACGTCGCCAACGTCGACGAGGCCCAGATCGCCTCGGAGGGGCCCTATGTGGCGGCGGTGCGGCGGATCGCGAAGGGCGAGGGGGCGCAAGTCGTCGTGCTCTGCGGCAAGATCGAGGCGGAGTTCGCGGGTCTCTCCGACGAGGAGGCAGAGGCCTTCTGCGAAGAGTTGGGGATCGAGCGCCGTGGGCTCGATGAACTCGCGCTCGCGGCCTTCGAGACGCTGGGGCTCATGACGTACCTGACCGCGGGCGAGCAGGAGGTCCGCGCCTGGACCATCGAGCGAGGGACGCGCGCACCTCAGGCCGCCGGCAAGATCCATAGCGACATCGAGCGCGGCTTTATCCGCGCCGAGATCGTCAGCTACGAGGACTATGCCGAGCTAAAAAGCATGGATGCGATTCGTGCCGCCGGGCGCCTGCGGAGCGAAGGCAAAGAATATGTCATGCAAGAGGGTGATGTCGTCAACTTCCGGTTTAACGTCTAGTTGCTTTGGTAAACCTAGCGGGTGCGACCAAAGTGCTCCAGGAACCGCGGAGAGCGAGCGCAAACGTCGGTCAAGTTTGCTCTTTGCGCACATTACTGTCTTAGGAGGCACTAGGTTTCTATGAGCACCTCGCCCCGCGATGTCTCGGTATTCGGTGACGGGATCACGTACTTCAAGGAAGCTGCGGATATTCTCGAGCTCGATGCAGGCATGCGACTCATTCTCACGCATCCGGCTCGGCAGATCATTTTTTCGATTCCGTTCCAACGCGACACCGGAGAGTTTGAGGTATTCACCGGATATCGCGTACAATATAGTTTTGCTCGCGGCGCGGCGAAGGGCGGCATCCGCTACCATCCCGGTGTGACGCTCGACGAAGTGACGGCGCTCGCGTTCTGGATGACGTGGAAGTGCGCGGTCGTCGATCTGCCGTTCGGCGGAGCGAAAGGCGGCGTTACTTGCGATCCGGCGACGCTTTCGATGAACGAACTCGAACGGATCACGCGCCGCTATGCAGCCGAACTCGTCGAAGTCGTCGGCCCCGATAAAGATGTTCCCGCACCCGACGTCAACACGACGCCGCAAATCATGGCGTGGTTCATGGACACCTACTCGATGCACGTGCGGCAAAACGTCCCCGGCGTCGTGACCGGAAAACCGCTCGAAATCGGTGGCTCGCGCGGGCGCGTTGAGGCGACCGGACGCGGCGTGACGATCTGTGCGCTCGATCAGATGGCGAAGATGGGTTTGAAACCCGAGCAGAGCAGCATCGCGATCCAAGGTTTTGGAAACGTGGGAATGTATGCCGCAAAACTCTTCGCCGAACGCGGCTGCAAGATCGTCGGCATTTCCGATGTCACCGGAGCCTATCACAACGATAAGGGCATCGACGTTGCCGCGGCGATGAAGTATAGCGCCGAGCATCGTTCGCTCGACGGCTTCAAAGGCGGCGACAAGATCAGCAACGGCGAGTTGCTCACGGCCTCGTGCGACGTGCTGGTACCCGCCGCGCTCGAAAAAGTCTTCACTGCCGAGAACGCTGCAAAAGTGAAGGCGAAACTCATCGTCGAGGGTGCGAACGGTCCGACGACTCCTGAAGCCGCGAATATCTTCAGAGAGCGCGGAGTGATCGTGATCCCCGATATTATGGCCAACGCCGGCGGCGTGACGGTCTCGTACTTCGAGTGGGTACAAGATCGCATGGGATACTTCTGGAAGGAGTCGGAGGTCAACGAGCGGCTCGAAGACACGTTGCTCGAAAATCTCCATCGCATCCAAGATTTTGCGAAGCAGCATAATACGACGCTGCGCATCGCAGCCTACTCCATCGCTATCGATCGCGTCGTGAAGGCGCTTCGCTTGCGCGGGATCTACGCCTAAGAGGCTGCCTCCCGTTCCACAAAAAGAATCGCCCCGCCGATGATGTCGGCGGGGCGATTCTTTTTGTGGTGTCTATACGCTAATGTTGCGCGAACGGATCGGGATAGAAGTATCCGGTTCCGTTATAGACGTTGATCGGGCTGACGGGGCTAATCGTCGTTCCGTACGCGGTATTGATCGTTTGGATAAACGCGTTGGCGATGAGCGCGTAGCCGGTATCCGAAGGATGCAGGCCGTCAAAGCTCAGGATGCCGCCGCCGAATCCAAGCGTACAGCATTTTCCGGGATTGATGCTGAGTGCTTGGAGGAAGTAGGGGCTGGGAGATGCGCCGATTGCGCCTTTCCAGGAGAGATTATCCTCGAGCGTCTTCGTATCGACCAACGGTGTGTTCGTCGCTTGCGCAGCGGCGAGAATACCGTTGTTGATATTATCGTTGACGGTTTGCACCTGTGCGGCCCGCGCCGGTGTGAAGTAGTTGCCGCCGAGACCGGTCCCCGCACCCTTGGGATCGAGTTGCAACGCGGTGGTGAGGGCGGTTGCCAGCGCAGTCGGGTTCGCCAAGAGCGTCGGGTTGGCTTTGATAATGGCTCCAAGCGTCCCGATCGTCGTGAGCATGCCGCTCTCGGTGAGGTAGCCGGGGGTGCTGGTCGTCGCACCGAGGCCGTAGACATTGGAGATGGCGACGACGAGGCTCTGCGCTTCAGGAAGCGTGATCGGGAGTGCCGGGCTCTGCGAGGTCGCGAAGAGTTCGATCGTACACGCCGCATTTGCTTGGATATTGCAGACGGCGGGTTGCAGCGTCGGCGCAAGCTCGGCGGTAAGGACCGCCGGGTCTTGAACGGTGAAGAACTGCGGAGCGACGAGGATATCGGGGATATTCGCCACGACAACCTTCGCGCCGGAGGCCTTCAACTGGTTGATGATCGTCGTTATGTCGCTCTGCACCTGTGCGACGCTGGTGTCATCACCCTGCCACTGTCCGGCACTGAACGCATACTTCAGCAGGTCGTTCGCGCCGAGCCAGACGGTTGCAAGCGAGGGTTTGAGCGAGACTGCCGCTGCGAGCGGAGTCAGCGATGAACCGAGGTTCGTGAATCCGTGAAGAACGGGCCAGAAATCCTCGCTCTCGCCGCCGACGACGCCCTGGACGCTCGACGGGATACCGGGAATCGTTGCGCAGTTCGGGACAAGCGGTTGATGCATCGCGATCTCTTCGTGGATCGTGAGGCCGGGGATTCCGAGGTCCATCGGCGTTCCGCTCGGGTTGACGAGCGTTGTCGCCACCGTCGAGAGGCTGTATGCCGCCTGATCGATCGCCTTACAGCTGGCACCCGGCGCGGTGCCGAAGAGCGGGTAGAACGAGAGCCCGCCGGCCAGGGCCGGGTTCGCCGGAACGATTTCATTGCCGATTCCGGGGGCGGCGATGAGCGGCAACGGGCTTGTTGGGCCGGCCATCAACAACGGGTTGAACGGAAGCCCGGTCAGCGCGGTCTGTGCCTGTTGATAGAGCAGCGACCACCAGCCGTTCTCTTGCCCGAAGGGCGCCGGGGCGCCGGCATAGGGCGTTCCGGCAAGGAGTGGGTTCGGAACGTTCGTCGCACCGAGCCAGCCGGAGGATTGATAGCCGGCAGTGAGGCTGTCGCCGACGCCGACGATACGCGAAAGGATATTCGGCGCGGTCGTGGGCCCCGGAGCGGGAATCGTCGAGGAGCTACTTCCGCCGCCGCCGCAGGCCGCGAGTGCGGCCATGGCGACCAAGGCGAAGGCGCGTTGGAGGTGCTTGATCTTCATCGTTCTCATCCTTGCCTTAGAACTGAATCACGCTCGGCGAACCGATGCCGAACTGAATCTGAATTTGAGTGGCCTTGAGTCCGCCGACGACCGGTGCGCACTGCGTGATCGAAACGCACGAGATTGCCGAGACGCCGTACGGGCTCTCGTTCGAAGGCCCGCCGCTATTGAGCTGGAGCTGAACGAAGGTGTCTTTCGTCAAACGACGCGAGACGCCGAGGAAATACGCGAACAGATGCTGTGCGTAGGGGTCGGTCGGAAGATAATCGCGCGAGCTTTGCGGCTCGAAGAAGAACTTCGTCTTGGAATCGGGGGTGTATTCGAGATAGAGGATCTGGTAGAGTTGCGCTTTGTTGACGCCGTTAATGCCGTTGAGATGGTTGAGCCAGCCCGGCGCAACGGTGAACGTGCCGAACATCTTCGGCGTCTTGAGGAACGGCACCGTAACGGCGAGCGACCACACCTGTGCCGAACGCGTCTTCGTATTGAAGAAGAGCGGGCCGTCGGGCGGGTTCACTGCGAAGGGAACGGTGTCGTCGTTCTGCGTCGACGCGCCGATCTTCGACCAACGCGAAACGTAGGTCGGGGTAACGACGATCGGAAGCACTCGACCGTTTTTGAATTTGATCGAGAAGAGCTTTTCGTAGTTGAAGAAGAGGAACGTGTCTTTTGTTCGAACGTTGATGTTTTCCGGTACGCAACCGTTTGCCGCGGTATTATTGAGGTTGACGCAATTAATCGGGTTGGCGAAACCCTGTAAATAGAGCGGCACGGTTCCGCTATTGAAACCGTACGGATAATGCTGTAGCTGGTACATCGAAGCCATGAAGCGGCTGGTGGGGTTAAACCCGTAACCGGCAACGAGATCGACGCCGCCCGGCAGCCATTGACCTTTTGCGGTTCCAATGTTGCCATAGGGGTACGCCATCGACGCATCGGCGGTATAGGTGAAGCCGGTCGGCAGGCCCTGTTGGACCTTCGCCCCGCCGACGGGGTGTTGTTCGACGGGTGGAACTTGAGCGACCGTCCGCTTGCCGACGGTGTGTTTCGCCTTCGGAGACTTCATGGCGTTCTTGATGGCGGTGTTTGCGCCGCCGACCACGTTAGCTGCAAAGGCTTCGCTCGTTGTGGCGGCGGCCGGGGCCGCCGAAAGCCCTAGCGCGATAATGGCCGCACCTACGGCAATCGCGCGGAGAGAAAATTTGTGCATTCGCACCTCCAAATCGGGAGCCCGGCGGAAAACGAAAAGGTGTCCCCCGGTTGGAGGGGTACGTTGCGCTTAATGGCTCGCTTTCCCTGGCGCCGAGCTCCCTCTTAGTCCTGGAGCGGCGCCGACTCTCCCGGCGGTTCTATACCTGCAGTCGAACCGTGCGCCTCGACGAAGGGCCGTCCGAAAAAGCGCTCTTCAAGGCTCTTGATGACCACGTAGAGGATCGGCGTGACCATGAGGTTGAGAAACGTCGAGACGAGCATGCCGCCGAACACGACGGTTCCAATCGATTGACGCGCCGCGCTGCCGGCGCCGGTGGCGAAGACAAGCGGCGTCGAGCCGAGGATGAAGGCGATCGAGGTCATGAGGATCGGACGAAGGCGAGTCTGCGCGCCGCGGAGCGCGGCGGTCGTGATGTCGGCGCCGGCGCGCAACTGCTGGTTGGCGAACTCGACGATAAGAATCGCATTCTTGCTCGCAAGACCGACGAGCATGACGTAGCCGACCTGCACGTAGACGTTCTGCGCCATGTGAAGGAAGATGTTGAGGAAGGGAATGACATTCCGCAATCCTATCAACGCAAGCGCTCCGAAGAGCGCCGCGGGAACGGCGAGCAGGACGATCAGCGGGTCGATCCAGTTTTCGTAGAGTGCGGCGAGCACTAAAAAGACGAAGATGATGCCGAGGGTAAAGAGGATGATCGTCTGCGAACCGGCATGGATCTCTTCTAACGAGATGCCGCTCCACTCGTAACTGACTCCTGGTGGGGCGACGCGTTTAAATATCTGCTCCATAGCGGAGATCGCCTCGCCCGAACTGTGACCGGTCGCGGCCTGTCCGGTAATTTCGATACTGCGAGAGAGATTGTAGTGGTCGATGACGGGGGCTGCGAGGGCGCGGTGAACGCTGACGAGCTCCGGCAGCGGAATCATGCCGCCTGCAGCCGAGCGCGTGTAGAGGCTCTGCAGCGAGGCGATACGGTCGCGATACGGTTCGTCGCCTTGAACGTACACGCGATAGGACTGATTGAGATAAGTGAAATCGTTCACGTACGCGCCGCCGAGCATAACGCCGAGGGTCGCGTAAAGATCGCTTAAGGGAACGCCTAAGGATATCGCCTTCTGCCGGTTGACGGTTGCGTCGAGTTGCGGCGAATTTATCGCAAATTGCGTCCGCACTTGGACGAGTCGGGGATCTTTTGCGGCTGCTGCAAGAATTTTTTTCGCCACGCCGTCGAGCTGTCGAAGCGTCAGCGTGCCGTTGTTTTCAAGTTCGAATTGAAAGCCTGATGTCGTGCCGACACCGCTGATCGCCGGCGGGTTTAGGACGAGGACCTGCGCCTTGCCGTAGGACATAAAGTGGAAAAAGTATTTGGTTGAAAGGAATGTCGCTGAGTTGAATGGCCCAGGGCGCTGGTTCCAGGGCTTGAGGCGGACAAACATCATGCCGCGGTTCGGAGTCGAACCACCAAAACTAAATCCGCCGATATTAAAGACGTGCGCAACTTGCGGTTGCGCGAGAAGATATTTCTCAACTTGCACCGCAACGGCGTGTTCGCCGGCAAGTGAGGTGCCTTCCGGAGCTTGAATGAGACAAATGAGGAAACCTTGGTCCTCCGCAGGGATAAAGCTCGAAGGAATCGCTTTAAAGAGTACGGCGACAAGAAGTAGTGTCACCGCGAATGCCGCCAAGACGCGGCCGCGGACTTTCAATAGGCGCGGCAACGTGCGCGCATAGGAAGCGCGAAAGCGCTCCAGCCGCCGATTGAACCAGGTAAAGAGGCCGAAGCGCGGCGGTCGATCCCCGACATGAAGAAATTTCACTGCCAGCGGGGGCGCAAGCGTCAGCGAAGCAAAGAGCGAGATGGAGATCGATCCGACGATCGTCAGCGCGAACTGTTTGTAAATCTGCCCGGTCGTTCCCGGGAAGAACGCGACCGGAACGAAGACGGCAAGCAGTACGAGCGATGAAGCGACGACCGCTCCCTGAATCTCTTCCATCGCCTCGGCGGCTCCGGCGAGGACGCCGGTACCGCGCAGTTTTACGATGCGTTCGATATTCTCAATGACGACGATTGCATCGTCGACGACGAGACCCGTGGCAAGCGTTATTCCAAAGAGCGTGATCGTGTTGATCGAGAACCCGAAAATTTTCATGATCGCGAACGTGCCGATCAAAGAGACCGGAATCGTAATCGCCGGGATCAACGTCGCGCGTCCGTTCTGTAGGAACAGATAGATCACCGAAATGACGAGCAGGATCGAAATCAATAAGGTGATGAGGACATCTTTAATCGATTCTTGGACGAACGCCGTCGAACTGAATGCGACCTGATAGTGAACGCCGGCCGGAAATTTTTTCTCCAGCTTGTTCATCTCCGCGATAACGGCGCTCGATACGGTGAGCGCGTTTGCCGAAGGGTACTGCTGGACGCCCATGCCGACGACGTTTTGGTGCCCGTCGAAGCGCAAGAAGCTGCTATAATCTTCGGCGCCGAGATCGACGCGCGCCACATCGCTGAGGCGAGTGATGCCGCCGTTGGGATCGGAGCGTAAGATAATATCTCGGAACTGCTGCGGCGTCGTGAGGCGCCCTTGAACGCTTACGACATAGGTGTAGGGTTGATTGGCGGGTTGTGGAGGAGCGCCGATGCTTCCGCCCGGAACGGCCGCGTTCTGTGACTGAATCGCAGCAAGGACGTCGGTAACGGTGAGGCCGCGCGCGGCGAGTTCGTGGGGGTCGAGCCAAATGCGCATCGCATAAAGACGCTCGCCGAAAATGTTGACGTTGCTGACGCCGGGGATGCGTTTAAGATCGTTGACGATATTGAGCGCGGCGTAATTGCTCAGGAAAAGCGTGTCGTACTTTTTCGTATTCGAAATCAGCGACATGCCCATGACGAACGATCCGGCGTTTTTGCTGACCGTGACGCCCGATTGGGTGACGGTGCCCGGCAAGCGACCGAATGCGCTCTGGATTGCATTCTGAACGTCCGCTGCGGCGATATCGAGATTGGTGCCGAGATGGAACGTGCAGGTGATCGAAGATGATCCTTGTGCGCTGACCGACGAGAGGTAATTGAGGCCCTGGACGCCGTTGACCGCCTGTTCCAGCGGTATCGTTACCGCCGATTCAACGGTCTTTGGGTCGGCGCCGAGATAGAACGCGGAGATCGTAACGACCGGTGGATTGATTTGCGGATATTGGGCGACCGGAAGCGTCGGAATCGCGATCAAACCCGCTATCGTAATGATCAGCGCAAAGACCGTAGCGAAGATCGGGCGATTGAGAAAGAACTTGGTCACGCCGAGAATGCCTGCTCTGCGTGGTAGGAAGACCGCGAGAGTGGGCTGCTCACGACTTGATGGAATCCTTTCGAACGGGCGAGCGCTCCGAGTTCTGCAAAGCGCTCCGGCGAGATGAACTCAGTGACCGGAAGATGCTTTTTACTCGGTTGAAGATATTGCCCCATGGTGAAGATGTCGACGCCGGCGGCGCGGGCATCCTCCATTGCCGCTTCCACTTCCTCGACGCTCTCGCCGAGGCCCAGCATGAGCGAGGTTTTTGTGTAACGGTCGGGCGAGTGCTGCTTGGCATGGCGAAGTACCTCTAACGAGCGATCGTATTTCGCTCGTTTGTCGCGAACGTGCGGCGTGAGTCGACGGACGGTTTCGAGATTGTGTGCGAACACGTCGGGGCGTGCATCGAGTACGATCTCGAGTGCGGTGAGGTCGCCGCGATAATCGCCGGTGAGAATTTCGACGCGGGAAGCCGGCACGCGTTCGTGAATGGCGCGGACGGTATTTGCAAAAATCAACGCCCCACCGTCAGCGAGATCGTCGCGGTCGACGGCGGTAAGGACGAGGTACTTCCACCCGAGGTCCGCCACTGCATCGGCGACGCGCGTCGGTTCGAGCCAATCGACGATCCCGCGCGGATTTCCGGTTTTCACGTTGCAGAAGCGACAGCCGCGGGTGCAGGTGTCGCCGAGAATCATAATCGTCGCGGTACCTGCCCCCCAACACTCCGCGAGGTTCGGGCAGGCCGCCTCTTTGCAGACGGTGTTGAGGGTGAGCCCCGAGACCTTCGCCTTTACGCGTTCGTAGTCGTCCCCGTGCGGCAGGCTGACGCGGAGCCAGTCCGGCTTGCGTGCGTAGCGTACCACCTCAGGGGGGATACCGGTGAGATCGATCTCAATGCCCATAGCGCTGCAAATTTTAACATCCCCCAGCCCCCGAAGGCTGCATCCTAAACCTATAGCGGGAACCTTATCCCGCGCTGGGAGCGAGAAGGCCGCGAATAAGGGCGAGGGTTGCCTTGCGGGCTCGCTCGCTCGCTTTGCCGGGGAGCATCGTTGCGTTCGCCTCGAAGAGGACGGGGTTGCCTTCGTCGTCGAGGCCAAAATCGACCCCGGCGTACTGAAGGCCGAGCTCGCTGCGGACTGCTTCGAGCGCCGCGTAGGCTCGCTCTCCAATGCGCGCGCGCGGATAGCGGCGGAAATCACGGTCGAGCGCTCGCCCCAACTCGCTGCTCGCCAAATCCGCGACCTCGTAATGTACCTTCCACGTGGTCGAAAGCGCGGCGTGAACCGGAACGATCTGATCGCCGATAAAGAGGACGCGATATTTACAGTAATATCCGCGCTTGTCACGAGTATCGATGTATTCGATCGCGTAGAGTTCCTCGCCGGGAAGAGTTCCGAGAGCAGCACCGAGCTTCGTGGGATCCTCGACCAGTGACAGGAAGCGGCCGTTATGGAAGCCCGGCGATCGCAACAGAAACGGGTACGATATGCCAGCTGCCGCGAGCGAAAGACGTGCCTGTCCGGCGTGCAATCGCTCGCGCGCTATTCGCGCGATGCGCGGAACGCGTAGGGATGGCAGCGCGCGGAGGCGCGCGGCATTGCGGTCGCGACGCGTATTTGCAACGGCGGTTGGATGGTTGACGAGCGGCGCATCGCTGCGCGATACGATAACGTTGGCAATCGTGAGAGCTCGCTCGGCGGCATCCGCGTCGCCGATCGCGTTAAAAAGAATATCGTGCCTGGGCAACTCTGCTCCGGCCGGCATCGCGTCCACATGTGCCAAGGTAATCGCGCAAAGTTCGTTCGGAAGGAGCGGCTCCAGGTCGATGTTCGCGTTTGCAGTGGCAAGGAGCGCAAGAACGCGAATTGGTTGCCCGGTTCCGCGATAAGGGATCGTGCGCACCGGTGCAAGTTTAATGGCATCGCGCCGATGGCGTTCCGATGCGTCATAATCGCCGAGACGCTGGTACCCGAGCGCTAACCCGAGATGGGCTTGCAACTCGAATGGGTCGATTTCGAGCGCGTCTTCGTAAGCCTCGAGTGCGGCGCGCAGATCATCGGCTGCGAGCGCCATGTGCCCGCGGTTGACCAGTGCGACGACCTCAGCTCTGCGCGCGTTCACTTGGAGGCGAGGTTCCGTGGATATCGTGCTTTTCCCGAGCGAGCGCCTTCTTGCTACAAGGCGGGTTCTCGCAACTGCGGGAGAAGAACGAACGATGTCGCTTCGCCGCTTGCCGCTCCGCCTCATCACTCTTGCGTTGCTCATCGCGACCGCTGCATGCGCGGGTCGACCAGCGAAGCTCTACGGTACGGTGTTGCAGCCGATTCGCGCCGCTCCTCCGCTCGCCGCGCTCGACCAGAATGGGGTGCGCTTTTCGTTACCGAGCGAACGCGGGCACGTCGTCGCGCTCTACTTCGGCTTCACGCACTGTAAGGATATCTGCCCGCAGACGTTGGCCAAGCTCGGAGCGGCGCGCGCGAAATCCGGGCTCGGCTCGC
>DAIBFU010000034.1:0-16328 GCA_027422105.1 Vulcanimicrobiota bacterium | reverse complement strand
CCTCCATCTGCGCGGTGAAGCGCAGATCGACGATATCGGGGAAGTGCTCGGCGAGCAGATCGTTGACGGCGGTGCCGATCTCGGTCGGCTTGAAGCGGCGCTCCGCCTGCTCGACGTACCCGCGCGCCTGAATCGTTTCGACGATGCTGCCGTAGGTCGACGGACGTCCGATACCGTTCTCTTCCAACGCCTTCACCAGCGTCGCTTCGGTAAAGCGCGGCGGCGGCTCGGTGAAGTGCTGCTTGGGATCGAGCCCGGCAACGGCGAGTTCCTCGCCCTCCGCCAGCGGCGGCAAACGCTTCTCGCCTTTCTCCTCCGCTGCGACTTCATCGCGCCCCTCTTCATAGATGCGCGTGAAGCCGGCAAACGTGACGACGGTACCGGTCGCGCGGAATCCGTAGGCTCCCGCGGCGATCTCTGCGGTGGTTTGATCGAAGCGCGCAGCGGCCATCTGCGATGCGACGAAGCGCTCCCAGATCAGCGCGTAGAGCCGCAGATCGTCGCGCTTGAGAACGCCGCTGAGGCTCTGCGGCGTCCGCGTAACATCGGTCGGACGGATCGCTTCGTGGGCATCCTGCGCACCCTCGCGCACCTTATGAATGCGACCGCCGTGGAACTCCTCGCCATACTGCGCGTGGATGAAGGCGCGCGCCGCCTCCCGCGCGTCGTCGGAGATGCGCGTCGAGTCGGTACGCATGTAGGTGATGAGGCCGACGGTGCCTTCTTTCCCGAGATCGACGCCCTCGTAGAGCGCCTGCGCGAGCTGCATCGTCCGACGCACGCGCATCCGTAATTTCCGCGAGGCTTCTTGCTGCAACGTCGAGGTGGTGAACGGCGGGGCGGCGTTCCGTTTGACTTCGCGGCGTTTCACCGTCTTTACGTGGAAGCGTTCGCCCTCGACCTCGGCGAGGATCGTCCGCATCTGTTTTTCGTCGGCGATCTCGAGTTTTTCGCCATTCTTGCTTGCGAGATCGGCGGTGAAGTTCTGCGCGACCGGTGCGGTCGCCGCACTGCTCAGCCGAGCGGTGAGGCTCCAATACTCCTCGCGTTCGAAGGCCGTAATCGCGCGCTCGCGGTCGACGATGAGTTTCACCGCAACCGACTGCACGCGCCCCGCAGAGAGCCCCCCGCGCACCTTCGCCCAGAGCAACGGCGAGATCTTGTAGCCGACGAGCCGGTCGAGAATGCGCCGGGCTTGCTGCGCGTTGACCCGATCCATATCGATCGCGTGCGGCGACTCGAGCGCCCGCAACGCCGCCTCTTTCGTGATCTCGTGCAGCTCGACGCGTTTCGGATTTTCCAGCTTCAGTAGCTGCGCTAAATGCCAGGCGATCGCTTCGCCCTCGCGGTCGGGGTCGGTTGCGAGGAAGACGTCGGAGGCGCCTTTTACCGCGGCCTTGAGCTCTTTAATGACATCGCCTTTACCTTTGATCGTTAGGTAACGCGGGGCGAAATCGCCCTCGGTATCGACGCCGAGCGTACTTTTGGGAAGATCGCGAACGTGGCCGACCGAGGCTTTGACGATGTAGCGCGCCGGAAGAAACTTCTTTATGGTGCGCGCCTTCGTCGGCGATTCGACGATGATGACGGGCTTTTTCACGGGCCTAAGTATACCCCCGGGGTCAAGGAGTCCCCAAAACGTTGCGCGGTTCGCGCGAACTTCGCGCGCCGCTCGTGCGCGCGTATTTGCATAAATCGGAGAAATCCTTTAAGATGCGTTCAAAGCGCAAGACAAAATGCGCTATCCACTCTGACAATCGTCCCCCGGGGACGAGGAGGATGCATGGAACACGATATGATGGCCAACGGCGAAACGATGGAGAAGAAACCTCGCCGCAAGGCACGCCGTAAAGCCGCCGGAAAGAAAGCCGTCGCCAAGAAGACGACGCGCAAGAAAACCGCCGGACGTAAAAAGGCCACCGCGGGTCGTAAAAAGACTGCGGGTCGTAAGAAGACCGCCGGACGCAAAAAGGCAGCCGGACGTAAAAAGGCCACCGGACGCAAGAAGGCCGCCGGACGTAAAAAGGCAACCGGACGCAAGAAGGCAACCGGACGTAAAAAGGCAGCCGGACGCAAAAAAGCGACCGGACGCAAGAAGACCGCCGGACGCAAAAAAGCAGCCGGACGTAAAAAGGCAGCCGCTCCTCGCAAGAAAGCGGCCGGGCGTCGCAAAGTCGGCCGTCCTCGCAAGAAGGCCGCGTAGTAGCTCCGTCTAGGAGTTCTCGGTCAAGGGCGCATGCATCGCATGCGCCCTTTCCGTGTGTTGTCACGCCGAGTAGATGGGATGACACCGGCGGCCGCGCCGACGCAATGCTGTTAGCGGATCGTGCCGTTCTCGACGGCGTGACAGGCGACCGAATGCCCGACGCCGACTTCGCGCATCGCCGGCTCATCGACCGAGCAGCGATCGAACGCAAACGGACAGCGCGGATGAAAGCGGCATCCGCTCGGCGGCGCGATCGCCGTCGGGACGTCACCGCTGAGCAGCACGCGCTTCTGCGTTCCCTGCAACGCCGGATCCGGAACGGGAATCGCCGCAAGCAGTGCCTGCGTGTACGGGTGCAACGGATGCTCGTAGAGCGAACCGCGGTCGGCGATCTCGAAAATTTTCCCGAGATAGAGCACCGCAACGCGCGTCGAGATGTGCCGAACGACCGAGAGATCGTGCGAAATAAAGAGATAGGTCAACCCTAACCGCTCGCGGAGATCTTCGAGCAGGTTCAGCACCTGCGCCTGAATCGAGACATCGAGCGCCGAGACCGGTTCATCGCAGACGATGAATTGCGGCTCGACTGCGAGGGCGCGAGCGATGCCGACGCGCTGCCGCTGGCCGCCCGAGAATTCATTCGGATAGCGGTTGAGATGCGAGGACTGCAGCCCGACCAGGCGCAGCAACTCGACGGTCCGTTCCATCCGCGCCTTCCCTTTGGCAATCCCATGGATTGCGAGCGGTTCGCTGACGATCTCCCCGATCGTCATACGCGGGTTGAGGCTGCCATAAGGATCTTGGAAGATAATCTGCATGCGGCGACGGAGCGCGCGCGTCTGCCGCGCGGAGATATCGCTGATATCCCGCCCTTCGAAACGGATCGTGCCGGAGGTCGCGGGGAGCAGTTTGAGGACCATGCGCCCGATCGTCGTTTTCCCCGATCCCGATTCGCCGACGAGCCCCAACGTCTCACCCTTGCGGACGCTGAAACTCACGCCGTCGACCGCTTTGACGTCGGCGACATGTCGGCCGAAAACGCCGGCATTCACGGGAAAATACTTTTTGAGGTCGGTTACCTCGAGCAAAGGTTCGTCGGTCATTGCGCCGCACCGACGGGAACGAGCGCTTCGGTGCAACGCCAGCAACGAGCGAGGTGGCCACCGCCGAGATCGGTGACGGGAACCGGCTTATCGCACTGCTCGAGCCGATAGGTACAGCGGGGTGCAAACGCACAGCCCGGCGGCATGCGATGAAGATTGGGCGGTTGCCCGGGAATCGGTTTCAGACGCGCATTCGCCGGTGCATCGAGCCGCGGAAGCGAGGCGAGCAGCCCTTGCGTGTACGGCATCTTCGGGTCGTTAAAGATCTGTTTTGCGTCGCCGTACTCCGCCATGTTTCCGCCGTACATCACCAAGACGTCTTTACAGGTCTCGGCGACCACGCCGAGGTCGTGCGTAATGAGGATAATCGCCGCTCCTGTTTCGCGTTGGAGTTCGTTCATCAATTCGAGAACCTGCGCCTGAATCGTCACGTCGAGCGCCGTCGTCGGTTCGTCGGCGATCAGCAACTGTGGGTTACAGGAGAGCGCCATTGCAATCATCGCTCGCTGGCGCATGCCGCCGGAGAACTGGTGCGGGTAATCGTCGACGCGCTTTTCCGGCGAGGGGATGCGCACTTTCCGAAGCATCTCGATCGCCGTGTCGCGGGCCTCGCGACGATTCCGACCGAGGTGCAGCCGCACGACTTCGGCGATCTGTTCGCCGATGGTCAGAACCGGGTTCAGCGAGGTCATCGGATCTTGAAAGATCATCGCGATGCGGTGTCCGCGCACGTGGCGCATCTCTTCATCGCGAAGTTTCAGAAGATCGCGCCCCTCAAAAAAAATCTCTCCGGATTCAATACGCCCCGGTCGATCGATCAAGCGCATGATCGAGAGCGAGGTAACCGATTTACCCGAACCGGATTCACCGACGATGCCGAGCGTCTGCCCGGCATCGAGAGAGAACGAAAGGCCGTTGACGGCGGTTATCGTTCCGTCCTCGGTCTTAAATGTCGTGCGAAGGTTGCGTACCTCGAGCAGCGCCATCGCGGAGTCGGCTAGATTCCGGTGAGCGCGAGAATCGTCATCGAGGCGACGAACAGCACCGCGACGATTCCCGTAACGCGCGCGAGTTGTTCGTCCATGCCGAGACGACCGCGATACGATGACTCGACCTTCCCGCCGATCGTACCGGAGAGCCCCTCGTTCTTCGTCGTTTGCATCGCCAACAGGACGATCAGCGCAATCGCGGCGAGTACCGCGAGCCCGGCGACCCCGTGCGTCAGCCAACTTGCATGTTGCTGGAACCACGTATGCGGTGCGATAGCGGCAGGCACGCTCTGAACGGGCTGCGCTGCGAGCGGATTCGGCACCGTCGTCGCTCGTGCGAGCGGAGCGGCGTGTTGGGTTGCGGCACCTGCAGCTTGAAGCGGGTGCGTTGTGGCGGCACTAGCTGGCATGAAAAATCAAACTCCCTGTGAGGGTTGTACGGCTCAGGATTCTATCACGGGACGGTAGCCCCTACAAGGCAGGCGGCTATTCGCCGCGCGAGCGCCCGTGCGTCGAGGCCGACCGCGCTCCGCTGCCGTGCCTGGGAATCGGCCTGCAAAAAGGTTTCCCCTACGCCGATCCGCTCGACCGGGACCTGTACCCCAGCATCGGCGAGCGCCTCGAGTACCGCCGAGCCGAAGCCGCCGGCGAGACTGTGCTCCTCCAACGTGATCAGCAAATCGTGGGTGCGGGCGCAAGCGACGAGCGCCTCGCGATCGAGCGGCGCGACGAAGCGAGCGTTGAAGATCGTCGGCAACGCGTCGCGCAGATCGCCGTACTCACCGCTCTCCAGCAGCGCATAGGCGTCGATGGCGACGTCGAGGGTGTTCCCGAGCGCGAAGATCGCAACGCCGTTCCCGGCGCGGAGTAATTCGCTCTTTCCCCGTTCGATCGGCGCGGGCGGGTCGATCGCGCGCCCGGAGCTCGAACCGCGAGGATAGCGAATCGCCACCGGTCCTTCGCAATCCAGCGCAAACTCCAGCATCGAATGCAGTTCTTCTTCGCAGCGCGGCGCGAGAATCGTCACATTCGGCAGCGTGCGCAGATACGCGATATCGTAGAGCCCCATATGCGTCGGGCCGTCGTCGCCGACGACGCCTGCCCGGTCGAGTGCGAAGATCACCGGCAACCCTTGGACCGCAACATCGTGAACGATCTGATCGTACGCGCGTTGCAAAAACGTTGAATAGATCGCACAGACCGGGCGCAACCCGTCCGCCGCCGCGCCGGCGGCAAAGCAGACGGCATGCGCCTCGGCGATGCCGACATCGAAATAGCGCTCCGGAAAACGCTGCGCGAATTTCGTCAGCTTCGTTCCGTCGGGCATCGCTGCCGTGATCGCAATCACCCGTTCGTCACGCTCTGCAACCGCGATCAGCGCGTCGGCAAAGGCGTCGGAGAACGTCGGCCGAGCATCTTCTTTGATCTCGAGTTTTCCGTTCTCGATATCGAAGGCACCGCAACCGTGGAAAGTCCGCGCATCGCGCTCGGCAGGCTCGTAGCCCTTTCCTTTCACCGTGCGAACGTGCACCAGCACCGGCCCACCGATCCCGATTGCGGAGTGCAGTGCCGTCTCGAGCGTTTCGAGATGGTGCCCGTCGAACGGACCGAGATAACGGAAGCCGAGCTCTTCGAAAATCACCGCGGTCTTCTCTGCGGGCGCGACGAAACGCACCGCGGCGACCTCTGCGCTCGCGATCGCCTTGCGCGCGGTTCCACCGAACGGCAGATGGTGCAGCACATCTTTTGCTTTTTCGCGCGCGTAATTCACGAGCGGTTTGCTGCGAAGCACCGAAAGATACGAGGCAATCGAGCCGACGTTCGGTGCGATCGACATCTCGTTATCGTTGAGGACGACGATGAGATTACTCTGAAGTTGACCGGCGTTATTGAGCGCCTCGTAGGCAAGCCCGCCGGTGAGTGCACCGTCGCCGATAACCGCGACAACGCGTTCGCCGCCGCCGCGTTGGTCGCGCGCAATCGCCATCCCTAACGCGGCGGAGACCGACGTACTGGCGTGCCCGGCCCCGAAAGCATCGTACGGCGACTCGGCCCGCATCATAAAGCCCGAGATGCCCCCGCCCCGGCGCAGAGTAGAAAAGCGGTCGCGACGACCGGTAAGAATTTTATGGACGTAGCTTTGATGGCTGACATCCCAGAGAATTTTATCGTTCGGCGCGTCGAAGACGCGATGGAGCGCGAGCGTGAGTTCGACGACCCCAAGATTCGGCGCAAGGTGCCCGCCGTTGCGCGAGCAGGTGACGACCAGCAGGTCGCGGATCTCCCGCGCGAGCCGCGCGAGGGCGTCGCGGTCGAGCCCCTTGAGATCGGCGGGAGAGTTGATTTTTTCGAGCATATCGCGCGCTTCTAATTCGTGAACGGTATCGGCAAGCCCCGGCGGGGCGCCCCTGCTTTAGAAACGCACGCGGAGGGAGGAGGGTTCGCTAGGTCGCATTTCGGCGGGGTGATCGACCCCTCGGTACATCTGCTCCCCAAACGCACCAGGAACGTCTGGCGCGATCTCGCGCGTATCCTCTCGACGATTTTCAATCCATTTCTCTGCGCCCTGGCGCTCTTCGTCATTCTGTCGAGCCAGACGGCGCGCTCGACGGTCGAGTTCTGGAAGCTGCTCTTCCTCTCCACCACCTTCACCTCGCTGTTGCCGATGCTTTACGTGTTCTGGCTCTATGCAAGCGACCGCATCTCCGACCTCGACATGTCGCAGCGTCGCGAACGTGAATCGGTGCTCTCGGCCTTCACGCTTGCGTATGCACTCGGATTGATCGTGCTGTGGGCCGCTCATGCGCCGATGCTGATGCGCGCCGCACTCGCCGGATATGCCGTCTCGGGGGCGATCATTCAGGTGATCACGCGCTACTGGAAGATCAGCACGCATGCGCTGGCGATCTCCGCTGCACTCACCGTCGTCGTCTTTCTCGACGGCAGTTCGCCGTTGCCGTTTCTCGTGCTCATCCCGATGGTCGGATGGGCGCGCGTCTATCTACGCGCGCATACGCTCGCGCAGGTGATCGGCGGATCGCTGCTCGGTATCGCAAGCGTCACCGTGCTGTTCGATCTCTTCCATATTCCAAACGCACTGCTTCACTAGTTCGCGCGGAGTCCGCACCGAGCATCATCTCGAGTTGCGCGGCGAAGCGCGCCCCGTCGCCGGTGGTGACGCAACGCGTGCGGCCGCTCCCGCGCGGTGTACCGGCCTCGATCGCAAGCGCAACCGCCCGTTCGGCTTGGACGAGCGCCGGATCGATGCGTTCCACCTTCGGGCCGAGCACCGCCGCAAAATGCGCGTCGAGAACCGGGAAATGGGTGCAGGCGAACAGCACCGCTTCGCACGTAGCGGGAACGCGTTCGCAGACCTCCGCAACGGCGTTACGCGCGCGCTCGCCCTCGATCTCGCCCGCTTCCACGAGCGGCACGAGTGCGGGTGCGGCGATCTCGACAACCTGCATGCCGGGGGCGCGCGCACGCAGGGCGTGGCCGTAGGCGCCGGTCCGCACGGTCGCCGCGGTCGCGATCACCGCAATATCGCGCAGCCCGCGCCGCGTCACGGCGAGCGCCGCCGACTCGATGAGGTCGAGAATGCGCACGCCGGCTTTCGGCCAGCCGTGGCGCTGCGCGACCGCGCACGACGTGTTGCACGCCATCACGATTGCATCTGCGCCGGCCGCCTCCAACCATGCGACGTTGGCGTGCAGGAGCGCGACGAGCTCTTCTTCGCTCCGATCCCCGTACGGCACGTGTGCCTGGTCGGCAAGAAAGACGATCTCTTCGTCGGGAAGCGCCGCGCGAACGGCTCGAAGCACGGTTAATCCGCCGAGCCCGGAATCAAAAAGCCCCAGCATATCTTACTGCTGAGGTTGGATTGCGGGGGGCGGCGCGCCTGCGTAATCGGTGATCCCGTCGGCGATTGCGACGGCGACCTTCTGGCGCCACGCAGGATCGGTGAGCAGCGCGAAATCATCCGGGTTGGAGAGAAACGCGGTCTCGACGAGGCAGGCGGGCATGAAGGCATGGAGCGGAATGTAGAGGTGGCTCTTGACGATGCCGTCGTTCTTCGTCCCAACCTGCGCGGCGAGTTCGTTCTGAATGTCGCGCGCGAACGGCTCGTCGATCGGTTTGGCATAGTAGGTCGTCGTGCCGTTGGGCCCGGCATTGATATAGGCGTTCACGTGGATGCTGACCAGAAGGCGCGCACCGGCGCGATTCGCGATGTTATCGCGCGCCTGCAATTCTTGCTCGGCGGTATCGTTGGGAGCGTAGACATCGACATCTTTGGTGCGCGTCATAATCACTTGCCAGCCGCGCGCTTCCAAAATTGCCCGCAGCCGCTTGGCCATATCGAGGGTGAGTACCGCCTCGGCGACGCCGTTGCGCACCGCACCGCGATCGCTGCCCCCATGCCCCGGATCGATCACGATCAAACGCGGATTCGTCGGAACGTAGGCCGCGGCGGGATTCACGCTCCAAAGATTCGGATCGCCGCCGGCGACCGGGGCCGCTGCTGCAAGCGTGACGCTCGGCGTTCCCGTTCCGGCGACGCCCGTTCCGGCGGTCGAGGCGTCGGCGAGCGAGAGCGCACCGTTCACCGCGATATCGACACCGGTTGCCGACTGCGTCACCGTCACATCGTGCACCCCCGAGATGCTCAACGCGATACGCACGGTCTGCGGATCGATCTGATCCGCGCGAACATTTGAGATCGGCGCTTCGGTCGAAGGCGGGATCGCCGTCGGTTCGAGCGTCGCTCCGTGCAGATCGATCCAGAAGCGATTGTCGGGCGCGCGCAAATGGTGCCAATCGAACGACGCGGCGCCGGTCAACGCGACATGCAACGTAACGCCGCTCGGCGTTGACTGCGCTTGAATCGCGTTCACTTGTGCGAGCGAGACGAGCGGAGCCGGTGTTACTTCTCCAACGGGCGGGCTCGTCGCAAGCGGTTCGTTCGCGACGCGATTCCAAGGAGAGACAGTCGGCAGTTCGGCGTTCGGCGGCGGACGCAACGCAACGGCGACCTGCGGCGTCGACGTCGGTGGAGCGGTCGCGACTGCGTGGACGATTCCGGGTGCGGCGCGCGTACCGAGCGCAACTTCACTCGCTCCTGGAGCGATGATGAAACCGATGTCGCGGCCGTCGAGCGAGCCGACCTGCGCGACATGCGAGCTCCCGTCGAGATCGAGGGTGACGTAAGTCGTCGGATTCGCAGCCGTCCCGACCTGCGAGATCTCCACTGCTACCAAGCCGCCGGCATCGACACTCCGGAGATGCATCAAACGGCTGCCGACGCCGACGAATGCATAGGTCATCTGCCGCGCGCTCTCGCGCACGAGCCGCGCCTGCAGCGGAACGGCACCGCGCGCGACGACGCGCATGCCGTTGCCTTCGTCGCGAACGTCGAGATTGGTGATCTGCGGTTGGAGGATCGTCGTCGCTCCATCGGCGATTTTACGTAGGCCCAACGCGCGCGCGAGCGCATTGAATTCGATATACGCTTCGCGACCGTGCGCGAACGGCGCCACTTTGGAGCGCACCGCGAGCGGACCGATATCGTAGGTCCGGTGGCCGATAGCGAAGCTGACGATGGTCGGCTCGCCGGTGGCGATTAAGACGTACCGGGCGCCGGGTTTCCAAGTAACGATCGCACCAAGCGTGTGAAAGAGCCGCTGTAACGCCGGGTCGTCGATGCCGACGAGTAGCCTTGCATCGCGACGCTCGACATGGGTAAAGGCAAAGGTGCGCCCCGCGAATTTCCAGAGCGGTGCCGCAACGGCAACGCGCGGCATGCAGAGCAGCGCGAAGCAGAGCGCAGCGAAGGCGCTAGAAATCCGAGCGATGGAGCGGTTCATCGAGTTCGAGGTGCCCTCCGGGCAGGGTCGGCAATCGTTGGCCCGCAACGGTGATCTGCACCGCAGAGATTCCCGGGAGCGCCGTCATCGAATAGACGAGTGCTTTGAACTCCGCATTTTCGCCGAACGTGCCGCCCGGTTGCGATTCAACCTCTTTCGAAAGATCGACCGTCACCGTCGATCCGTGGATCGCGACATCGTTGACGCGCGTTCCGAGTGGAAAACGCACCGCACGGACATCGGCAGGCGGGCCGACGACCGCTTGCAATGCGGCATAGAGCGCGCGGTCGTGCGCCCATTGCGCCCGCGTGCTTCCGGCCGGGCGCGGCCGAAGGGTAACGTCCCACGGTTTCACGGTGGTGCCGTTCATTTTGGTGTAGTAGATCGTCAGCGTATTGGGCGCGGCTGCATGCGGCCGCATGAACCACCACCCTGCGCCGATCGCAAGGAGCAGCAACACGACGATGGGGATTGCGTAATTCGGCCGAGGCTGCGGATCGGAGCGATGAGCGCTGCGACGGATCTCGCTCACTACATGGACCCGCGCGCGAGGGTGATGCCCAGCGAGAAGGTTCCGATCACCAGGAGGAGGCCGAGAATCGAGAGCCCGACTGCGAGCGCCTCCTTGCCGGGGCGTTCGCCGAGTCGGCGCGCGAAAATATAGGCCAGCATTGCTGCGAGCGCACCGGCCATATGGAACCAAATGATCGTACTGGTCGGATGATAAACCCCCGCGACGATCAGCCCGACGAGAAATTGAAGGCCCGTCACGGCGACCATCACGCGACGGCCCATCGTATTCCAACTAAAGACCACGGCGCAGAGAACCACCAGCGCGGCGACGATGAAGTGGGCATCGAGTACGTATTGAGGCATTATGCGTACACCGTTAACGTCGGCGCGGCGGCAATCCTCTCGCTATGGAGCGTTAACGCACCGCAACCGTGAGAAAGACCGTCACGCCGTAGAAAAACGTCCCACGCGCATCGGCTGCAAGCAACCCACGCACCCAGGCATCCGCCTCCTCTTGCCCGAGCCGCTCGCTGCGAATCGCCGCTGCAATCGCCGATTCGAGAACGAATGCATAGGCATGCGCGAACGAGAGCGAGGTAACGAAGAGACGCGATTCGATCTGCGTAAAGCCTGCGGCGACGAAATGCTCGCGGTGGTGCCGCCCGGCCCAACCGTCGGCGAGTGAATCGACGAATGCATCGACGATGGTCCGCGTGATGCGGCGATCCCCTCCGGCAATGACAATGCTCTGCCAATCTTGATCGATTGCGAGCAACGAGCCGCCGGGGACAAGCACGCGACGCATCTCGTTCACGGCGACCTGCGGATCGGCAACGTGCTGCAACAATCGCTCCGCGCGCACGGCATCGAACGAGGCATCGGGGAAAGAGAGCGTCTGTGCATTCTCGGCGAGAAAGCGCGCGTTCGGCGGAACGCCGCGCGCAATCGCCACCTCGATCAGCGCTTCGTTTGCATCGATGCCGACCACCGAGCCGCCGTCGCCGACGCGCGCAGCGATCGCTCGCACGTCATCGCCGACCCCGCAACCGCAATCGAGCACGCGCGATTTCTCGGTGATGCCCTGCATGGCGAAGGTTGCATCCTTCGCTTGCGCTCCGAGTTGCGCGACTGCATCGAGATAGCGGATGCGCTCGGCGGCATCGCCTGTTGCGCCGACCGAAAAGTCGGTAACGTCGCTCATCGCGTCTCGGCGAGCGTCACCGAGCACTGCATCGACATCGTCACGATACCATCGCTTGCGAAACGATCGAAGAGCGTTCCGACCTCTTCGCGCAAACGGTCGGCTTTTTCGCCTTCATGGGGGAGATACGAGGTGCTGTCGGCGCGCGCGAAGAGCCCTTCGCGATCGAGATGGTGCACGTTTGCATATGGTGCAAAGCGTACGCGCTTCCAACCTGCGTAGGTAAGAAAGGTTACGCGCCCGTCGGCGCGTCGCGCTTCGCTCTCGTCGGTGGCGTAGCGGCGCACGATATCACCGTAGGCGGCGGTAAATGCGTCGCGCTCGTCGCGTTCGTTATAGAGCAGCGCGGCGCGACCGCCGGAGCGAAGGATGCGGCCAATCTCGGCGAGCGCTTTCGGTGCATCGAACCAGTGAAAGGCTTGAAAGGCGGTCACGAGATCGAGCGATCCATCGCCGAGACCGGTCGCCTCGGCCCGCGCGTCGCGCCATTCCAGGCGAGGAAACGGCGGTGCGCTCGCGCGCATCGCGGCATTCGGGTCGACGGCAATCGTCGATCCGGCACGCTCGGCGAGCAGGCGCGCAGAGATGCCGGTTCCGGCGCCGAGGTCGGCAGCGCGGACTTGCATCGGATCGCCGAAGCCGGCGAAAAGCGCGTCGATGGCCTCGACGGGGTACGAGGGGCGGCCGAGCGCGTATGCTGCGGCGCGTTCGGAGAATCGTTCGGTGGGGTCGATCATCGCTTCAGCCATTGGCGGGCGGGAAAAGAATACCTCGCCCAAATACTTCCTTCGTTCAGAGTGCGACGTTTGCTAACACGGCGCTCCGGCGGAAATATCGTACGGTGCATCCGCGGGCATATAGACCATATTGCTGCAAAAGCCCGTGTCTAAGAGCGGGTAGATAACCGATGCACACGGACCATCGGTGGCGATATACAGAATGGTGAGATGTTTCGGTAAGATCGCAAATCGTAATTGATGCTTTGGGTCGTGTTCTTCCAATTTTCGCAGTTGCGCGCGTCGGGGCGCCGAAACGCGTGGTACGCCCGCCTTCCCTACATCGTATGCCGAGTAGCTTGGCGGGCCCATCGAGGTGCGGCGATAACGAGAATCTGAAATTTTGCACCTGACCCCGCCGTGGAAAGGGATCGGCTGCGCGGTAACGGTCCACGCACCGACCCAATGCCGGTGCGGCGTTCGTTGCGCGCAAGCAACGACCGAGAGTGCCATCACGGCGGAAATCAAGGCGCTCGCAATCCTGTACATGTTTCTAACGCGATGCCGACGCCTTGCGGTCGCTATTTCGCGGCGTACATTCCCAATGCGGAGAGCAATTCGGCATCGCGGTCGGCGGCGGCATTCTCCGTCGTCAGCAAGCGATCGCCGGAGAACATCGAGTTTGCCCCGAGAAGAAAGCAGAGCGCTTGCAACTCGTCGCTCATTTCAGAGCGCCCGGCCGCGAGCCGAATGTACGAGGTCGGCAACACGACGCGTAGGGTCGCAATCGTTCGCATGAGTTCGATCGGGTCGAAATTCGCTCGCTCGGCGAGCGGTGTTCCCTCGATTGGAACGAGCACGTTCACCGGAATCGATTCCGGCGGACGCTCCATTGCCGCGAACTCCGCGATCAGTGCAACGCGATCCTCGCGCGATTCTCCCATGCCGATAATGCCGCCGCAACAGAGTTTGAGCCCCGCTTCGCGCGCATGCGATAAGGTTGCGAGCCGATCGTCGTAGCCGTGCGTCGAGACGACCTCCGGGTAATATTCGCGCGAGGTATCGAGATTGTGATTGTAATAATGCAGGCCCGCTTCGCGCAGCGCTTGCGCTTGGTGCGGTTGTAACGAACCGAGCGTGACGCAGCTCTCCATACCCAACGCGTTGACTTCGCGCACCATCGCCAGTACGCGGTCGAATGCGGGGCCGTCCTTCACGCCGCGCCACGCCGCGCCCATACAGAACCGCGTTGCACCGCCTTCTTTTGCCGCGCGCGCCGCAACGACGACATCCTCGATGCCGGCGAGCGGTTCGGGGCGCACGTGCGTGCTGCGCCGCGCGCTCTGCGCGCAGTAGCCGCAATCCTCGGAACAACCGCCGGTCTTCACGCTGAGCAAGGTCGATTGTTGGATCGCCAACGGATCGAAGGCAGCGCGATGAGCGGCGATTGCCGCAAAGGCAAGCTCCGGGAAGGGTTGTTCGTAGATCGAGCGCACGGCGGCGGTATTGGGGGAGGTCAGTTGCATCGTCGCCCCAATTCGTTCATCGCCGCCAGCCAGCCTTGCACGGTCGCCGCATCGCGCCGGTCGACCGAACCAAGCAGCGTCGTTCGAACCGGCGCCGCGCCCATGCCTTTCAGCACGCCGCGTTCAAAGCTTCGCACTCCAAAGCCGCCGAAATACCAGCGGAAAAAGAGCGTCGGCATGCCCATCGTCACGACGAGGCGCGCACTCTTTCCGCGCAGGATCGACGGCGAGCTCGCCGCCCCATTCTGCGGCGCGCCGGTGCGCAAGAGCTGTTCCCAAAAAGCCTTGCAGTAGGCGGGCATCGTGCCCAACCAGAGAGGGAAAAAGATCGCCAGGTGATCGCTCGCCGCAACGCGCTCGCGCAGCGCAAGGATCTCCGCTGAGGGCAACTCGCCCTCCCACTCTCGCTTCGAGCGGAGAAAACCGAAATCGAGATCCGCGATGTCGACGCGATGTACCTCGTGCCCGGCGAAGCGAGCGCCCCGTTCGTACCCATCGGCGAGGGCATAGCCCAAATGCGCTCGATCGGGGTCGGGATGCCCATGCAAAAGGACGATCTTTCGAAGACCCGGCGTTTTCATCGTGCGAGCTTACCCGAAAGCACAAGTCAAGTAAAGTCGCAACAAAGTTGGAAGGGCACCTACGCGCGCCGCAGTTGCAAATAGGCGATGTTTTCAAGGCTGATCAGCCCTTCGCCGATCATCGTTTCCAATTCGGGAAGCAGCGCGCGCAGGCGATCTTCTTCATCGACCACTTCGATGAGCACCGGCGAATTCGGTGCAGCGGAGAAGGGTTTGGCGACGTGAATGCGATTGTGCGCGCCGAAGCCTTCGATGCCGCGCAGCACCGTTGCGCCCGCGATGCCGCGCTTCCGCAGCATTTCGACGACGGCGGTGTAGAGCGGTTCGACGCCGTGACGATCGTGCTCGTCGACGAAGATCCGCATCATTTTCCCGTTTTGGAACCTCTCCATCTCGCCTCCCACTCAAACGGTTCGGGTGCGAGTATACCACGAAGGGGGCAAGGCGGCTCCGTCACCCAGGTTCGCAACGAAAAAACCGCTCAGCAGATATTCTGCTTAGCGGCAGGGTGGCTGGATGACGCTACCTATTTGAGGTGGGCGACGAGGACAACCGCAGCAACACCGACCGTCGCAATCATGACGCCGCTCAGCCCGAAGAACAGATTGAGCGTGTGACCGGTGATTTTACGGCCGAACATTCCAAACTTGTCGTCGATGTTACGACCGAACATTCCAAACTTGTCGTCGAGTTTGCGGTCGAGCCCGGCGAACGCCTCGCGGATATCGTCCTGGGTGACGGCGTTCTCTTGGAAAACCGTGCGAAAAATGCCCGCAAGGGTCTCTGCGTATTCTTGGGTGTCGCCCGCTTCTTGCAGCGTCTTGGAGATCGAAAGGGTATCGATCATACTATTCGTTCTATCGGCCGTTATTTGGGAAAGTTTCATCGAAAAAGCCGCCTGAAGCGCACTGCGCAAGCGCCTTCCCGGTGCGGCGCGGCGGCGTGGCTATCGTTGAGCGGGCCTCTGCGTTCTCAACAAGTAGTCGCCAAAGAGCGGAGCGGTAAATTGCGTTTCGCCGGTTTTCGGACTGAAAATCGCGCCTTTTTGAATAAGCCTCTCTCGCAAGCTCGCGCACGCTGCCGAGGTTGTCCCGAATTTGCTTGCCACGTCCTCGGTGCCCTGTGGGCCGGCTCCGAGCGTTGCCAGTGCGAAGGCGTAGTCGATTTCACGTGCTGTAAGGCGCGAGAGCCGTGTCTGGAAGAAGTCGCGGTCGAGGCGCTGCAGAGCGACCGGCGTCGCTGCGTCGACGTCTTCTTCTATGATGGTATTGCCGCGTGCGAGGTTCCATGCATCGTGTGCCCATTCCTGAACGAAGTAGGGGTAGCCTTGGGTTACTGCGGCGATCTTAGCAATGGCGTCGTCTGAAATTGCTGCACCCGATCGAACAATTGGTGTTTCAACTGCGCGACGAACGTCGTCGACGGAAAGCGACCCGATATTTACGAAGTGGAATTGGCGTTCGGCGTAAGGTTTCGCATCAGCAATACTGTTTTGCAGATTTGGTAAGCCTGCGCCAACGATCGCGATCGGCAGTTTCCGCGCCGCGATTGCTTGGAGCGTTGAAATGAGACCGCGAAGCTCGTCTTTACTGAGATTCTGCACGTCATCGATCCCTATACAGAGTACCGACC
>DAIBFU010000033.1:0-17188 GCA_027422105.1 Vulcanimicrobiota bacterium | reverse complement strand
CCCTGATACGGGATGATCCGTACGTATCCCTGCTCCACATTCGCAGAACAGATTCGGAGAGAGAGGGATTCGAACCCTCGATACGACTTGACATCGTATAACGGTTTAGCAAACCGCCGCCTTCAGCCGCTCGGCCATCTCTCCATCGCGGCGCCGCAGACTATACCACGAGCGCGCGCTGCTCACCTATCGCCTTTTGCGTAAACTCACTCGCGGGGAGCACTTGCTTCCTCGAGCGGCGGCTCGTCCACGAATTCCGCCTCGATCGGCGGCGTAGTCGCCGTCGCCGCAGCAGGCGCCGCCGCCGGGCGCGCGCGAAGCAGGTAGAGCAACCCATCGATGCCGAGCGGTCGACCGAGCGGGAGCAGGAAGCACATCGCACTCAGCAGGATCGAAAAACCATCGATGCTGGTCCAGGCCGCGACCGAGCCCAGTCCACCCTTCGATGCGAGATAGTTGAGCCCGAGGACGATCCCGACCCCGCCGGCAAAGCGCGTAAAAATCCCCAGCGCGAGGGCACAGCCAACCAGGACCTCGCCGGAGCGCACGAGTTCAGCGAAGAGCCTTTCGTGCGGCAGCACCACATTGACCAGGAAGTCGTGGTAGGCGCCGGAGGTATGCGCCACCGCCTGAGCGAGATAGGTGCCCATCAATCCCGTCGGCGGTAAGAATGCGGCGGGATTCGTAAACTTTTCTATCCCGTATGACAGCCAAAAGAATCCGGCGTAGAGCCGAAAGCCTGTGAGCACCACCGCATAGCGACGGTTACTCGGAAGCACCTTCGTCGGATTCCTCGGCGAAGAGCAAAAACTCATCGAGAATTTCTTGTGCGAGCTCGTCGTCTTCGAGGAGATTTCCGACGCTGTCGGTCACGATGAACTCGGCTTCGTCCTCGCCCTCATCGCCGCCGTGTACGAGCACCGCGTAGGTCTCGCCGCTCTCCTCATCGGCAAGGGTACCAACCACCTCGAATTCCAGCGAGCGCCCGTCGTCGGTCTCGATGGTTAAGAATTCCTTGAGTTCCAGCGGCTTGTTCGGGGTGGGGCTGTTACGATCGGACATGACCTCTCCTATCGTTCGTATCGGGCGATATTTGCCGTTTGTTCGGCGAGCGTTCGAGCGAAAACGTGACTCCCGTCCCCCTTCGCGACATAGTAAAGAAAATCAGTCTTGGCCGGATGAAATGCGGCCTCGATCGAGGCACGCCCCGGATTGGCGATCGGCCCCGGGGGCAACCCCGAATGAAGGTAGGTATTGTAGGGCGAGCGCACGCGAAGATCCGCGTAGGTCAGCGCGGAGCGATGATGCGGCAGTGCATATTCGACCGTTGCATCGATCTGCAGCCGCATCCCCAAGCGCAAACGATTGTAGATGACGCTCGCAATCAACGGACGGTCGCGATCGATTTTCGCCTCGCGTTCGATCATCGAGGCGACCGCGATCGCTCCGACGAGCGAGACGTGCAGCTTCCGCGCACGTTGCAGCGCGTCTTTCGGAAGTTCCTGACGAAAACGCGCAAGCATCTGCGCCTCGATCTGCGCAGGCGTCGCATCGATCGGAAACAGATAGGTGTCGGGGAAAAGGAATCCCTCGAGGCCGGTAATGTGGACGCCGTCGATCTCGGCCGAATCGTGTTTGAAGGCCCGCTCGAAGGTCGTCGCATCACCGAACCCGCTTCGGGCGAGACGACGCGCGATGTCGCGATCGGTAAAACCTTCGGGTATCGTCACCCGAATCGAGTTCTTCCCGCCGGCGAGCAATCGATCGAGCAGCGCTACGACGTTCGTATGCGCGGCGAAGCGATAGCGCCCGGCCTTGATCTCTGCGCTCGCACCGCGCGCATGAGCGAGCGCGCGCAACAACCACGGATGCCGCGTCACGTCTGCGCGCACTAACGAAGCAACGATCGAATCGAAATCGCTTCCAGGCGCAACGAGCAGGCTCGTACTGCGAACCGGCAAACTACGATCTCCGAACAAGCCGTACGCCCCGTATGCAAGCACACAAGAACAGGCGATCGCCGCGAGCGTGAAAAGAAATGAACGCAACCGCATGTTACGTCGAATGTTCCCGCTCTCGACGACGACGCGCCTGATAGCTCTCGAGAATCAAGACCGCAGCATAGGCGTCGACGCTGCGCTTGCGACGTTCGCGCGAAAGATCGGCAGCGATGAGCGCTTTATTGGCCTGAGCGCTCGTCATACGCTCGTCGATACGGTGAATCGAGACCGAGATCGCACGTTGCAGTTGCTCGACGAAGGCATCGATCTTCTCGGCAGCGAGTTTCCGGGTTCCGTCGAGCGCAATCGGATCGCCGACGACGAGATCGCGTACGCCATGCTCCTCCACCAAGGCGCGAATGCGTGCAATATCGGCGCGTAGATTCGTACGTTCGATCGTCGGCAATGGAAACGCGAACGTCTCCGACGGATCCCCAAGTGCGACGCCGATGCGTTTACTCCCGACATCGAGTGCAAGCGCGCTCATACGGGACCGTACGCGTATCCCGGTAGAGCGCTGACCCGAAGCGGGCGCGCGCAATAGTGCGCGATCAGCGCCTCGATTGCAGCGGCAGTCTGTGGGCGCGCTTCGAGCGCCGCACCGGCACCGCGCTCGCGCCCGACGGCTGCGAAATTCTCCCGGTCGCTCGGGGCGAGCGCGATCTCCTCGCGATGCGGTCGCCGACACTTTGCATCGAGCAAGCCGCCCTCGCTCGCGTCGAGCCATGCCGTATCCTCGAGCATATCGCCGCAGATGCAGCAGCGCTCCGCCGGCGGCATCGAGCCGAGCAGATCGAGCAAGCGCAGTGAAAACCGCGCGATATATCGGTGCGGATGCTCGCTCTTAGCGACCGCTTCAAGCGTCGCGTCGAGGAGATCGAATATTTCGGGAACCGGCTCGCCGGGTTCGCACAAGACATCGACGCGTTCGAGCGCGAGCGATGCGACGGCGAGGCGTTCGGGTTCGACCAAAGCCGCCCAGCGCCGCGAGCGTTCCTCCACCGCAACGATGACATCGAGCGAGCGACCGCGGTGGAGCATCATCTCGACATGCCCCGCGAGTTCGAGGCGTCCGCCGATCCGGCTCTTCGGGCGACGCGCACCTTTCGCAACCGCATCGAGCTTCCCATATTCGCGCGTCAGCAACCGAATGATGCGATCCGCCTCGCCGAGTGCCCGCGAACCAAGCACGATTCCTGAAGCGCGATAACTACGCTCCTCGCCGCTCACGGCAGCGACTCGGCGTCGAATGCATCGGGAAGGAGTTCACGAAGATGTTGCGTTCGCGGCTGCCCGGAGCGCATGGTGACGACCTCGATATCGAGCCCGAATTCCGAGAGAAACTGTCGGCACGCTCCGCACGGAGTGAGATCGAGTTCCTTCGGGCCGACAACCGCAATTGCGAGGTAGCGGCGCGAACCTTGCGCGACGGCGCGGACGACCGCCGCGCGCTCGGCACAGATCGAGAGCCCAAAGCTCGCATTTTCGACGTTTCCTGCAGTGACGATCGCGCCCGAATCGAGCAAGAGCGCTGCCCCAACCGGAAACGCCGAATAGGGTGCGTAGGCATGCTCGCGTGCGCTCATCGCCGCCGCGACGAGCTCTGCGGCGCGTTCAGGCGAGAGCACGCTCGGCACGCTCCGATTCGCTCTTCCCGTTATAGAAAATCCGCACGGCGAGAATCCGCCGCCGCCGTAAGCGGTCGACGCGCAATCGCGTCTCAGGATCGGCGACGACCTCTTCGCCTTCGCCGGGCAACCGTCCGAAGAGCCCGACGGTGTAACCGCCGATCGTCTCGAATTCTTCGGTCGGGAGGTCGGTCCCAAGCTTCGCGTTCACATCTTCGATGTTGGTCGCAGCTTCGACAACCGCTTCGCCGTCGGCGACGACATGGATCGGTTCTTGTTCGTCCTCGTCGTGTTCGTCGCGAATTTCACCGACGATTTCTTCGAGAAGATCCTCCATCGTCACGATTCCCGCGGTTCCGCCATATTCGTCGACGACGATCGCCATCGAGAATTTATCACGCTGCATCTCGCGCAAAAGTTCCGCGATTTTCTTGGTTTCGGGAACGTGCACTGCCGGTCGCATAAAGGAGCGCAAAGGCTGTTGCGCGAGCGTGCCGTTGGCGAGAGCGACCAGTAATTCACGATCGTGGACGACCCCCACGATATCGTCGCGCGACTCTTCGAAGACCGGTAATTTCGAGTACCCCTCGGCGATGACGACATCGAGAGCGCGGCGGGCGGAATCATCGACGGAGATCGCAATCATTGACGGACGCGGCGTCATCACTTCGCGAACGATCGTATCGCCGAATTCAATCACCGAATGGATCATCTCACGCTCTTCTTCTTCGATAACGCGTTGCTCGGCCCCGACATCGACAAGCGTGCGAATATCTTCTTCGGTGACGAAGAGCGAACTACGACGGTCGATCCCGAAGGGACGCAAAAGAAAGACGGTGATCCACAGCATGAGCCGCACGAGCGGTGAAAGCACCCATGCAACGGTACGCATCGGCATCGCCAGCCGCACCGCCCAACGCTCGCTATCGGCGACGGCGATCGTCTTGGGGATAATTTCTCCGAACAGCAGCACCAACAACGCCATCACCAACGTCGCAACGAGCGCCGCCTGCGGAATGCCGAGTTCGATAGCAAGCCAGGTCGCCAGCGATTCCGCTCCCAACAATACCAACGTGTTGGCGACTAAGACGGTCGTCAGAAAGCGTTGGCGATCCTCCACGAGAAGGAGCACATCGCGAGCGCGCGCCAGACCCTTCTCCTGCATGGAGAGGGCGCGCAAGCGCGATATCGATATCAACGCTCCCTCGGATGCAGCGAAAAATGCGGCAAGAAGCACGAGCACGACGATCGCTGCAAACCAGAGCCAATCGTTCTGGAGTTCGAGCATCATCGCGCGTTACGACTTCGAGAGGAAGGGTCGTTCAAAGCGCGCTCATTATAGCACGAGATGTCCATGGATCGCGCCTCCGATCAGCAGCGTCACCGCGGTGCCGAGCAGCGCACCGCGCATGACCTCCGGCCACGTGTGGATACCACCCTCGACCCGCGATTGAGCGACGAGTACGGCGACGAGGTAGGCGAGTACGATAGGAATCGGCTGCCGCACCAGCAGCGCGAGCAGGGTCGCCGCAGCAAAGGCAAGCGACGCGTGCCCGGAGACGGCGCCGCCGTGCAACGCCGAACCGTTCGTCGGAGCGAGCGCTTTACCGAATATCGTCAGAATCGCCACGATGGCCAGCACTGCGACGATGATATCGACCGGCAGCCGTAACGTCGGTAAAAACACCAACGCGCCGACCACGACGGCGGCGAGCGCGACGATGAATACTGCAGCAGCTGCCGCATCCTTTGCGCTTTTTGCTAATGGGTGATGGGTTGCGGTAAGTAAGTCAACCACCGACTCGATTGCGGTATTCATCAATTCCATCGCGATCACCACGGCGATGAGGACAACTATCGCAATTGCCTCCGCACGCCGGAGATGCGCGAATAGCGTCGCCGCCAAAACTGCGACGGCGACGAGCAAGTGGATGCGCAGGTTCGGTTGCGTTCGCGCCGCATAGACGATCCCGTCGATCGCGTGTCCGAACGAACGCACGATGCGTTGGAAACGCTCGCGAAGCGGCTGTACGCTCACGAGTCGTAGGGCCACGGCATACCGATGGCGGCTGCGAGCCGACGTTCTTGCGCGATCATCACTTCGCGTTCTGCAGCCTCTTCATGGTCGTGCCCGAGCAGATGCAAGACCCCGTGGATCAGCAATCGTTCGACCTCACGTTGTAGCGAGGCGTCGTAGAGCGCCGCCTGGCGCATCGCCGTCGGCACGCCGATCACGATATCGCCGAGTAGTTCCTCACCCGGCATACTCGGATCGGGTTCGAGCGGAAAGCTCAACACGTCTGTCGGCTTCTTTTTTCCTCGGTGAAGCGCATTGAGGCGCTCGATAGCCGCATCGCTGACGAAACTGATCGAGAGTGAGGCATTACCCCTCCCGACGGCAACCAACAACTGCGAGGCGACGCGCTTGACCGCGCGCGCATCGATGCCGCTCTTGCGAACGGTATTACGGTAGTGAATCACGGAGCGGTTTCATATGCGCGAATGATGCGCGCGACGAGAGGGCGCCGCACCACGTCGGCACCATCGAGATCGACAACCGCAACTTCCTCGACGCCCTTCAGACGACGCGCCGCATCGCGCAGCCCACTGCGCGCTCCCGATGGGAGGTCGACCTGCGTTGCATCGCCGACGACGACCATCTGCGACCCTGCGCCGATACGCGTCAGCAGCATTTTGAGTTGCTCGGGACCGGCGTTCTGTGCCTCGTCGACGATAACGAACGCATTCGCCAACGTGCGACCGCGCATGTAGGCAATCGGCGCAACTTCAATGACACCGCGTTCGATATATTTTGCCGCCGTACTCTCGTCGAGCAATTCGTCGATTGCGTCGTAGAGCGGACGAAGGTACGGATCGATCTTCTCTTTGAGATCGCCGGGCAGGAAGCCGAGGCGCTCGCCGGCTTCAACCGCAGGCCGCGTGAGAACGATCCGCGAGACGTTCCGGTCGCGTAGCGCGCGCAGCGCCATCGCGATTGCAAGGAAGGTTTTCCCCGTCCCCGCGGGGCCGATACAGATCGTTAGCGCATGTCGTTCGATCGCCTCGACGAAACTGCGCTGCCCCGCCGTCCGCGCCCGGATCTCGCGACCGCGCTTGCTGCGCAAGAGCGTCGAGGGGAGCATGGCGGCAACGTTTGCCGGAAGGTCGGCGTCGGCGACCGCGAGCGCAACATCCTCGGGGGTCATTTGTTCGCCGCGCAGCGCGGAGACTAAGAGCGCGCGCACCGCCGATTCAGCGCGCTCGGTTTTTCCGGCGGCACCGGCGAGCACGAGCGATTCGCCGTCGACGAAACAGCGCACGCCACAGCGCTCTTCGATCGCCGCCAAATTTGCATCGAACGCTCCAAAGAGCCGCACCCGTTCGCCGAGCGAATCGAGGGCAACGGTACGACGGTCGAGATTATTCAGAACGTTTCAGTCACTCCGTCGCTTCCCTACCACGTAGGAGGGCCGCTCTCCCGCATTGCCAGCGGCGGGGCGAGCAATTCGGCGAGCACCACGCCGCGCGCCCAGTCGACACGCCGCCCGGAGAGCGGGCGCGAGGCTTTCGCCGCTCTCTCCAGGGAAGGATCTTCAAAGAGTTCGAGGGTCAACAATTCGACCGGCAACGCTTCGGTTTCCGGGGCGCTCGGCGGAAGCGGTGCCGCGACGACCGGCGGCGGAACCGCGACGCGGCGCGCGCTGACGATCTGCCGTGCCGTCTCGCGGGCGACCGCAGCCTGCGGCGCAGGCACGACTCCAGGCCGCGGCGCAGGCGCCCCCCCGAGCGTACTCGGGCCGCGCACGTTCCTCGCGGCCCTCCGCAGGCTCGAAAAGACCGCCGCGATCACGATGAGCGCCCAGAGCAGCGCCCCCACGTCGCTCAGCTTCATGGGTTACTTCTGCGGGGGTGCCGGTGGAGTGCTGCCCTGGTCGCCGGACGAACCGCCGATCGAACCGCGCATCTCGGTATCCGCTTGAATATTTTTCAGGCGATAGTAATCCATCACCCCGAGATTTCCGCTCTTGAAGGCTGCCGCGATCGCCGCCGGGATCGAGGCCTCGGCCTCAACGACGCGCGCGCGCATCGCCTGCGTCTCGGCTTTCTGCTCTTGTTCGGAGGCCATCGCGGCGTATTGCCGTTCAGCGGCCTTCGCTTGCGCGATCCGGCGATCGGCTTCGGCCTGACTCGTCTGCAATTCCGCGCCGATATTCTTGCCGACATCGACGTCGGCGATATCGATCGAGACGATCTCGAACGCCGTTCCCGCGTCGAGCCCTTTGCTGAGCACCGCCTTGCTGATGCGATCGGGATATTCGAGTACCTCTTTGTGATCGACAGCGGCGCCGACGGCGGCGACGACGCCTTCACCGACACGAGCGATGATCGTCGGCTCTCCGGCACCACCGACATAACGGTCGAGATTGCTGCGCACCGTCACGCGCGCTTTCACGTTGAGCTGAATACCGTTCTGCGCAACCCCTTGAAAGGTCGGCGTTTCGATCACCTTCGGATTGACCGACATCTGCAACGCTTCGACAACGTTGCGGCCGGCGAGATCGATCGCGGCGGCGCGTTGCCACTCGAGCGGAATCTGCGCGCGTTGCGCCGCGATCATCGCCAGCGTCACGTTTTCGACGTTGCCGCCGGCGAGATAATGCGACTGCATCTGATCGACATAGAGATCGAGCCCGGCTTTCCGCGCGCGCACGTAGTTGGTGACGATCACACCGGGGGGAATGCCGATCAACCGCATGCGTACCAACGAGATAATCCCTAACGGTACACCGGCGGCAATCGTGCGAATCCACAAGCCCAACGGAAAATAGTAGAGGAACACAAAGAACGCGATTATCGCGACAAAAATGAGAACCGCTGCGCTCGCCGCAATCATGAAGTAATCCTTTCACGGGGGAAGGGAATAGGTTCGACGAAAATTCGAGACCCCTCGACGCGCGTGACGCGAACCGGCGTACCGGCGGCGATAAACTCGCCCTCGGTCAGCACGTCGATGCGTTCGCCGTCGAAGAGTCCATGCCCGGCCGGGCGGAGGAATGTTAGCGCGATTCCGCTCTTGCCGAGCAGATCGAAGCGATTGGGGGCGGTAACGAAATCGGGCCCCTGCACCGCGGCGAGTGCCAACTGCGAACTCCAGGCGTTTTCGGGAAACGCGCGCAGCGCCATCGTGAAGCCGATCGTCGCGAGAACGATCGCTGTCGCCAGCGCTTCGATCCCTCCGACGAGGTAGGGGGTGCCGAAGGAAAAGAGGAGCGCGCCGAGGAGCAACGTCGCCCCAAGGGCTCCCGGAAGGGTGTGCCCGGGAAGAACGTGGAGCTCCCAGAGGATGCCGAGAACGCCGAGGAGTGCGACGAGCGCGACGAACCAGTCGGCGAATCCCGAAAAGAGTTGTGCGCTAAAATAGAGCGCGAGTGCCGCGATGCCGATAAATCCCGCGAGCCCGTGCATGGTCTGCATCTCGACGAGCAGGCCGAGCAACCCGAGCCCGATGAGCACGCCGGCGACGAGCGGATCGCTAACAAAACTCGCGATACGCTCTGCAAGCGTGAGATGAACCGGCACGACGGAAGCACCCCCGAGGCCGATGCTCGACAATGCCGTCGGCAGCGTTGGGGCAACCCCGGCAGCGAGATGCGCTTGGACGGCCTCAGCGCTATCGAGCACGAGCATTCCATTGGTGTTTGCCGTCGTCGGCGTCGAGATCGTTGCATTCGGCGCAAGAACGACGCGCCGAGCGGCTAGCGCGATGAGGGCGGCGCTGTTGTAGGCCTCCCCGGAGACGTAGGCGAGCGTCGGTATCGGCGCACTCCGGATATCGGCACGGATCGGCGCGATGACGCTATCGAGCCCACCGGCGCTGTTGATATCGAGAACGAGCGCACGTGCGTGCGAACCGACGGCAAGCGCTATCGCGCGGTGAACGAGTCGCTCGGTTCCCCGATCGACCGAACCGGTGATCGGTACTACCACGACCGGCGCCGATGCGCCGCTCGCCCGTGCCGCCCCGACAGCGGAGAGAGCGATGAGGCTCCCGGCGAGGATGATTCGGAGGCGAAGACTCCACATGCGGGTATCTACCCGCCGCGGTGGGGGAAGTTACGCCCCGCGCTCTCCAAGTGCGTTCGTGACGACCTCGCGCACGAGGTTTCCGTCGGCAAGTCCTTTGAGCTGCGGCATCACGGCCTTCATGACCGCGCCCTGATTGCGCCCGCTCTCGGGCAGCGCGGCGAGCGCGGCGGCGACGATTTCCTCGATCTCGCGGCGCGATTTTTGCGCCGGAAGGTAGGCGACGAGAATTTCGCGCTCGGCATCTTCCTTGGCGGCGAGCTCTTCACGCCCAGCCTTACGGAACTCCGTCGCGGCGTCGATTCGCTGCTTGACCTGACGGCCGATCACCTCGAGCTCCTGCCCTTCGGTAAGATCGACGCCCGCCTCGCTGCGTTTGTAGGTAAAACCGGAGAGAGCCGAACGTAACGTATCGACTCTCAACTGCTCGCGAGCCTTCATCGCCGTCTTGAGATCTTCGGCGATGCGCTCTTTCAATGCGGCCATGACGGTTTAGGTCCGGCGCTTGCGCGCGGCGGCCGACTTCTTCTTTTTGCGGACGCTCGGTTTTTCGTAGTGTTCGTGCTTGCGCGCTTCGGCGAGAATGCCCGCTTTTTGCGTGGCTTTCTTGAAACGGCGCAGCGCGCTCTCGATGGTTTCACCGGCTGAGACACGTACTTCCATTGCTAATTCGACCCCCTTTCGCGCTCGTGCGGACACGACAAAGCCCGCCCGGCTAGAATCACCTGCGACCTTAACACGCAAAGCGCCCGGCGTCAAATGCCTTCGGTCGGGGCTTTATCCGCCGCGGCGACCTACGGAATCAGCCCCCAGCGCGTGATCCGCGCCGTTCCCGGTGCCTTCACGCAGGTGGTAAAGGCGGCGTCACTCGCCGCCGATCCGTTCGCCGCCCGCGACATCGAGATTTCGACGCGTCGTTCGCCGGGAGGGAGCCGATCGATCAGCAGCGTCATCGGTTTGAGCGCGGCAACTCTGGTCGAGACCGCAAAGCGACGCGCGCCGTCAACGGCGGCGACAATGAAGCCGCTCCAGGCGCGCTTGCCTTTCGGGGCGGCGATCATGAAGCGCAACCACAGGCGACGATGCTGGAGCGTTGCACGGACGGGAATCAGCGAGAGCGCGTTGCGGTGAACGAAGAACACGTTGTCGCAGCGCGCACTCGCCCCGACTGGAAGGAGTACTGCAGCGGCGAGCGCGAGCGTTGCCGTTAGCCGGGGGGCCACTGCATCGCCCTGCCGCCGAGCACGTGGACGTGGAGATGTTCGACCGTCTGTCCACCGTCATCACCGGTATTGACGACGAATCGATATCCCGACCCGCAGCGTTCGCCGATCTCGGTTGCCAAGGAAAAAAGCGCGGCGACTCCCTGCGGACGTTCGCGCAGATAGGCGGCGAAATTCGCCGCGTGGACGCGCGGCATCACCAAAACATGCGTCGGCGCCATCGGGTGAACGTCGGCGATCGCGATGGCTTCATCGTTCGCGGCAACGAGTGTTGAAGGGATCTCGTCGGCGAGGATCTTGCAAAAAATACAATTCATGGGCGAACGGTAAAACTCCACGAGCGAGTAGCAATATTCCCGGCAAAATCGGCGACCCGCACGGTCACGCGAACCAGACCGGTGTAGGCAATCTCGGGAATAAAATGAATGAACCGCGCGCTGCGAATCGTCTCGGAGGTGACGTCGTGGCCGTCGACGATCAACGTCGCGCTGCGTGGATCGACGCCGACTGCATCAGGAAGAAAGGTCGCATAGATCGCCGGCGTCGTGCTGCTGACGATACTTCCCGGGGCGGGGCCGACGCGCCCGATCCCCGGCGGCACGGAGGAGGCGCTCACCAATGTCGCTCCTCGCGCAACCGAACGCTCCGAGCCGACCATCAAACTCACGATCACCGGCGAACGTGCGATGCTCACCGCGTCACCGATGCGCAGCGAGCCGCCATAGAAGCCCGGACGCTCTTCGCGCATGCCGACGTCGTGAACGAGTCCGCCGATATCAAAACTCGCAACTCCACCGGGAGTGCCGCGCATCGTAACGCGTAAGAGTTCTCCCGCACGTAGCGGCGTCGTTGGGTCGATGACGATCGAGGAGATCGCGCCGCTCGGCGCGAGCGGGTCGTGTCGGTCGCTTAAGACAACCTGCAGAATTTCGTTGCTCTCGACGTTATAGCGAATCGTCGCATCGTCGCCGGGGCGGACCTGCGCGAAGCTCGCCGGTGCTCCGTCGAGTAACCACTGCGTCGTGCGGTCCGGAACGATCACGTGTCCGTCCTCGAGCACAAATTCACCGCCGGCAACCGCGGCCACGCGCCCGGCGCGCACGCCGAAATCGTCGTGGATCTCCGTTCCGCGCCCCTTCTTCCCCAAATCGACGCGCACGAAATCCCCGGGCAGCACATCGGTCAGCGTTCCAGGCCGCACCACGTTGGTCGCTACATCGTGGAGTTCGACGCGAACGTTATCGTGCAGTGCGATCGTGTGCGCACTGCCACCGAAGAGCAACGTCACCGTCATCGGGCTTGAAAGCAAGTCGAGCGCGCTGACGCTTCCTTCACGCACGCCGCGTCCATTCGCCGAGAGCACAAAACCGCTCCCGGTCTCACCGACCGAGGAACCGACGATGGCAATCGTCCGCGCTTTTGCATCGTAATGCGCTTGCGCCCCCAACACCGCACCGACAAATCGCAACGGAACGTAGGTCGTGAAATCGCGTACCAGCGGCGGCGCCCCAAAATCGACCGCGTTGCCGTCGAGCATCGCGCTGCTCTCCCCGAGGCGCAGCGTCACGCGATGCGCACCGAAGCGCGCATGCAGAACGCCGTTGCGGATACGGTAAGGAATGCCCAATGCGTCGAGCGTTCGTTGCAGCGGAACGTAGACGCGCCCGTGCACGATGAGCGGCGGAGGCTGGACGAACACGCGCACGCCGTCGATGGAAAGCGTCGGCGCACCCGGCCTCGGCGAGGGAGATGGCGAGGCACTCGCACCCAAGAACGCGAGGAGAACGGCAACGGCGAGCAACGGTCGAAAGCGCATCGTTATGGAGTGAGTACTTCGGCATAGACCGCCGCAATCCGGCGTGCAAAGCGATCCCACGTCAGTTCGCTTGCTGCACGGCGCCCGGCGGCAACGCGCTCCTTCCACCGCTCCGGCTCGCCGCGAAGGCTCTCGATTGCGCGCGTCACCGCCGATACGTCGCGCGGAGCGAAGGTGACGGCCGCAGCGGCCAAGGGCTTGGGCACCGCATCGCGACAGGCGATCACGGGGGTACCAATCGCCATCGCCTCGAGCATCGTGAGGCCAAATCCCTCCCAGAGCGCCGGGTGTACCAACGCGCTTGCGCCGGCATAGGTGCGCCGCAGCGTCGCTTCGTCGATATCGCCGCAGGCGATCAAACGACGACCGAAACGTTCGTAGCGTTGGTGAAGTTCGCCGAAATCATCGGCACCCGTGACGAGCAAATCGTATTCGGCGCCTTCGGGAAGCGCGGCCCATGCAGCGAGCAGCGTCGGCAAGTCTTTATGTTCGCGGTGATTCCCGGCATAGAACAGATACGGCCGCTCGACCGACGGCGATAGTACCGGTTCGAGAAATGACGGCTCGATTCCAAGCGGGACGACGCGAATGCGCGCCGCATCAACGCCGAGATAGCGTTCGCAATCTTCGATACTGCGATCGTCGCCGACGATGATTCGCTCTGCGCGACGCGCCGCGGGAGCGACGACCGTTCTATAGTACCAAGCAACCTTCGCTTCGTAGAATTCTGCAAAACGACAATGAATGAGGTCGTGAATGGTGAGAATGTAGGGTACCGGTCGCACCAACGGCAGATACTGCGTCGGATAATGGACGAGTTCGGCACGCGATCGCGCAATCTCCAGCGGCAATTGCAGTTGTTCGGCAACGCTGAAGTTTTCGCCGTGCCCACAGGGAACGAGTTCGATCTCCGGCGCGAGCAGGGAGCGGCGATCGAGCAGCGCCTGCGTGTAGGCCTTCATTCCGACCGACATCTGGCGCGTCAACCGCGCGTCGATCGCTACCCGCGCCATGCGCGCCATGCCACAACCGCCGGATAGAGCGCCGACCACCACATTACGTACCACCCGCGCGGCCCGTCGAGTAGCGCTCCGCGTACCAGCGCGAGCTTCGCCAATCGCCACGGAACGAGCGCCGATTCGCGCGCGAGACGAGCGAATGAGGGTGCGAGTCCGCGCGCTTCGATCTCGGTGTAGCGCGCAAATTTTTCTCGATACTCGTTGCGGTCGGCGTAGGAGTCGTGCTGCAAGCAGCCTGCGAGTTCTCCGAGTGTTCCTTCGCAGAGATACCGTTCATGCAACGCGGCTTCGCCTCCGGCGGTTGGGAACGCCTCGACGTGAACCGCATCGACGCGGAAACAACGCAAGAGCCGCTCGCCGCTCCACATGCGTAGCGCTTGCCCGGCAAAGCTCGTATCGCGACGCACCAAGTAGCCGTCGACGTCGGCGCGCGCCTCGGCGAGTGCGTCGCAAAGTTGCTTGTCGAAGATCTCGTCGGCATCGACGGCAAAGGCCCAAGGCGTCGTCACGTGCGCTAGTGCAAAGCGACGCGCGTCGACGAAATTCGTCCATGCACGGATATGCAGAGTCGCACCATATTCGCGCGCGATTTGCTGCGTCGCGTCGGTCGATTCGGCATCGAGTACGAGGATCGGCATTCCTTTCGGCAACGCATCGAGCGTACGGGCGAGCCGCCGTTCCTCATTTTTCGTAAGGATGACGGCGGTTATCTCGGTAAGATTCACCGCGCGGAGTTTTGCGTGCTACCTTCGGGCACGCTTACGTCTGCGAGAGATGTTTTGCGACCGGTACGCCGCCGCAGCGCAACGCGGCACCGACAAAATCGCGATAGAGCGGCGATGGCCGGTTCGGCCGCGACTTAAACTCCGGATGCGCCTGCGTTCCGACGAACCAAGGGTGTCGATCGACGGGAAGTTCGACGATCTCGACCAACTTTGTTTTCCCGATGAGGTGATGCCCGGTGAACCGCAAGCCGTGCTCTTCGAAGATCGGGCGATATTTATTATTAAACTCGTAACGATGGCGATGACGCTCTTGAATGACGGTCGATCCGTAAGCGGTCGCAGCAAGTGAATCGCCTTCGAGCGTACATTCGTACGTTCCCAGCCGCATCGTGCCGCCATAGCTCTCGAGATTGCGCTGGTCGGGCATGAAATCGATCACCGGATCGTTCGTCGTTTCGTCGACCTCGCTCGATTGCGCCTCGGCGAGTCCGCAGACATCGCGCGCAAATTCCACGCACGCGAGTTGCATGCCGTAACAGATCCCCAAGAACGGAACGCCGTGCTCGCGCGCATAACGGATCGCCGCGAGTTTACCGGTGACGCCGCGCGCGCCGAACCCCGGCGCCACGAGAATTCCCGCAGCATCGGCGAGCACCCCGACGCCCTGCCGTTCGATCGCTTCGGAATCGATCCGCACGATATCGACGGCGGCATCATGGTAGATTCCGGCGTGGTAGAGCGCCTCGTTGATCGAAATATAGGCATCTTTGAGCTCGACGTATTTACCGACGAGGGCGATACGTACGCGGTGCTCGGGGTGAAGAATTCGATCGACGATCTTTGCCCATTCGTCGAGATCCGGAACGCGAGCCGGGAGGCCGAGCTTCCGTATCGCCGCCTCGGCGAGCCCTTCGCGCTCCAGATTGAGCGGCACCTGGTAGATCGTCGGAGCATCGCCGTTCTGCACGACCGCTTGCGGCGCGACGTCACAGAAGAGCGCGATTTTCTCTTTGAGTTCCGACGGCATTGGAACTGCAGACTGCGTCCGACACACGATTGCGTCGGGCGAGATGCCGATCCCGCGAAGTTCGCGAACGGAGTGCTGCGTCGGTTTCGTCTTGAGTTCGTCGGCGGCACCGAGATGCGGCACCAACGTCAAATGAACGTACATGACGTTCTCTTCACCAACGTCGTAGCGCAGTTGGCGGATTGCTTCGAGAAACGGGAGCGATTCAATATCGCCGACCGTACCGCCGACCTCAACGATGCAGACGTCGCAACGGGTACCTTCGGCTACACGTTTGATGTGCGACTTGATTTCGTTGGTGATATGCGGAATGACTTGCACCGTCGCGCCGAGATACTCGCCGCGTCGCTCTTTTTCGATCACCGAATTGTAAATCTGGCCCGTCGTGACGTTATTCGCACGCGAAAGCGCTTCGTCGATGAAGCGCTCGTAATGGCCGAGATCGAGGTCGGTCTCCGCTCCATCCTCGGTAACGAAAACCTCGCCGTGTTGGTACGGGTTCATCGTCCCCGCATCGACGTTGATATAGGGGTCGAGCTTGAGAATCGCCACCGAGAGGCCGCGCGAGCGCAGTAAACGCCCCAGCGACGCGGAGGCGATTCCTTTGCCCAATGAGCTCACGACACCGCCGGTAAAAAATATATACTTCGCCACGACGGAACGCTCTTTTCGCCTCGGCGGGCGAGCCCGCCTTCGACGACCCACGCCCAACGCGGTGCGAGGTGCTACTTTGCGGTGAGTACGCGCACGTAGCGCTCGAGGCCGGCGAGATCCCGAACGACGGCGATCTCGTCGTTGGGAAAGCTCGCGCGCGCGATATCGAGGAGGCCGGAGATCGTCGGCGGCGCCGCTTCCAGCAGCACGAGCGCCCCAGGCTTGAGGAGCGGCGGCAGCGTCGGCAGCAGGCGACGGTAGAGCGAGAGCCCGTCGGGGCCGCCGTCGAGCGCCTCCTGCGGCTCGAACGAGAGCGGATCGGGGCGCTTGGGAATCGCACCGCTGGGAATATACGGCAGGTTTGCGACGATCGCATCGAAGTGCCGATCGCCGATTCCCGATGCAAGGTCGCCGAAGCGGAATTTACACTTCGCAAAAACGTTGAAACGGCGCGCGTTATGCTCGGCGACTTTGAGCGCGGCGAGTGAAATATCAACGCCTTCGACGGTGACCGCCGCAAGCTCCGCCGCAAGCGTACACGCGATTGCACCGCTGCCGGTGCCGATATCGAGAACGGTCAGTAACTGCTTGGGGAATGCGGGATCGAGCCGCGTGCGAAGATAGGCGAGAAGGTCGTCGACGAGTACCTCGCTCTCGGGTCGCGGAACTAAGACTTTATCGTTGACGACGAACTCGCGCCCGTAAAAACCTGCCGTGCCGACGATATAGGCAATCGGCATCCCGGTCGCGCGTTTCTCGCAGAGTTCGCCGAAGCGTTCGCTCTGTGGACGCGAGAGAAAACTATCGCTATGCGCCACGAGCCACGCGCGGTCGCGCCCGAGTACGCTGCTGAGCAGCAGTTGGGCATCGGTACGAGGTGACTCGATGTACTTCGCCAGCGACACAATGCCGCGCGCCAGCACCTCGGAGACGCTTTGCGGACGATACCCCGAGCTACTCATCGATCCCCTGCGTTCGGCAAGCGTGCCTCACTCCCCGCCAGAAGTCGAGC
>DAIBFU010000032.1:0-17587 GCA_027422105.1 Vulcanimicrobiota bacterium | reverse complement strand
AACGCGATGGCGGCAGAGGCCGCGAGCAATCGATGAGCGAGCGAACGAGGATTCATTCTCGTGCTGCTACCGAATCATGCCCCGCGAATCCTTTACCATGAACGAGCGAGCGCGTCGGAGGAAGTTGAGCAAGCGCCGGCGCGAGTTCACCGGTTTTGTTCTCCCAGTGCTTCCAGAGATCGCCATAGTGTCCGATGCGCGCTCGCACCGAGGAAATGTTGAAGCGAGCGAACGTCGCGGCGGGGCGGCCTCGCAATCGCATGGTCGCGAACTCCTCGACTTCGTGCCAATGCAGCGGCGTCGATACCGGAGCTCCATCACGCAGTCGAACCGAATAGGGTAAGACGATCGTTTTCCCTCGCCCGACCTGTCGGTAGTCGATATAGACCGCGCGTCGATTGCGTTCGTGTACCGCGCGTTCGATCGTAACATCCCGCGGGCGTTCGGAGAGCACGCTTCGGGCGATTTCGTAGGTGAGCGTTTTTACATCACCATAGTTTCGCTGACCGGCGAGCGGCGCAAGTACATGAATACCGGTCGCTCCCGAAGTTTTCACAAAGGCCGATAGGCCGATGCGTTCGAGTTGTGCGCGTACGGTAAGCGCGACCCGCGCCAGCGTTGCAAGCGAACATTCTTCGCCCGGATCGAGATCGAAAAATGCAAAGTCGGGGCTTGCAATACTACCCGTACGCGAAACCCATCCGTGGAATGCGATCGTTCCGAGATTTACGAAATACAGGAGCGCTGCACGATCGTCACAGAGCGCATACGTAACCCGCTTTCTCCCTTCGAGAGCGCTCAGGGAGACGCGGTGCACCCACGCCGGCGTGCCGCGCGGCACCTGTTTTTCGATAAAGCGAACGCCGTCGATTCCATCGGGAGCTCGTTCGAGGGTGATCGGGCGTCGCCGCGCGTGGTCGAGCACGTGTTCCGAGACGGCGTCGTAATAGGCAAGGATATCGCCCTTGGTGATGCCGTTGCGCGGAAAATACATCTTCGCGAGGTTCGAGAGTTGGAGCGTGCGGGAATCGACGCGAATTGCGGCCTGTGAATTCATAGGTCGTCGAGTTGCTTTCCTGATTTCACCGAGCGCGGATAATCTGCAGGATCGAAGGCGGCATTGGCGTCTTTATCGCGCTCTTTGACGAGCAACCATGGCGCCTCGCTTCCCTGCGCGCGCGGATGAATTTTGACGAGCGTAAAACGTCCGTGGAGTTTCTTCCCCCGGAGATCGAAGCTCAACTTGCCACGCGCGATCGCCGCTGCGGGGTCCTCACCGGGGCGAGTGCGGTAGGTTCCTCGATCCCAGAGGATCACGCGCCCGGCCCCGTAGTGCCCGGCCGGGATCACGCCCTCAAAATCGCGGTACGAGAGCGGGTGGTTATCGACGTGAACGGCGAGGCGGGGCTTGCCGACGGCGAGCGTGGGACCTTTGGGGATCGCCCACGAGGCAAAGACCCCGTCGACCTCGAGCCGGAAGTCGTAGTGGAGGTGCGATGCCTGGTGCATTTGCACCACGAAACGGTTTTGCTTGTGATTCGGCATCGCTCTCCCTCGTTACCCAGTATTCACCTTGATGCAATAGCGAGGTGAATCTATGAGGAAGGCGGTTTCACAGGAGGGCCCGCGCCTTATTGCTCCGCCTGTAGCCAGCGCCAATGCCGAGCGAATAGGATACCCGCGAGAACGAGCATCGCCAAGGCGATGGTGATTCGGCGCACCGCCGCGTAACGCGCGTTCGCCAGCAGGGCGGCGGGTGCGCCCTTGAGCGCGGATGCGGGAGGCTGCGGTGCCGTCGCAGGCATGCTTCCGGGATGCATTGCGAAGGGATGCATCCCGCCGGGATGCATCGTGCCGGGTTGCATCGGCATGCGCTCGCGCCACATCATATCGGCGGGGCCGCCGAAGCGTTCGATGCGGATATTTCTGCCGATGAACGGATGGAACGGCGTTGGGTGAGCGAGTTGGAAGACGCCGGAGATGCATGCTGCCGTGCCGATAAAAAAGACGATGACGGCGATGAGGCAGACCGCGTAGCCGTAGATATTTGCGATGACGGGGACTCGTTGCATGGGAACCTCCAATGAGATGGTGCGTCTATCGTAATGAGGTGCTCTGAGAGTCACCTGAAGAGCGGCACGAGGGAGGGGAAGCGTCGGCGCGAACAAGCCCCGCCGTGAGCATGCATGTCGCCATCGTCGGCAGCGGGCCGTCGGGGCTTTATACCGCCGACGCTATCGCGCGCCTTTTTCCCGATGCGGAGATCGACATCTTCGATCGACTGCCGACGCCGTATGGCCTCGTCCGCGGCGGAATAGCACCGGATCATCAAAGTACGAAGGCGGTTGCAAGAGCCTTCGAGCGCACGCTCGCTCGCCCGGGAACGCGCTTTTGGGGAAACGTCGAGATCGGTCGAGATCTCACGTACGACGAGCTCAAGGCGGCATACGAGTTGTTGATTTTCAGCGTGGGAGCCGAAAAGGATCGCGCGCTCGGAATCCCCGGCGAGCATCTTCCTGAAGTCTACGGCGCAGCGGCCTTCGTCGGTTGGTACAACGGACATCCGCTCCACCATAATCTGGAACCGAAGCTCGCCGGTACCGCGCTCGCAGTCATCGGCAACGGCAACGTTGCATTGGATGTCGTGCGCGTTCTCGCAAAAACGCAGGCCGAACTTAGGGATTCCGATATCTGCGAACACGCATCCCGGCGCATCGGTGAGGCGCAATTGACCGATCTCTATTTGATCGGTCGACGCGGGCCGGTCGAAGCGAGTTTTACGCCGATCGAACTCGCCGAACTCGGCGAGTTGGAGCGCTGCGATATCGTCGTCGATCCGCAGGCCGTCGCGATCGACGTCGGCCCGGAGGTGCCGGAAAAAGAAGTAAAAGTGCGGCAGCGTAATATCGAGATACTCCGTTCATTCGCCGCGCGCAACGGCGCACCGAAGGCGATGCGCATTCACGTGCTGTTCAATGCAGCGCCGGTCGCGATTCACGGCGATGCGAGCGTGACGGGATTGTTGTTGGAACGAACGCGCGTGGTCGAGGGGCGAGCGGAGCTCACCGGCGAGCGCTTCGAGCTTCCAGTTGAGAGCGTCGTCGCGGCGATCGGCTACCTCACACCCGCCCTGCCCGGCGTTCCGTTCGACGAGAAGCGCGGGCGTTTCCAGAACGACGAAGGTTTGATCGAGCCGGGTGTCTACGCAGCTGGCTGGTGCAAGCATGGGCCGCGCGGAGTGGTCGGGACCAATCGTACCGACGCGGGGATTCTCGTCAAACGCATCGCCGAGGATCTTGCCGCAAAGCCGCCGGCGGATGGGAAGCCCGGCGGCGCCGCCGTCGCCGCGCTCCTGCACGAGCGCGGCGTCCGCGTCGTCGACTTTGCCGCCTGGAAACGCATCGACGCAGCGGAGATCGCGCGCGCGACCCCGCCGAAGCCGCGCGAGAAATTCGTGACGACCGAGACGCTCTTGGCGGCTGCCGCCGAGTAGAGCGAGGACGGGCGGGAGCGTTCGCTCGGGCGGATGCAAGGAGTCTGCCGCCATCTTTCAAACGGCTCTCGGATGGTTGATTTTCTCTTTAGCGGCACCGCCCGCATCATCCGCGCCGTTCTCGGCGTCCTGCTCGCGCTCTGGGCCTTCCACTCCCTGCACGGTATCGGTCGCGATATCGTTGGGATCATCGCGGTGGTCTTCATTCTCTCGGGGCTGATCAATTTTTGCGGACTCTCACCGCTCTTCGGCGGGCCGTTCATGAGACGCGCAGCGAAATAACCGCAAACCCGCACCCGAACGTCGCTTATGCGGGGTAGCCCGTGATGCGCCGGATCGCCCGATAGAGCGGCGCGAGCCGTCCGTACATCCGTCGATAGACGTTCCGATAGAGTTCGTCGTAGAGCGAGCGCGCTTGGGAGTTCGGCTCGAAGGTGCGTGCAGTTCGCGTCATCGCTGCGACCGCCGTCGGAAAGTCGCGATGAAAACCGAGGCCGACTGCTGCGTCGATCGCCGCACCGAGCCCCGAGGTTTCATAAACATGCGGTCGCGCCGTCGGTAAGCCGAAGAGATCGGCGGTGAGTTGGAGCGCGGCATCGCTCTGCGAGCCGCCGCCGGCGACCCGCAGGCTTTGCACCGCAATGCCGCTGCGCTTTTCGATTCTCTCCAACCCATCGCGCAATGCGAATCCCAACCCCTCGAGCATCGCTCGGTAGAGGTGCGCGCGCGTATGGATGTCGCCGAAACCGACGATCGCGCCTTTTGCTTCGGGCATGCGAATGCCGGGCGTCCAATACGGCTGCAGCATCAACCCCATCGAACCCGGTGGAACCGATTCGACGAGGTCGTCGAAATAGGCCTCGACCGGTTTCCCGCTGCGTTGCGATGCTTGCTGTTCGAGGTGGCCGAATTGCTCCTTGAACCAGTTGACCATCCAGTAGCCGCGGAAGATCTGCACCTCGGTGGTATAAGCGTTGGGAATCGCCGCGGGGTAGGGCGGAACGAAGCGCATCGCTTCGAGATAACGATGCGAGAGCGTGTTCACCGTCGCGGTGGTTCCGTAACTCAGCGCCGCGATATCTGCGGTGATGCAACCCGCACCGAGTACCTCGCAGGCTTTATCTGCAGCGGCCATGACGACCGGAGTTCCTTGAGGGATGCCGGTGGCAAGCGCTGCCTCGCGATGAATCTCACCGCCGATGCTACCGGGGGCGAGCAAGCGCGGGAGCATCGACGCGCGAATCGGCATCACATCCCATTTCCAATCGCCGGTACTCGCCCATTGCAACTGTTTGAAATCGAACGGAACGTAGCCGACCTGCGCGCCGACGGAGTCGATCCATTCGCCGGTCATGCGAAATAAGAGATAGCCGGAGAGGAGTACAAATTTGTCGGTCTCTTGCCACAGTTCGGGCTCGCACTCGGCGATCCAATTCGCCTCGGCCTCACGCTGAAAGTACTCGATCGTTTCGCCGACGCCGGCAAGCGCGAAGGCCGCTCGCCATCGGAGTGGGAGGCGCGGCACGCGCGTACTTTTGCGCTGATCGAGCCAGGTGATCGCCGGGCGCAACGGTTTTCCGTTGCGGTCGATGGCGACGACGGTGCCGCGTTGCGTCGTCAATGCTACACCGGCGATGCGTTCTTGAAAACCGGCGTCGATCTCCCAGAGCGCGTTACACGCAACCGAGAGACTTCGCCAAAAACCTTCGGCGTCGTGTTCGTGCCGCCCCGGAGCCTCGATGATGTAATCGTCGAGAGCAATGCGCGTCTTCGCCACCAGCGTACCTTCGGCATCGAAGAGCAATGCGCGCACGCTCTGCGTTCCATTGTCGATTGCCAGCAAGAGATCGCGCTTCACGCGAGCGCTCCGTAATATGCCGCTTGGAGCGTGCGGTACGCTTGCGCTTCGTGTTCGAATCGCGCATTCTCCCAAAGAAGCTCCTGCACGCAAATCGTACGCAGGCGCGCCGCCCAGCGGAGATCGACCGCAGGGGCAATAAGCCCGAGCCGCGTTCGGCGTAGCAATAGGTCGTCGAGATGCTCGACGCTTTCGTGTCGCGCGGCCCAACGGAGTTCGGCCCAGAGCGTCGGCGTATTATCGACGGGGCAATGCTCGCTTGGCGGTGTTTCGTCGAGCAGTAATTGTGCGGAGGCACCGTAGCGGCCGGCGAGCCGTCGGCGATCGGCGAGCGAGAGGTGCGGCGCGTGCGGAAGATCGGCGCGCGTAAACGTGGGGCGCGGTGCGAGATCGAATGAATCGAGTCGCGGGGCAACCGCATGCAGCGCGGCCATCGCCATCGGGCGAAACGTCGTGAGCTTACCGCCAGTGACGGTGAGCATTCCGCGCTCGTTCCACATCGCGCTATCGCGCGATTCTTTCGACGGATCGGCGCGGCCGCTCTCGATAACGGGTCGGACGCCGGCAAAGGTGGCGATGACGTCGGTGCGATCGATGGCGGCGGCGGGGAAGCAATGCGCGAGTGCTTCGAGCAGGTAGGTCGCTTCGCTTTCGGAGATCGCGGGTTCGCCGGAGCGGCCCTCCGCATGATCGATATCGGTCGTTCCGACGAGTGTTATGCCGAGCCACGGGTAGGCGAAGACGGGGCGTCCGTCGCGTGGATGCGAGAATGCGACCGCCTGCGCTAAAGGCAAACGCCAATCGGCGATGATGAGATGACTTCCGCGAAGCGGCCGAAGTTTCGCGCGTGCGCCGACCTGCATGCGCAACGCATCGGCAGCACTCCCGGCTGCGTTGATGACGACGCGCGCGCGAATATCGATGCCGATATCGTTGACCTCATCGACGGCATGGACGCCGCTGACGACGCCGTTGCGCTCGATGAGTTCGCGCGCTTCAACGTAGTTCAGCGCGATCGCCCCTGCGGAGCGAGCCTCCTGAATCAGGCGTAGCACGAGGCGAGCGTCGTCTGTCGTTGCATCGAGATAGTCATGCGCGCCGAGAAGCCCCGAAGCATCGAGCATCGGTACGAGTTGCATCGCTTCTTCGGCATCGAGTGCGCGATGCTGACGATGCCCGGCGAAGAGATCGTAGAGCGCGAGTCCAAAGCCGAGCGTTTTCGAACCGGGTTTGCTGCCGCGATAGTGCGGCAGAAGAAAGTGCATCGGATCGACTAGGCCCGGCGCTTCGCGCAATAATGCTTCGCGTTCGTGTACCGACTCCCGCGTGAGCGCGAACTTCCCTTCCTTGAGATAGCGTAGCCCGCCGTGAACCAGTTTCGACGAGCGGCTCGAAGCTCCGGAAGCAAAGTCGGCGCGTTCGATCAGGGCAACACGCAAGCCGCGGCGCGCGGCTTCGAAGAGGATGGCCGCACCGGTGACGCCGCCGCCGATCACGAGAATATCCCACGGCTCAGCGAGCCGCGCCCACGCACTTGCTCGCGATGCGCGCGAAGAATCGTTCGCTAACACAGTTTCCCGGGATTCATCATCGCATCGGTGTCGAAATGGCGGAAAATCGCGCGCATCGCGTCGATTCCAAGCGCACCCTTCTCTGCCGCGAGATAGCGACGATGGTCGATTCCGACACCGTGCTGGTGGCTGATCGTTCCGCCGTTTGCAACGATCGCTTCGCTCACCGCGCTCTTCAAACGCTGCCAGCGGGCGAGGTTTTCTTCGTACGTCGAAGCGAGGCGGAAGATGAAGGTGCTGTAGACGCTCGAGCCTTGCGGATAGACATGCGATAGATGGGTGTAACCATGTATCGCTTCACCGTCGAATGCATCGACGGCGGCGGACTCCATCGCGGTGACCATCGCACGAACCCGCGGCCAATCGACGGCCGTTTCGACGGTATCGACCGCGTAGCCGTGCTCCCAGAGCGCGTTTCTGAGATAGACGCCGCGAAAACGATTGCGGCGCCAACGATTTCCGAGCTGAGTTCCGAAGTAGAGCCCGCCATGGTCGGCGATGACGTCGCGCATCGAGCGCAGCATGACGCGCGCCGATTCAATATCACCGGTGACCCCGGCGACGAGCAAGCAGCGCTCGTCGCCGCATCCGCGCAAGCGGAGATAGCGATCGAGCAGTTCGAGCGTTATCCCTCCGCCCGCCAAGCGCAACGTGGTGAGCGTTTCGGCGGCGTTGGCGAGGCGAATCATCGACAGGCCGATGCCGGCATGAGCGAGTGCGCGCACCGCCGCTTCGGCGCGCTCCCAATTCGGGAAGAAGCACCCGTGAAACGATTCGTGTTTCGGCAGCGGGCGTACGCGCACCGTCGCCTCGGTCAGAATGCCGAGCCTCCCCTCGGAGCCGAGGATCAGTTCGCGCATGTCGATACCGGCAGCGGAGGCGGGAACGGTGGGAATCGTCAGCGTTCCGCTCGGCGTCTCGATACGGCCGCCGGCAAAGATTTGCTCGATACGTCCGTAGCGCAGCGATTGTTGCCCCGAGGAACGCGTTGCGACCCACCCGCCGAGCGTCGAGTACTCGAATGATTGCGGAAAGTGTCCGAGCGTGTAGCCGTGCGTGCGGAGTTGCGACTCGAGGTCCGGACCGGCAACGCCGGCGCCGAAGGTTGCGAGCCGACTCTCCTCATCGATATCGAGCAGACGACGCATGCGCGCAAGCGATATGGTGAGAACCGGTCGATCGAATTGCTCGGGTGGATTGATATGCCCGACGACGCTCGTTCCACCGCCGTAGGGAATGACGCAGGCGCCGACGCTGCGAGCGAATCCGAGAAGTTCGCGGACGTCGTGCGAGGTCTCGGGAAAGGCAACACCGTCGGGAAGATGCTCGATGCGTCCGAAGCGCAGCGCGAGCCAATCGGGAAGACTCTGCCCGCGCGCATGAAGCACGCGCGTCGCTGCAGATCGGTCGATCGATGGGTGTGCGGGGAAGCGCGATTCGTCCGCGCGGGCGACAATTGCTTCGAAACGTGCATCGTTGGGGTGCACACCTTCGCCGAGGCGCTCGCGAAGATAGGCGAGCGCACGTTCGGGGAGATCGAGATGGACGGCATCGTCGCCCCACCCGTTCCAGCGGCGCACGCCGGTAGTATCGTTGGTACGGGTTGTCGAGACCTGCCATTGACCGCCGCTGCGATCGCCGAAAAAAGGGGCATGCGTATCGCCACTGCATGCAGACGGTAACGGTAGGGTACAATGATTGCGGAGGACGACGATGAACGACCGAAATTCCGGGGAAGAGATGGTATCGGAGCTGGGAATCGATCCCACGCTCGATATCGATAGCGACCAGCGCGCCGAGTTGTTGCGCAATTGGCACAGCGAGGAGAGCGAGGAAGAAGATGAAGCCTCCGACGAGAGATCCGAAGCCCCGCAACGCGCTCCCTCTCGCCCGCACGAGAAACGCTAAACCGGGATTCCTCGGCCTCCACCGCAAGATCCGGAATGCGCAGCCCCGCTTCCCGCGATTACCATCTCTCCATGAGCAGTTTTCGCATCACCGGGCTGGACCCGACGAAGTTCGCGCATCTCTGCGGCAAAATCGACCCGGCTTGCTTTGCGGCACGGATACGGCGAGCGCAGTGAACGACTTCCAGCGCATCTCCAAGGCGATCGACTACCTGATCGAGCATCGGTCGGAACAACCAACGCTCGAAGAAATCGCCGGTCTCGTCGGATTGAGTGCGTTCCATTTTCAGCGTGTGTTTAAGCGCTATGCCGGCGTCACACCGAAGCAATTTCTGACCGCATTGACCTTGGAATCGGCAAAGCCGCTGCTTGATGGGAACGCGAGCGTTCTCGATGCGGCGCTGGACGTCGGCCTATCGAGCCCCGCACGGTTGCACGATCACTTCGTTTCGATCGATGCCATGTCTCCCGGCGAGTACAAAACCGGCGGCCGGGGTATGCAGGTTACGTACGGCTTTGCCGAGACGCCGCTTGGAACCATTCGGGTCGTGCAGACGGCGCGCGGATTAGCGATGCTGGATTTCGACAATACGCGCGCGCCCATCGACCCCGACACCACTCCATTGCCGCATGCGTCGTTTACCCACGACGACCGAGTGGCAGAATCCGTCGCCCTCCGTGCCTTCGGCAATGGGGAAAAACACTTTCGCTTCCACGTTCACGGGACGAACTTTCAACTGCGAGTGTGGAATGCATTGCTCGCGCTGGAGGAGGGCGAGCGCGTAAGTTATGCGCAGATCGCCGCGGCCATTGGGAACCCGAAAGCGTCGCGGGCCGTCGGGAATGCGCTCGCGGCGAATCCGGTGGGCGTACTGATTCCCTGCCACCGCGTCATTGCGAGTTCGGGCGCCGTGGGAAATTACAAGTGGGGCAGTCATCGCAAGCGAGCGCTCCTGGCGCTGGAAGCGGCGCGAACCGGGCCGACCTCGTAACGGCCTAGCGTGCCGCACTTCCCGTTGCGTAGCTGCCGTTCGTATTCGTCAGTTCAAGGAGTGCGCCGGGCTTTCGCAACCGGAGGTATCCCGTCCATTGCAAAACGGTGCCATCGCGATGTCGAGAAAAAGCAATCTTCCGCAATTGACACAGCATATAAAAATCGCCGCGTCGCTCGGGAAGTGCTTTCGGCCCTCTTCAGGGGTGACATATTTTTTGGGGGTGTCGTCGTCGAACAAAGTTCCAAGCCTCTTTCATCGTTGTTTGCGATTTGCGCGCTGCATGAGTTGACCGACAAATAGAATGTCGTCAATCCTAAGAGTTGCGCGCAGATCGTCGATGTGGAACTCGGCACCCTACGGTTCGTCGACGGTCACGAGAATCTTGGGGATCCCGGCCGAAGCGCATGTTTTTTTTACGCTCTTTACTATCGCTTGAGCGATGGTTGAGGGTGACGATGCTCTGAAGCTTCGCGAAAGGTTCTCCACGCCTTCTCAAAGCAGGCGCACGCTTGCTATATAGGGGGTAGAAAAATATGCGAATTCGGCTTTTATTCGGCGTCATGGCGCTAGCAATGGCGATCGCCGCGTGCGGTGGCGGGGGCTCTTCCACGCCAACGACGACACCGCCGACAACGAATCCATCCACGTCGCCCAGCACCAATCCGTCGACCTCACCGAGCACGAGCCCGTCGACCTCACCGAGCACGAGCCCGTCGGCGTCGCCGACCGCTTCGCCCGCGACCTTCGGTGGCGGAACGCAGACTGTGAGTTTGACGTCGAGCGGCGGCACGTTTACGGTCAGCCCCGCTGACGCAACGTACAGCGGCGGCGTAACGTGGGGCGCAAACAACGCGACGAGCCCGTTCAACTTCACGCTATCGTGGGCAACCTACGCGCAGATCAGCGGGGCGTCGATTCCACCTGCTCTGCCAAGCTCGATCGGCACGGCCTTGCTCTATTTCGAGCTCAGCAGCTCAGCGACGGTGACGTTCACGCAAACGCCGGGGATGACCATGACTACGAGTGGGAGCTTCCCGGGAACCTCGTGCGGTTTTGCGACCTATGAGAACAACGGAACCGGCTTCACGTGGTCGAGCATGACGACGATGGGTATTGCCGAGGTCACGCCGTCGGGCGGATCGTTTAGCGTACCGGCCACCACGCTGCCGCCGCCGAATTCGGTGGATTTCGCAGCGGGAGCCTACCAGTACGTGGCGACCTACTGTCACTAGTCGACGTTCGTTCGCACCCGGCGACCATTGCGTCGCCGGGTGCGATGTGGGCGATCGAAGCCGCGCGATTACCGCGCCGTTGGTCGTCGAGGCGACCTCGGGAAGTTCTTTGAGCCGCGGGCGCGCCCGCTCGTCGCCTTGACGCGAATACGCTGATGTTTTTTATAGATTTTTTACGAGATGGAATGCGTTTCCATCGAACGACAACTTGACGCGCACGACAGGTTTAGGATACCTGTAAAAAACGCCCGTCATTTTCGACGTGCAGTCTGCCGTCTCGTGAGGATTAGCCGCGACCGTCGCAAAATGACCGTTGAGCCCCTCGAATGTAACGGTTGCTCCCGGTGCCGCCTCGCGTTGCAAATACGGTGGGATTGGCATCTCGTCCATCCGCATATCCATTCCACCGGAGGCGTCGAAGCGCTGGCAAACGTGGGAAGTATTGGTGACCGTGACAAGGAGTTGCAAATCCGAGGTGGGCTGCGAGGCCGCGGCCACATTCGATACGAGCAGCATTGATGAAGCAAGACCGAGGGCGAGCGAACGAATAAACATCCTATATCCTTTCCATGACGTGGAACGTGGTACCGTCGAACGTCAGTTTGACACGCGGCCCACGTGATGAATAGCGGTAACTGTGTCCCGTCAATTTCGACGTGCAGTCCTTCGTCTCGTGGGGATTCGCCGAGACCATCGTGCGCGCGCCCGCGAGCCTTTCAAATACCATCGTTGCTCCGGGAGGCGCCTCGCGCTTCAAATACGGTGGCACCGGCTTGTCGCGTTTTGGCGTATGCTCTAGTCCGACCGCGTCGAATCGCTGGCAAACGTGGGAGGTATTGGTGACCACGACGATAGGGTGCGCGTCCGAAGGAGGCTGCGATGCCGCGGCGACATTCGTTACGAGCAACAAGGACGTGGCAAGACCGAGGACGAGGGAACGTAGAAACATCGTATACCTCTCGTTGTTGTATGTACGATCTCTTGCTATAGTTTTTTCACGAAATGAAACGCGTCACCATCAAATGACAATTTGACGCGCGATGAACCTCCGGGATATCGGTAAAAAATGCCCGTCATTTTCGAGGTGCAGCTTGCCGTTTCGTGAGGATTAGCCGTGACCGTCGCGAACCGGCCTTTGAGCCCCTCGAATGTGACGGTTGCTCCCGGTGCCGCCTCGCGTTGCAAAGAGGGTGGGATTTGCATGACGCCGCTGTGCGGCTCGCCGGGGAACATCTGCCCCGGGTGGTCATTGATCGGGGGCATCATCTCTTCACCGGAGGCGTCGAAGCGCTGGCAGACGTGCGAGGTATTCGTGACCTCGACGAGGAGTGGTGGATTCGAGGTGGGCTGCGAGGCTGCGGCTACATTCGCTACGATCAGCATTGATGCGGCAAGACCAGCGAAAAGGGAACGGATCAACATCGAGTGCCTCCAGTTGTTGTTTTTACGATCTCTCGCTACAGAGATTGCACTTCTCGGAACGTGGTGCCGTCAAAGGTGAGTTTGACACGCGGTGCACGCGGTGAATAGGTGTAACCATGGCCCGTCATTTGCGACGTGCAGTTTGCCGTCTCGTGAGAACTCGCCCAGACCGTCGAAAACCTGCCATTGAGCCCCTCGAATGTGACGGTCGCTCCCGGTGCCGCTTCGCGTTGCAAAGAGGGTGGGACGTTGATGTAACTAATGTCCTGGCCGTCAGGGGTGCGAACGCTCCCGATCCTCCTCTCTGCACCGGAGGCCTCGAAGCGCTGGCAAACGTGAGAGGTATTGGTGACCACGACGAGCAGGTGCGCGTTCGCCGTGGGCTGCGAGGCTGCGGCTACATTCGATACGATCAGCATTGATGTGGCAAGACCGGTGAAAAGGGAACGGATCAACATCGAGCACCTCCGGAAGAAGAAAGCGACGAAAAGCGGACCACCTGTAGCCAGAACGTTTAGGCTCGACTAAGTAGTTCCTTCGGATGCCGAACATGCTCGCTGTTGAAATGAAAAGCCCTCGAAGATCGGTGATGCTTCGAGGGTCCATATTGGTAGCCCCAGCGGGATTCGAAATCTCTTTCCTCGTGCCGCCCAGTAACGCCGTGTACGCGAAAACCCTTATTTGGCAACGGTATTTCGCTCTACGTCGTCCGGCGAGTACCGCTGCGGCCGCCCCATAAGCGGCCAGGTAAGCGGCCCAGGCCGCTCAGGTGGCTCTGCGTAGCCGCTCTGCGATTGTCTCGACGGCCGCCGCTGCGCGCCCCTCAAGAACGTGGCCGTAGATATTCGTGGTCGTGCTCGCCGCGCTATGACCGAGCACTCGCTGCACCGCCGGAACCTCCATCCCCGCGGCAAGCATCCAGGTCGCGGCCGTATGGCGCAGCGAGTGTAGCGTATACCGCGCTGGCAGCCCCGCCGCTGCGGCAACAACGCGGAATGCTGCGCTCAGCCCATACGGCGATATCGGCGCACCGAAATCAGTAACGAAGACATGCTCCGACTTCTCCCACGCATCACCAGCGGCGAGCTGGAGCGCGGCGCGTCGCACCCGTTCGGCGGCCAATGCATCGAGCGCGAGCGACGATAGCGCTACCTCCCGCGATCGGCCACTCTTTGTCCCGCGTTGCGCGCGATCGCCGACAACCTCGTAGCGTGATTCACGGACGACGAGTATACCGCGCTCGAGATCGACGGCATCGCGACGTAGGCCACATATTTCACCGCGGCGCATACCCGTCGCAAGCGCGAGCTGGATTGCATTGCCGTAGCGCGATCGATGCACGTGCGCGAGCAGCGCACGCGCATCATCGACGGAAAGTGACGCCGCTTCAGTGCGGCGCCGGGCGGGCAAATCGAGATCCATCGTTGCGAGGGGGTCGCGACCGATCAGCCCGCGACGGAGCGCCCAGCGTAGCGATGCGCGCAGGAGCGCATGTGCATGCCGCACGGTCGTCGCGGATATTCCAGCGCGACGCAGGTCGCCGTAGGCGTACTCGATTGCATCGGCATCGAGGGTTTCAGCGCGAGCCCTATGTAGCGCTGATAGATTTCGCGTCAGACCACGATAGCGCTGCAGCGTCGTGGGCGATCGGCCAAGCGCCGTCACATGCTCGACATAGCGCGCTAGCAGCGCGCCCACCGCATCGCGCGATCGCAGCGTCCGCTGCTCGCGCAACAGCTGATCGAGTGCGCGCTGCGCCTCTGCTTTCGTCGAGCAAAGAGGCGACCACACGCGCTGCCGCTTATCCCCGCTCGTCGCGATCATCGCTGCGGCGATCCATTTGCCGCGGCGACGATAAATCGCGCCCGATCCGCGCGGTCGCCGCACTGAATCCCCTCCGCAAATCGGCTGCCAAGAGACTACGCGCGTCTGCTTCGCCGCCGCGCTCTTGCAGCCGATTCGACGTGCACCTGGCGATATCCTGCGCACCATGAGCACCCGCCGCACACGTCCCAAGCACAGCAAGTCAAAGATCGCGCGAACTGCGACGCCGAACAACTCCGTGCTACGACCGCGCGCGTACTATCGCGTGAGTGAGGTGATCGCCCTCATGGGTATCGCCCGCACCACCATCTACGATGGCATCCGCAGCGGTGAGATACCGTCCCGTCATGTCGGCCGCGCGGTGCTGATCCCGGCAGCGTGGGTACACGCTGCGACCGACGACGATGCCAAATATTGAGCGCGAACGTCGGATCGCCAAGATACGGTGTGATAACGCGCGCGAACTCCAGCTTAGGCTTTTCCCTGACTGGCCCGATGATCGTCGCGGCGCGCCCAAGACCGTCGTCCGTTCCGCGATCTTTGGAGTTGTTCGCCGCGGCCGTCGGCAGCGTGTTGTCGAAATGCCCGTCGCGTGCCCCGTTGGGACGACGATCATGATCACGGGCTGGCGCTTGGATCAGCACGATTGCGACGTGTGGCTCGAAGTCATGCACCTGGCGCGTAACACGACGCCAGGAACCGAAGTGCGCTTCACAATGCACTCGATGCTGAAGCGGCTCGGTCTCCCCGCCGACGGCAAGGAACACTACGACCGTCTGAAGCGTCGGCTAAAACATCTATCCGAAACGACACTCTCGTACGAGACGCCCACAAACGAGGGCGTTGCTGGCGCTTTGATTTCCGACTTCGATATCGACAAAGCGACTGGCGAGGCCGTGGTAACGACCAATCCAAAAATACGTAGTCTTTGGGAAAGCGTTTCGTGGCTCGATGTTGAGCAGCGCCGCTCTCTCGGTGCGAACCAACTCGCGAAAGCTCTCCACGCGATGCTCGCCGCGCTGCCGGAGTGGCCGCCGATGCGGCTCGATACGTTGATGCAACGCGTGGGGGCAGAGTATGGTCGGCTGCGCGACTTCAAGAGCGCACTAGCATCGGTGCTGGACGACTTTAGGGCCACGGGGTGGATTCGCGGCTATACGATCGGCAAGGGCGACGGGGGGCTCGTCTCGATCGACAAGGTGCCCACGCCGACCCAAGCGCGCGCGCTCGCAGCGCGCCCTAAATAAGCGCGCACAGGTTGGCTTTACGGTCGCGCATGGTTGGCTTTACGGTCGCGGTTTTTCGTCGCGACTTGGCTTTATGGTCGCAACCGGATTGGCTTTACGGTCGCAAACCGGGTTGGCTTTACGGTCGCGCGGCTGTCGTCCGGAAAACCGTATAACCACGGCGTTTTTCGACGACCGACGTGCCTAACGTATCCATTAGGCTTCTATCCTGGTCATATATCCATATCTCTGCCAAGCACGCGCGCGAGGAAGCGCGCTCCGGCTCTCGCTTGGTCGGCGTCGGTTGGCCGTCGCCGGAGGGTCACGCACCCTAGCGCACCGGGCAAGGGACGCTCGCTGCGCTCGCTCGGCCAGCCGCCCTTGCCTCGGATGCGCTTGACCGGGTGCGACCCCCGGCTCCGCCCAGACCGCCTGCCTCCCGATCGGGCGCCCGCGTAGCCTCCGCGCACCGAAGCCCCCTCTCCACCCGCCCGCCTACCCGGCGTCGTGCAAAGGGACAACAGGCCTTAACACCGCAACTCTAGCGCTATTCCGATGCTCCAAGGTAACATATAGCACGCTCCATGCCGAAGACCGTGAGGGAAGCGATACGTATTGTCGAAGCCGACGGCTGGTTCTTGTCTCGCCAGAACGGATCGCATCGTCAGTACGTTCACGCGACAAAGCCTGGCGTCGTTACGATCGCGGGGAAAAATAAACAAGACCTGGATCCGGGAACGTACAATAGTATATTAAAGCAAGCGGGATTGAAATGACTTACGAAATCCATATCGAGAAAACAGGTAACGGCTACTCCGCCTATGTTCCAGAGTTGCCTGGGTGTGTCGCAGCGGCAGAGACCTACGAAGAGACTGAGCGTCTCATCGAGGGAGCAATCTTCTTTCACCTTGAAGGGTTGATGCTCCGTCGAAGCCTTGTCGTGATAGCTCCAATCATTGTGGAGTCTGATGCCATGATCATATACTCGAACGCCGCAACGCTATACGTCGATATTCAAGCGCCAGCGTCGCACGCAATGGTTATAGCCAGCGCACACGCGGGATTTGGTACGTTCGGTGCAACCACCTAGCGAGGACATTCGCCTCAACCTAATGCTCGCGGAGTTTGCGCAAGTTCATGCAGGCAAGCTCACTGTGGTTGGCGCAGGCCTTCTCGCTGCGTTTGCCATGGGGCCAACGCCCGTTCAGGCGCTAGCAGTTTGCGGAACCATTGCATTGCCTTTTCCCGAACTCAATCGTGAGCAGGTGTTGTCGATCGAGCTCTACGATGCCGATAATCGGCAAGTGCTGGTTCCGACACCAATGGGCGAACAACCATTCAAGATCGAGGCGAAAGTGAACGCCGCTTTGCCACCGCTGCTTCCGCGAGGTAGCAGCGTTTCGGTGCCATTTTCGGTGTCGTTCGTGATCCCCGTTCGCCCAGGAACTTTCCAGTTTCGGTGTCAGATACTGGGCGACGTGCGCACGCTCGTGAAGCTCCCGCTCGTCATATTGGACCCGCCAGACGGCATGATTCCGTTTAACACGCATTAGCGCGACGATATCTGCGACCCGCAAGGTCGGTGGCGGTTCTCGCCGGGCAATCGCCCCCCTTTTTAGCGGATAGAATATTTATGTTGCTATCGTTATATAACGCTGCTATGCTAGCAATATGCAAACGTTGCAACTTCTCGCCCGGAAGGGCGGGGCAGGCAAGACGACCCTAGCCATCCATCTGGCCGTCGCGGCGGCTGCGACTGGACAGTCAGTCGCGATCGTCGACGCGGACGAACAGGCTAGTGCGCTGTCCTGGGCCGGTCGACGCGAGCGCGGCGCGCTCCCGATTCTTGTGGTCGCAGGTGGCAGCGACCTCGCGCGCACGGTGGCGCGGATCGATGCCGACCTCCTTATCGTCGACTCGCCGCCGAGCGCACGGACGCGGGGCGAGTGGCAGCCCGACCAGATCGTCGTCCCGGTGCAGCCATCGGCGCTCGACCTCGGGGCCCTGGGCGCCACGCTCGACTTGCTCATTGGCCGCGAACTCGACGCGATGGCAGTCC
>DAIBFU010000031.1:0-18166 GCA_027422105.1 Vulcanimicrobiota bacterium | reverse complement strand
CCGGTCGTCGCTACCTCATCGGGACGACGAGCTTCGCTGCCGGGATCGTTTCCGGCACGCTCTTGCTGCAATCGCTCTACGCCTTCCGCATGCACAATCAATGGGCAGCGGTCTGGAGCGCAACGCATCGCGATCTCTTCGCGTTCGCGTTCTCCCTCATTGCCTTCGGGGCGTTGCTTGCGCCGCGCCCCTTGCAGCGCGTGCTTGCCAATCAGCCGCTCGTCTTCTTCGGAGCGATATCGTACTCGCTCTACCTCTACCATCAAATCGTCGCTCGCGAACTGCTCTACTACCACATTCCGCAGTATCTCGGAACGCCGCAATTCGATCCGCTCTGGCAACGAGCATTTACGGTGCTGGCGGTGCTGCTCTCCATCGCGATCGCCGCAGCGCTCACCTATTGGTTCGAGCGGCCGCTGCAACGTTGGGGGAATCGCCGCTTTTCGTAATTCCGTCACGCAGCGAGGATCGGCGGGAATCCCTTTCGAGGTGATCGACCGAGAGATGGGCTTCACCGCGTTGGAAACCATCGTCGCCGCGGGGATCGTTGCCCTGCTGCTTGCGGCGCTGGCTGGAGGCATGCTCCGCGAAAGTACGGGCTTTCAAAACGCCGCGACGGCCGATGCCCTCGCCGCTGCGGCGCGCGAGGAAGTGCGCATTGCCGCCGACGCCGTCAAATACGATGGACCGACACTCGCGCCGAACAGCATTGCGACGATGCTGCCGATGCCGGCCGGCTCGCCGTTATCGGCGCAGCTCACGCTCTCGACGCAGGCGCTCCTCGGCGGCGGGCTCTCGCTGCGCGTGCGCGCGAACGCAGAGGGTTCTGCAGGCAAGCTCGAGCGCGATGCAACGCTCGTGGTCGAGCGGCGGATGCCGCTTCCCGGAAGCAGCGTCACCGATCCGACGCTCGTCGCGGCTCCGTTCGGCGCACCGTGACGATTCTTCGCGCGCTTCTTTTTGCCGCGATCGCCTCAGCGATCGCTCAGAGCTTCGCCGCTCTCGCGCTGCTGCTCGCGCGCTCCGAATCGCTGCACGCCGCGCACGCGGCGGCCCGCGATGCACTCGGTGCTGCACCCGTGCTCGTGCAGGAGGCGATCGCCGCGCGCATCGCCGACGGCGGCAATCCGCTCGCACCGATTGCACCGATCGAGCGTTGCACGCCGATCGCTACTGCACCATGCGCGCTCCGTGCGACGACGAGCGTGAGACTCCGCAGCGCCGGCAACGAGAGTATCCTCCAGCAGAACGCACTCGTCAGCGAAGCGCGAATCCTCATCTCCTTGCGCAGCGTCGTCACCGATGCAGCCGGAACGACCGCGGCGATTGCGACGCGCAGCGCACTTCTGCGCACCTTCGCGCAGCCGCCCTATGCAACGTATGAAGGCGATATCGAGAGCGGTGGAATCGCTCCGGATGCCGTCGCACCGGGAACGCTGATCGATGTTCTTTACCGCGATCTCCGCAACGGTGCGAGCATTCCCGGAAATGTTTGGAGCGCTCCCGCCGAGATGCCGTCGAGCCCTCCCTCGCCCTGGCCGCAATAACTTTTTACGGCACGAAGCGATCGATCGCTCCGGCAAGCTCGGCGGGCGCTTCGATCGGAATATTATGTCCGCACTCGCGCAGAACGACGAAGATACTTCCGGCGATGAGGTTCGCGCAATCCGTCCGCAGACGCGGCAGTGTTGCCAACGGATCGCTCGCACCGGCGAGTACGAGCGTGGGGACGGAGACGTCGGCGAGCGCCTCGCGAAAATCGAGGGCTCGCCCGGCATCGTACCAGCCGAACCAGTGCTCCCGCGAAGCGATCAGCGCGTCGTCGATCAATATCTCGCGCATCTCGTCGTCGATGCTCCGCCGCATCGCACCGGCGACGAAGCGCGCGATCCGATTCCGCGAACCGAATGCATCGAGCGTCAACTCACGGTGCCGCCCGCTCGTCCGCGTTCCGCGGGCGGAGCCGGGCGCGACGAGAATCATTCGTTCGATCGATCGATTCCGCCGCGCGGCAAGATACTGTGCAATGCGTCCACCCATCGAATGGCCGACGATCGTCACCGGCGCGCCGATGCGCGCGAGGACCGCCTCGTAGTCGGCGGCATAGCCTTCAAGGGTATGCCCTTCGGCAGGGCGATCGCTCCGGCCGCATCCTCGCGCATCGAAGCGATGGATCGTGTAGCGAGTCGGATCGAGTTTCGCGATCGCCGCGTCCCACATGCGACGAGAGCCGATCCACCCATGTGCGAAGAGCAGATGACGCGCCCCGTTGCCGTAGCGTTCGACCCAAAGGTCGGCGCCGTCGCTGGCGACCGTTTCGCCGGATACTTCCTCCATCGCGCCGAAAGATGCGCGTTATCGTGGGAAAGCGCCTGCCGACCTATCTTGGTCTGCTCTATGTCGTATTCGTCTGGGGCCTCAACACCGTCTTGGTGAAAATTGCCGTCTCGCATGTCAATGCGCTTGCGTTTACGGCGCTTCGTTTCTCGACGATGGCTCCGCTTGCGTTGCTGTGGGTGCGCATCTCCGGAGCGAACCTGCGTTTCGAGCGCCGCGATTGGCTACTCTTGCTTGCAAGCGGTGCATGCGGCTTCGGGGTCTATCAATATTTTTGGGTGATCGGGCTCGCGCACACGACCGCCTTTGCTTCTTCGTTGCTCGGAAGCAGCACACCGATCTTTACCATGCTCTATCTCGTTGCGCTCCGGTGGGAACGCGTCCGTAGCGCGCGATGGATCGGTGCGGGAATCGCGATGCTCGGCATCGCCGTCTTCGAAGGCGCCTTCGCCGGACACGCGACATTCCGCAGCGGCGATGCACTCACGATGCTCGCTGCGATGACCTTCGCCGGCTTCAACGTCGTCAGCGCTCGGTTAGCACCGCGCTATCATCCCGTCGCACTGCTTGCCGCGACGCTGCTCATCGGAACGGGAATGATTCTCCCTGCGGGCATCCCGGCGATCTTCGCCGACCCGCCGACACTCTGGCCGCCGGTCGTCTGGGAAGTCTTTGCCTTCGCGGTCGTTTTTCCGATCGTTCTCACGTACCCCGTTTGGAGCACCGGTATCGCAAAAATCGGCGCGGCACGCGTCGCACTCTTCAGTTTTCTCGTTCCAATCGTCTCGGGCGCGCTCTCGATTCCCCTCCTGCACGCGCGTTTTGCGACGCATCAAATCGTCGGCGCGGCGATCTCGTTGCTGGGGCTCGCCGTCGCAACCTTGCTGGGCCATCTCTCGGTCTCCGAGGTTTGGGCGCAGCGAGCCGGAGATATCGAGCACTAACGCGAAGGCGCCGCCGTGATGGCACGCCGCGCATGGTATTGGCTCCTCGCTTTACCCTTCATTGCGTTGCTGGATGTTCCGATCTACGACCGGATCGATCCGCGCTTGGCGGGTATTCCGTTCTTCTATTGGTACCAACTGGCGTGGGTCGTGCTGACTGCAGCACTCCTCGGCATCGTCTATCTGGCGACGCGAGAGCGCGGACGATGAACCTCACCGTCGCGGTCTTCGCCGCTCTCGTCCTGCTCGCGAGCGCCCTCGGCTTCACCGCTGCGCGTCGAAAGCGCGGCGAGTTGCGCGACCTTCAAGAGTGGGCGCTCGGCGGGCGACGTTTCGGAACGTTACTCTCGTGGTTTCTCCTCGGCGGCGATCTCTACACGGCCTACACTTTCATCGCGCTGCCGGCACTGGTGTACGGCGTCGGCGCGCTCGGTTTCTTTGCCGTTCCCTATGCGACCATCGCCTATCCGATCGTTTTCTTGTTCCTCGCGCGCTTCTGGAATGTCGCGCACGAGCGCGGTTATATGACGGTCGGCGACTTCGTGCGCGGTCGTTATGGAAGCCGAACGCTCGAACTCGCGATCGCTGCAACCGGTGTGCTCGCGGCGCTCCCCTATATCGCCTTGCAGATTGTCGGCATGAAAGCAGTCCTCGCCCAACTCGGCGGCGTCGTTGCGTTCGGCGGTGGAGCGATGCCGCTCACCGTCGCCTTTGCGTTACTCGCCGCCTACACGTATTTCGGAGGTTTGCGCGCCCCGGCGACGATCGCCGTGTTCAAAGATATTCTCATCTACGCAACGATCGCTGCGGCGATCGTCATCGTTCCGCACGCACTCGGCGGGTGGCACGCCATCTTCGATGCGGCGAGCAAGGCTTTGGCAACGCCGCTGCATCCGCAACCGCTCCTCATCGCACCGCAGATGCAGTTTGCGTATGCAACGCTCGCACTGGGATCGGCGTTATCGCTCTTCCTTTATCCGCACGCGATCACGTCGCTGCTTTCGGCAAAGAGCGCCGACGTCGTTCGCCGGAACGCCGCCTTACTGCCGCTCTATTCCATCCTGCTCGGCATCATTGCACTGCTCGGTTTTGCCGCGCTCGCCGCCGGCATCCATGCGGCTCCGAACGAGATCGTACCGATACTCTTCGCTCGTTTCTTCCCGCCGTGGTTCACCGGCCTTGCCGATGCAACGATCGTGATCGGTGCGTTGGTACCGGCGTCGATCATGGCGCTCGGCGCCGCCAACCTCTTCGTGCGAAACGTCATCGCACCGATCTCCGGCCGCATGCCGAGCTCGAATGCCGCTGCAACGAAGTGGCTGACGCTCGCATTCTGCGCGCTCTCGCTTTTGCTCGTCCTCTACATGAACGTCAAGTTTGCCATCTACTTCCAACTGCTCGGCGGCGCGTGGGTCCTCCAGACCGCTCCCGCGATATTCTTCGGTCTGTATTCGCGGACGATCCCCGCGCGTGCGTTGCTCGCCGGGTGGCTAACGGGAATGGTGGCGGCATCGTACCTCGCCGTCAGTGACGGTTTCTCTCCGCTCGTCGCATTCCATATCGGCAGCTTCTCGATGACGGGGTTCATTGCGGTCTACGCGGTGCTTGTGAATCTCGCAGTCGCTTTTGCAGCGACGCTTCTCTTCCGCGTTTGCCCCTCGGAAGTCGAGGCGGCATGAGCGAACGCATCACCCCCGAGGGTTGGGATACTCCAAGCGGTTATTCAAACGGGATTCTCGCCACCGGCCGATGGCTCGCGATCGCCGGTCAAGTCGGATGGAACGCGCGAAAGCAAATGACCTCCGATGATTTTCTCGGCCAGGCTGCTCAAGCGCTGCGCAATATCGCGACGATTCTTCGCACGGCCGGCGGAGAATCCGAGCATCTCGTCCGCATGACCTGGTACGTTCTCGACGCGCAGGAGTATCGGGCGAACACCCGCGCGCTTGGAAAAATCTACCGCGACATTTTCGGCTCGTGCTACCCGGCGATGACGCTGATCGTCGTGGCCGGACTCTTGGAAGAGGGCGCGCGCGTGGAGATCGAGGCGACCGCCGTTCTGCCAATCGCCTGATTTTGCGGGCTAGGTTCCCGAATTGCCGCCGGCGTGAAAGACGAACTTCACGATGATGCGGTCGATCGTCTGCGCCGAAGCCGATGTGCCGTACTCGACATACAGCAGGTCTTGGTTCCGGAAGCGCGCTTCGTAGAGAGCCGACAGATTGCTCCCCGGTTCTGCGAACCCACCGGTCCCACTCACCGTTCGATAGGCGATACCGAGTGTCGCATTATTGCCGAACGAGCGCGAAAAAATGAAGCGCCGAAGCCACTGACTGTTGTAGACCGGCGCACCACGCCCGGCTTGCTCTTCGTTGCCGTCGTATTCAAACGAGAGATCGTACTTGCCGACGGCCCGAGCGATCGACGATTGCCATTGTCGGACGTAAAATCCGGCGAACGGCCCCCAGGAATAGGCGACACTCTCCGGATTCGGGGTGCCGACTTTATACCCGATCTCGATATTGCGACGATTGAACCAGTCGATCGTCCCCGGAGCGACCTGCAGTTCACTCGGGCCCGCGAACCCCTGAACGGAGATGAGGTTCTTGAATTCGATCGTGAAAAATCCATTGATGTCGGCCTCGCGGAGAGTACCGTCGTAGGCGAGGTATCGATCGAGCCCGAGATTGGCGCTATACGAAAGGATCGGGCTCAGCCGCGAACCGGTGCCTTTATAGCCGAGCGAGGCGCCCAGCCCGCGCGCGTCGTTGGTCGCGGTGTAGCCGTCGACCGGAGCGTAGCCGGGGCTCGTGTCGCGATAAAAGCCGACCGCGGTGAAGTGTTCGTTGCGAATCCCTTCCTCGACGTTGAAATCGTACGCGCTTCCCGTCAGACTATTGCTCTCGTGAGCGATCTCAAGCGCGGTCGTCTCGCCGGAGTGCCGATTGATGCGCGAGAGACCGTACCCTGTGGTGAGATCGCGGAGGCCTGCATGATTGGCCAACACGCCCTCGGCACTAACGGCGACGGAGCCGCTCGGCGTCGAATAGGTATACCCGGCAGCACTATCGTTAAAGCCCACGCCGGTAACATTGAGCAGGCCGATATCGCTTCGCCCCGCCGTGCCCTCGATTTTCATGCCGCTGTTGAAGATACCGATCGACGGGGTGTAAAAGAGCGCGTTGCTGCCGAAGACGCCGATCTGCGGGAGCGTGTCGATATACTGCGCGCCCTCGGCGAAGAACGGGCGATACTCTTGATAGGCCTTTTGAAACTCTTGCAGTTGAATCGTCGTCTGATCTTCTTCAACGTTCGAAAAATCCGGCGCGAGCGTTCCGACGAACGCCATCGTATTCGTCAGCGGATAGGAGAGATCGATGCCGGCCCAGCGCGGCGCCATCGATTGAAATGTTCCGATGCCGTTCTGAAAGAGGTTACGCTGCGAACCGGCGCTGCCGAGGACGTAGGCATCGAGCTGCGGTTTCGGGCGGGTCGCCGTCGCCGCTAAGGATATATCGGTCAGCCACGGCCAGAATGGAACCGCTGTCGTACTCTGCATCGCCGGCGCGTAAGCCCACGTATAGTCGGCATTCCGTGCCGCGACGAACCTCTCGAAATTCAACCGCCATTGTTGATGCGTCGATGCTTGCGAGCGAATCGCCGAGAGTGGGATAGCCATCAGGACGTCGTAGCCTCCGCCCGACGTTTGACGCGCGATCGATCTCCACGACGGGGCGTACCGCGCGTTCTCGCTCGAGGCCTCATCGTGAATCCCGATCGGGTTCACGCGGAAAACATAGGTCCGCGAGCCGTTTCCGGAGGTATCGATTTCGAACGACACGTGGTCGTCGCTCCCGACACCGGCGTGGTTCACATGTTGGCTCGCCGTGATCGGTACTCCAGCTTGCGCGCACTGAAATTCAACGTAGAGATTTTTTCGATCGTAGAGAAGTCGCGCCGTCGTCGCCAAGCGTGCGGGGCGGCGAGCGTTAAAATTATAAAAATCGGTTGCCGTGAGCGCCGTACGCCAGATCGGCGCGCGTGACGACGCACGTATCGGCGGTGGAGCGGCCGCGCGAACGGCAGCGAACCGATCCGCCGCCCCGACGGAGGCGAGCGCAGGGGCCAGAGACGCAACGGTGAGGAGCGAGGTGGAGAGCGCGCAGCGAGCGAGGGCCGAACGCACCCCTTATGTGCGCTCGCGAAGTTTGTAGCGCTGCAATTTCCCGGTTGCGGTGCGTGGGAGCGAGTCGAGAAATTCGATCTCTCGCGGGGCTTTGAACGAGGCAACGGTGGCCTTACAGTGCGCGATGAGTTCGGAGACACACGCCTCGTCTGCCGCGCGCGACGGGATCAGAACGACGTAGGCCTTGACCATCGTGGTGTGGTGCTCGATATCCGGCTTCCCGACGACGGCACACTCGGCGACGTCGGGATGCAGCAATAAAACCTGCTCGACCTCGGGGCCCGAGACGTTATAGCCGGCAGAGACGATCATGTCGTCGGCGCGAGCCACGTAGGTAAAGACTCCCTCTTCATCGACGCAATAGGCATCGCCGGGATAGTTCCATCCGCTGCGCACGTACGTCCGTTGACGCTCGTCATGGAGGTAGCGACATCCCGTCGGTCCGCGCACGGCAAGGCGCCCGACACTTCCCGCGGGCAGCGGATTCCCCGACTCGTCGTGAACCTCCGCAACATATCCGGGAACGACGCGCCCGGTCTTTCCGGGGCGCGCCTCAGCTGCCGGCGATGCGATAAAAATGTGAAGCATCTCCGTGCTCCCGATTCCGTCGATGATCGAGATCCCCGTCGCTGCGCGCCACGCCTCCCAAACGACGCTTGGTAAGGTCTCGCCTGCGGAAACGCAGATCCGTAAACTCGACCAATCCCGATTTGCAGCGTGGGCGCTTAGCGCTCGATAGGCGAGGGGCGCCGTAAAGAGCACCGAGATGCGATGGCGCTCGATCGCCGCGGCGAGTTCTTCGGTTCCGGCGCGCTCCAAGAGCACCGTTGCAGCTCCGATAGCAAACGGAAAGAGTAAAATTCCACCGAGCCCGTAGGTAAAAGCCAATGGTGGAGAGCCGCTAAAGCGATCGTCGGGATCGGCCCGCAGCACTTCGCTTCCGAACGTGTCGCAGGTCGCGAGAAGATCGCGGTGCACGTGCATCGCCGCTTTCGGAGCGCCGGTGGTTCCCGACGTAAAGGCAATCATCGCCACATCCTCAGTTGCGGTCGCAACGTTGGCAAACGCCGTCGATTCTGCGGCAGCCAGACGTTCGAGCGAGGCATCCTCCCCGCTTCCCCAATAACAGAGCTTCAACGCTGGATAAGCTGAGCGCGCTCGCTCCATATCCTCTGCAAGTCGCACGTCGCAGAGGGCAATCGATATTTGCGCGCGTTCGATCACGGTCTGCAGCTCTTGAGAACGATAGAGCGGCATCGTGGTGACGACAATGCCCCCGGCCTTCAGCACCGCGAACCATGCAGCGATCAGCGTCGGCGTGTTTGCCGAGCGAAGTACGACCCGATTCCCGGGAATCAGCCCCAACCGATTCACCAGCACGTGCGCGATCCTATTCGCCCACTCCATCATCTCGCGATAGGTGTACGCCGTTCCATCCTCTGCAATCGCGCAGAGTCGTTCGCCGCGCCCCTCGACGACGTGACGATCGAGAAAATACGTCGCGGCGTTGATCCGCTCGGGATAACGGAGCGCGGGCAGAAGAAACTCAAAACGCGGCAGCTCATCCTCCGGCGGAAGGCGATCTGCTGCAAAGGTATCGAGATGCGCGCTCTTAGCCAAGCAACGGCTCCTTTAACAGCGTTCGGGCGATTACGACCTGCTGCACCTCGCTTGCGCCCTCGTAGATGCGAAGCGCTCGAACATCGCGATAGAGTCGCTCGACGACTTCGCCGTGCGTCACACCTCGCCCACCAAAGAGCTGCACCGCTCGGTCGCAAACACGTCCTGCAGCTTCGGTAGCATACCATTTTGCCATCGCCGCCTCTTTGGTGATGCGCGCCGCCCCCGCGTCCTTTGCAAAGGCCGCTCGATAAACCAACAAAGCGGCGGCGTCGATCTCGGTCGCCATCTCCGCGAGCATCCCCGAGACGATTTGCAGATCGGCGAGCTTCGCGCCGTAAATTTCCCGCTGCAAGACGTGCGCTCGCGATTCGTCGAATGCACGTCGCGCAAATCCGAGAGCCGCCGCACCGACGGTGGCACGAAAAATATCGAGCGTCGCCATGGCGATGCGAAATCCGTCGCCTTCTTCGCCGAGGCGCGCAGAATACGGAACGTGGACTCCATTGAACTGCAGCGTCCCGAGCGGGTGTGGTGCAATCGTCCGGATGGAGCGTCCCACCGCGAGACCCTCGGCCCCGGCACCGACGATGAACGCACTCAAACCTTTGCTAGGGTCGTCGCCCGTGCGCGCAAAGAGCACGTAGGTATCGGCGACTCCGGCATTGCTGATCCAACACTTCTCGCCGTCGATGACGTACCCGTCATCGCGTCGCCGGGCACGCGTTGCAAGCGCCGATACATCCGATCCGGCACGCTCTTCAGAGAGCGCAAACGCAGCGATCGCTTCGCCGGAAAAGACGGCCGGCAAATAGCGCTCGCGTTGCTCCACAGAGCCGAAAAGCGATATCGCACCGCTTCCGAGCCCCTGCATGGCAAAAGCAAAGTCGGCAAGTCCACCACGATAGGCAAGTTGTTCGCGTGCAAGCGCCAACGCTCGGACGTCGAGCCGTTCGCAAGGCTCGAGCCAACCTTCGCGCCCGAGATCCCGTGCCCAGGTTCGCACTTGCTCTTCCGGCGACGGAGCCTGCGCGGACTCATCATCGAAACGCTCGGGCGACAAACGCTCCAACCAGCGCTCGAATCGCTCCGCTCGAACGCGATGATCGTCGGTAAAAAACGGCCACGCTAGGGTGGAATCGAGGCGCATCAGTTGCCTTCGAATCGCGGCGCGCGCTTGGCGATAAAGGCGTCATACGCGCGCCGAAAATCCCCCGTCGCCATCAACTCGGCCTGAACGCGCGCCTCTTCTGCAATCTCATCGGAGAGCTCCATCGTCGGCGCCCGGCGAAGCATCTCTTTGGTCACTCTATGTGCGAGTGCCGGCCCTTCGGCGATTGCGCGTGCAAGCGACTGCGCTTCATCGCCGAGCGCATCGGGGAGAGCGAGTCGCGTAAAGAATCCCCATGCCAGCGCCTCATCACCGGAGAGTTCGCGACCCGTAAACAGAAGATCGCTCGCTCGACCGAGGCCGACGATCCGCGGCAGCAGCGCGCAAGCGCCCATATCCGCTCCCGAAAGACCGACACGAACGAAAAGAAAAGCAAGGCGAGCGCGCGTCGTCCCAATGCGGATATCGGAAGCCATCGCGAGAATCGCTCCGGCCCCGGCGCATACCCCATCGACGGCGGCAACGATCGGTTGCGGGCACGCTTGCATTGCATCGACCACCGCGCCGGTCATCTCCGTAAATGCCGCTCGCTCGCTCTGCGACATCGATACGAGCGGGCCGATGATCTCGCGAACGTCGCCGCCCGAACAAAAATTCCCACCCTCGCCGCGAAGGACGACCGCGCGAATCTCCGGTTTCTCGCGCAGGGCGTTGAAAACGTCGCGGAGCGCGGCATAGATAGCGAAGGTCAGCGGATTTTTTCGCTCCGGTCGCGCGAGCGTTAGCGTCAGTACGCTTCCGCTCTCTTCGATGCGTAAATCATCACGGGAATCAGCGCTCATCCCCCTCCATCGGCGTGCAGAGCCACCGATTCCTGCAAACAGCGCTGCGGTGCTTACGCCAAAACGACCTCTTCGCCGTTACGGTCGCTTCCCAGAAGCTCGACGGCAGTTCGTGCAACGGCCGCGACCTCGATGATACGGCCGCTCGGGTTCATTTCCGCGAGTTGCGCGCGCGCTTCCTCCGCACTCGCACCGGTGTGAGCGACAATCTGCTCGACCGCCTGCTTCATCATATCGGTCTCGGTATAGCCGGGACAAATTGCATGAATGGAGATCCCCGAACCGGCGAACTCGGCTGCAAGCGCCCGCGTGAGGCCGACGACTCCATGTTTACTCGCGCAGTACGCGGCGATATACGGAGCTCCGTAAAGCCCGGCGATCGAGGCGATATTCACGATACGACCGAACTTCGCGTGGCGCATGTCGTCGATCGCCGCGCGAATGCAACGGAATGACCCGGTAAGATTGGTCGCAAGAATCCGCTCCCAGAGCTCATCGCTCGTCCGCCAGATCGGTGCCGAGGCGGCGATGCCTGCATTGTTGACCAGCATCGTCACCGGCCCGTGCCGATCGCGAGCCGCAGCGAATGCCTGCGTGATACTGCTTGGATCGGCTACATCGCAGTGGATCGCGTCGATACCCGACTCGCTCGTTCCGGCGCGGCTCATTCCGCTCACCACCGCTCCTGCTTTCACGCATTCGCGCGCGATGGCGAGGCCGATGCCGCGCGAGGCCCCCGTAATGACGACGTGCTGATTGCGAAGATCGACGTTGCTCACGAACTTTGCTCCATTCTGCGCACGATTGCGCGCTCGAGTTGCTCTTTTCCGGGAAGATACTGAATCGGCCACGACTGCTCGTTATAGCCGAGTTCGGCCGCTGCATGCAGCGTCCAATAGGGATCGGCGAGGTGCGGGCGTCCGAGCGCGACGAGATCCGCCCTTCCTCCGGCGATCAAGGCGTTGATCTGCTCGTGTTCGGTGATATTGCCGACCGCGATCGTTGCGATGCCGATCTCGTTGCGAATCGCATCGGCAAACGGAACCTGAAACATTCGCCCGAAGCGCGGTCGGCTTTGCGGATCGCTTTGCCCAGTCGAAACATCGATGAGATCCGCACCCGCCGCCTGAAAGGCACGAGCAATCTCGACGGCGTCGCGTTCGTCGTTTCCACCCTCGCACCAGTCGGTTGCTGAAATTCGAATCGAGATCGGGCGTTCTTCCGGCCACAAGCGACGCATCGCTCCGAAAACCTGCAGCGGAAATCGCAAGCGATTTTCGAGCGATCCACCGTATGCGTCTTTGCGTTTGTTGCGCAGCGGCGTTAAGAATGACGAGAGCAGGTAACCGTGAGCGCAATGGAGCTCGAGCATATCAAATCCGCACTCGATCGCCATTGCTGTCGATCGTGTAAACTCGTCGATGATGCTCTGCATCCCCGCTTCGTCGAGCTCCCGGGGAATTGCACTGCCGCGTGCATACGGAATCGCCGACGGAGCGACGAGCGGCCAATTTCCGAAAGGCAGCGGTTCGTCCATGCCTTCCCACATCAATTTCGTCGAGCCCTTCGGGCCGGAGTGACCAAGCTGCAGCGCGATCTTCGCCGACGTTCGCTCGTGGACGAAGTCGACGATGCGCTTCCAACCGGCAACATGCGCCGGTGCATACATCCCGGTGCAGCCCGGCGTGATGCGCCCCTGCGCGCTCACGCAGGTCATTTCGGTAACGACCAGCCCCGCACCGCCGAGCGCGCGGCTGCCGTAGTGAACGAGATGAAAATCATTCGGCACTCCGTCGACCGCACTATACATATCCATCGGCGAGACGACGACACGGTTACGCAAGGTGAGCCCACGCAGGCGAAATGACGAGAACATCGGCGGAAGCGGTGGTGAGCCGAAGCGCTCCTCGATCGCTCCGACATATTCGGCGTCGCGTGCCCGTAGGTTTTCGTGCCCGATGCGTTGACTGCGCGTCAATAGGCTATACGCGAAGCTCTGTGGGTCGAGCCGTGCGTAGCGCGCGACGTTTTCAAACCATTGCGTTGAATTTCGCGCCGCGTTTTGCAGCTTCAGCACCTCGACCTTTCGCTCGTCTTCATACTGCGCGAAAGCCTCTTCCAAGGTCGCATGGCGGGCGAAGGCGTCGACGAGCGCGATCGCATCCTCCATGGCGAGTTTCGTTCCGGAGCCGACCGAAAAATGCGCCGTGTGCGCCGCATCCCCGAGCAACACCATATTGCCCTCGCGCCAACACTCATTTTCGACGAAGGTGAAATCGATCCACGCGCTTCCCCGTCGGTGCCCCGGGTTGGCAAACAGGCGATACCCACGCAGATCCTCGGCGAAGAGCCGCTCGCAAAATGCGACGCTCTCCGCAGTTTCCGCACGATCGAGGCCGTGCGCCCGCCATGTCTCCTCGCGACACTCGACGATAAAGGTGCTGGTATCTGCATCGAAGCGGTAGGCATGAACGGTAAACCAGCCGTGCTCCGTGCGTCGAAAAAAGAACGTGAACGCATCGAGTGGGATATCGCTTCCCAACCATACGAACTTGCAGCGTCCGCCCGAGATGTGCGGGTGAAAGGTCGCGGTATAGCGATTCCGCGTTGACGAATGAATTCCGTCGGCAGCAATCGCGATATCGCAGTTGCGGCGAAATGCATCGATATCATCGATTTGCTCGTTATAACGGAGTTCGACGCCGAGTTCCAGCGCGCGTTCGTGGAGGATCGAGAGCATTTTTTTTCGCGCGATCCCGGCAAATCCGTGCCCGCCCGAGCGCACGACGCTGTTTTGAAAATGAACCTCGATATCATCCCAACGAATGAAATTGCGCTCGATCCGTGCAAAGCTCTCCGCGTCGGCGCGCGAGAGAGCGTCGAGCGTCGCATCGGAGAACACGACACCCCACCCGAAGGTATCACCGAACGCGTTTCGTTCGACGAGCTCGACGCGCCACTGCGGAAAACGCGCCTTCGCAAGTAAGGCGGCATACAATCCCCCCGGCCCACCGCCTAGAACCCGAAGGTGGAGCGCTTGCTCGGCGATCACGCGGAGACTCGGTCGGCGAGCACCGCCTGCGCGGCGCGGCGCCCGGGGAAACCGCTGACGCAGCCGCCTGGATGCGTCCCCGAGCCGCAGAGATAGAGCCCGCGAACGGGAGCGCGCACGCCGAAGCGTCCGTCGAAGATCTGCCCCGGCAATAGCTCACCGTGAAAGATGTGTCCGCCGATGAGCCCGAAACGTTCCTCGAGATCCGGCGCAACGAGTAGCTGCTGCGCTTCGATCGCGTTGGGGATATTCGGCGCATAACGTGCCAGCAACGCGATGACTTTATCCGCCGCCGCCGTGCGTCGCGCAGCATCCCAACCGCCGGGCCGATCGTACGGGAAAGATTGCGCAAAAATCGAGAGAATATGCTTCCCCGGCGGCGCGAGGCTTGGATCGGTCGGCGTCTGCATGAAGCACTCCAACATCGGTTCGCGGCTCTCGCCGAGGCTCCGTGCATCGTCGTGCGCGCGCTGCAAAAACGCGAGATCGGGAGCAACGTGGATCGTCGCGCGATGATGCGGCTGCAACGTCGTGCCCGGACGCGCGAGAAAATTCGGAAGCTCGCCGAGCGCGAGATTGAGCTTGAGCGCCGGGCCGATGCTCTGCCACCGCGCAAGTGCACGCGTCGTTGCATCGTCGAGATGCGCCTCGCCGAGGAGCGTGCGGTAGGTCGTTACGGGATGCGCGTTCGAGAGAATCGCGCGAGCGCGAAATTCGCGCCCGTCTTCGGTAACTGCGCCGACGACGCGATCCCCCTCGACGAGCAATCGGGTGACGTTCGCATCGGTGAACGCCCGCACGCCGCGCGCCTGCGCCGCCGATAAGAGCGCCTGCGATATCGAACCCATGCCGCCGCGCACGAACCCCCATGCGCCCTGAACGCCAAAGGCGCGCCCGGCGTAGTGGTGCGCGAGTACGTACCCCGTTCCGGCGTCGAACGGCCCGCAATAGGTGCCGATTAAGCCGTCGGTTGCCAGCGTCGCTTGCAGCACCGGGGTGCGAACGTGACGCTCGACGAGCGCGGCGGCGCTCCCCTCCAACGCTGCGCGCATGCCCGGTTCGATCGCATCGAAGCGCGGTTCCATATCGCCGAAATGCTCGAAGAGCGCCGATCCAAGTGTCGCGGCCTCGCGTTCGAACGCCGCGAATCCCTCGAGGTCGGCGGGATCGAAGCGCGCGATCTCCTTGCCGTTCGCGGTGTCGTCGGCGCCGAGCAAGAGCGAGCGCCCATCGAGCAGCGGCGTAAAAGAGGCCGGATCCTTACGGTACGCATCGTACCCGTGCGAACGAAGATCGAGCCGATCGATCAACCATGGATCGAGCAGGCTGCAGACATAGCTTGCCGCCGAGATCGTATAACCCGGCCACCGGTGGCGCTCGCTGACCGTCGCACCGCCGACCCGCTCCGAGCGTTCGAGAACGAGGACCCGCAGGCCGGCATCACCGAGGAGCGCCGCGGCAGCCAAACCGTTATGCCCGCTCCCAATCACGAGGGCGTCGTAGGTTTCCATGTCGACTCTATACAAGCCAGGAGCGATGAACTCTTGGCGGCTCCGCGCACTTCGCATCGCCATCGCCCTGGTACCGGTGTTTGCCCTCGCGGTCGGCCCTCCGTTACTCAACCACGTCGAGCCGCGGATCGTAGGGCTCCCGCTCAATTTAGCCTGGATCATCGCATGGCTTCTCCTGACGCCGCTTTGCGTACTGGCGATCGAACGATTGCGGAGGTTGAATCCATGATTCCGCTCTCGGTCGACGCCGGGCATATTGCGCTCGCGATCGTCGTCGTCATCATCGCCGGAACGATCGCATTTGCGTTATTCAATCTCAAGCGCGGGCGCGTCGACCCTGCCGAATACGCGATCGGCGGCAGAAGCTTCGGAACGATATTTCTTTGGGTCTTGCTCGCAGGCGAGATCTACACCGCGTTCACTTTTCTCGGGGCGGCAGGCTGGATCTATCTCCACGGCGCAGCGGCGTATTATATTCCGGCATACGGCACGATCGGCTATCTCGTTGGGTATGCGCTGCTGCCGCGCATCCGACGCCTCGGTGCAGAGCGTGGCCTGGTCACCGCCCCCGACCTTCTCGCAAATTATTATCAGAGCGCGCAGCTCGGGACGCTCGCTGCGATTTTCTACGTTGTCCTTGCGCTTCCGTATGTAACGCTCCAACTCAGCGGCCTGCAGATCGTCCTTTCGAGCGCGGGCTACGGCTGGCTCAATGGCGCGATCGGGGCTGCGGTCGCCTTTACGGCGATCGCCCTTTTTACGTTCACGGCGGGTCTGCGCGGAACGGCATGGGCGAGCCTCATCAAGGATGGCCTGGTTCTCGCAGTCGTGCTATTCGCGGGTATTGCGATTCCCATTCATTTTTTTGGATCGCTCGGTGGAATGTTCACCCAATTGCAGCGGACAAACCCGGCGCTCCTGACGCTACAGCACGGCGATGCGCCGCTCGGACAAGTGTGGTTCGTCACCACCGTGCTCTTTACCGGAATCGGATTCTATATGGGTCCGCATTCGATTGCCGCAACGTTCTCTGCGCGCAGCGATAACACGCTGCGCCGGAATGCGATGCTATTACCGCTCTACTCGATCGTTTTAGTCGTCATCTTCTTCGCCGGCTACGCCGCACTGCTGCTGGTTCCGGGGCTTCATGGACACGCCGCCGACCGTTCGTTTCTCCTCGTAATCGCTCGCTACTATCCACCGTGGGTGATGGGCTTCGTCGCCGGCGCCGGAGCGCTCGCGGCATTGGTACCATCTTCTGCGATTATTTTAGCGTGCGCGGCGATCGCCGTGCGAAATATCGTGCGCCCTGCATTCCCCGGCCGCATCAACGAACGGAACGAAACCTTCGCGATGCGCTTAGCGGTGATCGCGATCTCCACGGCGGCGCTGCTCGCGTGGTGGTTCGCACCCGAGACACTCGGATCGCTTCTGTTGGTCTATTACAGCGGGATCACGCAGTTTTTACCCGGTGTCGTCGGAGCGGCATTCGGCGTGCGGATACGTGGTATCGCCGTTACTCTTGGGTTGCTCGCCGGCGTAGCGACCGCGGCGCTGCTCACCTACGCCCTTGCCCACCTCGGTTTCAATCCCGGCTTCGGCGGACTGATCGTCAACCTTGCGGTCATCGCTGCCGTCGAAATGCTGCTCCCTAAAACAAAGACGAGCCCGCCGATGGCGAGCCCGTCCCACGAAGTACCAACGACCGACTAGCGGTAGCTGGGAGCACTCCGCTGCGACTGGAAGCAGTCGCGGCAATAAACCGGCTTGTCGCCGCGCGGATTGAACGGGACTTCGGCGACGCCGCCGCAACCGTTACAAGTCGCGGTGAACATTTCGCGCTGGCGGCCTCCGCCGCCGCCCATACCACCACCGCCACCGGAGCCACCGCGCTGCGCTTTACGCGCTTGGCGGCAATCCAGACAGCGATTGGGTTTATTCTGGAAGCCTTTTTGTTCGTAAAACCGCTGTTCTCCAGCGGTAAATGCGAATTTGCTGCCGCAATCAACGCAGTTCAGCATTTCATCAACGTACACTAGACGAGACCTTTCCTTTTTCCTAGTAAGAACACGTTTCTTCGACTCGCCTGGTACGCCATGTAGAACCGGACCCGCGGACTTCGAAACCTTCCGGGGACAGAGCCCCAGGTCGCTACCATAGCACGAAAGAGGGCTCCTCTGCAAATGGGCCTCAGGCGGGCGAGCTCCCCGAATGCGAGGGGCCGGCAATTTACCCCGACTTAGCACCCCTCCTATGGAGCCTGAAGGGAAAGTCGGACGCCGAACCGCCAGCCGATCGGCGCGTTGCTCTTCTTATGGAGTCGGCGACGAGCACTCGCGACGACGCTCGTCGACTCATGCACAGAACTCATTTTGCGTTAAGCAGAATTTCCGGCGGGGCTCCGGAGAAGACGCTCCCCTCGCGTCGCCTTTAACCGGTGAGGGCGTCCTGCGCGCGCGAAATGCGGTATCCGATTCTACGGAACGGGCCGACCAAAGTCGTCGTCATCGGTTTCTCCGGAAGGCTGCGCTCATGCACCACCGACTCGAAAAGCACATTATTC
>DAIBFU010000030.1:0-18173 GCA_027422105.1 Vulcanimicrobiota bacterium | reverse complement strand
CGCAACGGGGCGGTATCCGATGAAGCAGTCGAGCGGGCGCGAACGCTCGCTCGCGATCGGCTCGCGGCGTTGGAAAATTTTCGCGGTGCGCAGCGCATCGCGCTCGTCGGCGGGAGTGCGACCAGCGCCGCCTCGCTGATTCGCGGGAAGCGCGGGCGGATCGAACGCTACGAACTCACGCGCGATCTGCTCGCGGCAACGTTCGCGCGCCTCTGTTCGCTCGGCATCGAAGAACGTCGAGCGCTCGAAGGCGTCAAAGCGCAGCGCGCCGATATTCTGCCTGCAGGCGTGCTGATTCTCGCGACCGCGCTCGAGCGCTTGGAGATGGAGCATGCGACCGTCACCGCCGGGGATCTCCTGCTCGGCTATCTCCTCCAACAGCAGGATGCATTGGCAGCGGCGCGGCATCAGGGCAGAGCGGGAGGGTGGTGGAATCGGTAGACACAGCAGACTTAAAATCTGCCGCTCGAAAGGGCATCCGGGTTCAAGCCCCGGCCTTCCCATATAGATTGATCGGCAACCATGCTGCGCGTTCGGTGGTTTGAGCGAGCATGTCCGCATCATTGTTTTCGCCGTTCTCATTACGCTCGGTCGATATTTCCAATCGCGTCGTCGTATCGCCGATGTGTCAATACTCTGCAATCGACGGCACCGCATCGGATTGGCATCTCGTCAATCTCGGTCATCTCGCCCTCTCGGGGCCGGGGCTGGTCTTTTTCGAAGCGACGCACGTGCATCCGGAGGGACGGATATCGCCGCATTGTCTCGGCCTCTACAGCGACGAGAACGAACGCGGGCTCAAGCGCGTCGTCGATTTTCTCAAGACGTGGTCGAAGAGTCGCATCGGCATTCAACTCAGTCATGCCGGGCGGAAGGGTGGGACGCCGCCGCCTTTTGCGGCCGGGAATTTACCGGTCGATCCGCCGCTCTGGCAACCGGTCGGGCCGAGCGCGCTCGCCTACGACGAAGACTCGGCGCAGCCGCGCGCGCTCGATCGAGCGGGCATCGCCGAAGTGGTCGCCGATTTCGTCGCTGCGGCGAAACGCGCGCAGCGCGTCGGCGTCGAGGTGGTGGAATTACACTTCGCGCACGGCTATCTCGCGCATCAATTTCTCTCGCCGCTGAGTAACCGGCGCGATGACGAGTACGGCGGATCGTTGGAGAACCGCATGCGCTTTCCGCTCGAGCTTTTCGCCGCCGTGCGCGCGGCGTTGCCTGCGGAGATGCCGGTCGGCGTTCGCATCTCGGCGACCGATTTCGTCGAAGGCGGTTGGGATCTCGATTCCTCGATCGCGTTGGTGCGAAAACTCGCCGAACGCGGTTGCGATTTCGTCGACGTCAGTGCGGGCGGGCTCTCACCCTTGCAAAAAATTCATCCGGCGCCGGGCTACCAAGTCGGTTTTGCAAAAGCGATTCGCGCGGCGACCGGCATTGCAACAATCGCCGTCGGGATGATCGTCGATCCTGAACACGCCGAGCAAATCGTGCGCGACGGCGATGCGGATTTCGTAGCGCTCGCGCGTGGCTTTCTGCGCGATCCACGGTGGCTCTGGGGGGCCGCCGATATGCTCGGGGGCGAGAGCTTCGTTCCGCCGCAGTATCAGCGCGGCCGTCAGATCGCGATTCCGAAACCGAGTCCGAAATAGTGCGACGGGAGGCCGCCGCCGGTCGTGCGCGCGGCCTCGATATCGAGTTCGAGCGAGGGGGTCGCTGCGAACTGGAAGCCGCCGTCGACGCTGAAGGCTCCGGGGGCATCGGGTGCGGTGCGTGAGAGGGCGACGCCTTCGAGGTAGGCCTGAATGCGCGGGGTGAGCAGGTAGGTGAGCGCCATCGAGGGTTGGAGCGCGATATAGCGCTGCCGCCTTCCGCTGGAGTCCGCTCCGCTGCTATCGATCGCGCTGAGCGTGAGCCCGAGCCCCGAGCGGATGCCGAGCGCGGTCGCGAGATCGAGATTGAGCGTCGTCGAGGGCGCGCCGAGCGTTACCCCGCTTCGGGCCGTCGGAAAGTTCTGAATCAGGTCGAAGGCCCCGCCGAGGGTCGCGCGGTCGAGAAACTGCCACTTCAGCCCCAGGCCGAGATCTTGCAGGCCCGCGGCGGGGACGGCGCTGCCGGAGATGATATTGGGGCCGTTGATATCGGCCTCAAAGCCGTGCCCGAGCCCGTAGCGGAGAAATCCCTGCCCCAGGCTCACATTGCTCCCGGCGGCGTCGACGGTGTTCTGGATGCCGAACTCGCCGACGTAGCGGTGTTTTGCGACCGCGCAGGTCGAGTAGCCGATCGTCGGCCGGTTGAGAATCGCGAGGAGGCCGCCGTCGCAAAGGCTGGCAGGCTTCGGCGCCGACGCGGCCCCAATCGTTGCCGCTAGAACTGTGGCGAGGGCGAGCGCGCGGCATGTCGAAAGCATCCTCTCGACCTTTGCAGGCGCGAAAGTGTCTCCCCTGCTCGTAGGATGGCACGGAATGCCTCCTTCGTAGTGAGATGAGGCATCGCTTCGATACGTTTCCCGTTCATCTACAGGAGGACGCCGTACACGTGAAAATCGTGGTCACCGTCAAGTTGGTTCCAGATCCCAACGGCGAGAAGAAAATCGATCCCGCAACCAAGCGTTTAGTGCGCACGGGCGTTGAAACCGTTATCAATCCCTACGACGAATATGCGTTGGAAGCTGCTTTGCAACTCAAAGAACGCATCGGCGGCGATAGCACGGTGACGGTGTTCTGCATGTCTCCCGAAACGCTGAAAGAGTCGCTGCGCAAGGCGCTCGCAATGGGCGCAGACGGCGCAGTGATGCTCTCCGACAGCGCGCTCGAAGGGAGCGACGTATGGGCGAGTTCGCATGCGATGAGCCTCGCGCTCAAAAAGATCGGCTTCGATATACTCATCGTCGGCGGACTCACCGATGACGGCAGCACCGGTGCGGTGCCCGGCGCGCTCGCGGAGTTTCTTGGGGTTCCCTGCCTGACGAACGTGCGGAAGATCGATATCGCCGACGGAAAGCTGCGCGTCGAACGCGAGACCGACGGCGGCTATCAAGAAGTGACCGGTGCATTACCGATGCTCGTCACCACGGCGTTGACCATCGGCGAACCGCGTTACCCGTCGCTCAAAGGCATCATGGGCGCGAAGAAAAAGCCGATCGAGATGTTGAGCGTCGGCGAACTCGGCGCCGCCGATAGCGTCGGCTCGGCCGGTTCGAAGACGGAGTTGCTCTCCTTTGCGCCGCCGCCGGCGCGCGGCGCGGGGAAAATCGTCAAGCCCGAAGATCCCGCCGCCGGAGCAGCGACGATTCTTGCCTTCCTTCAAGAGAAAAAGTTGGTGTAATGAAAAACGTCATCGTTTACGTCGAACAGAAGAAGGGCGCGACCCGCAAGGTCACCTTCGAAATGCTGACCGAAGCGCGGAAGATCGCCGACGCACTCGGCGGACGTGCCGTTGCCGTCGTGCTCGGTGCCGGTGCGGCGCAGGTTGCCGAACAGGTCAAGAGCTATCCGGTCGACGCGGTGCAGGTCGTCGAAGATCCCGCGGTCGACACCTATTTGCTCGATCCGATCGTGCAGTATCTCGAACTTGCGGCAAAGAGCGTCGGCCCGTCGCTGTTGCTCATTCCCAACACGCTTTCGGGAAGAGATCTCGCCGGTCGGCTCGTCGCCCGTTTGAACGCCGGTATCGCAGCCGACGTCACCGAGATTACCGCAACCAACGGTCGTGTTGAATGCGTCTCGCCGAAACTCGGCGGCGCACTCGTCACGCACTGCGTCTTGCGCGCAGGCGATTACGGCATTGCGACGATTCGCCCGGGTGCCTTCGCCGCCGTTGCCGGCGGAAGCGGCGCTGCGATCGAACGACAGGATGCGCGCAGTGCGAGCTATCCCCTCACCATCGAACGCGATGTCGAAGAAGGCACCGGCGAGATGGCGCTCGAGGAAGCGCCGGTCGTTATCGCCGGCGGGCGCGGCATGGGCGGCGCAGAGCCGTTCACCAATATGCTCAAGCCGCTCGCCGATGCATTCGGCGGTGCAGTCGGCGCGTCGCGCGCCGCAGCTGATGCCGGATGGGTGAGTTACAGCTTGCAGATCGGACAGACCGGCAAGACGGTAAGCCCGCCGCTCTATATCGCCGTCGGTATCTCCGGTGCGATCCAGCATAAGGTCGGTATGCGCGCGTCGGGAACGATTGTCGCGATCAATAAAGACGAGACGGCGCCGATCGCCGAGTTCGCCGATCTCACCGTCGTCGGCGATGCGTTCACGATTGTCCCCGAACTGACGAAACTCGTAACGGCGGCGAAGCAGTGAGGCGTCTGCGGCTCGCAGCGCTCGTCGCGCTCTTCCTCGGTGCGCTCGTACTCGCGGGCACACCGCAGGCGAGCGCTGGGCTTTTCGGCCATAAAAAAGCGGCCGCAACACCATCGCCCTCACCCTCGGCATTGCCGACCGCAACGCCCGAACCGCCAAGCATCGCGATTCCACGCCTGAAGGCGCGCCTGAAGGCGCACCCGACCGATCGGCAAGCCGCGCTCGAACTCGCCGGCGTCTATCTCAGCGTCGGTAAGGGCGAACGAGCGCTCTCGCTGACGCAACAACTTCTCCAGGCCGGAAATAAAGACGCCCAAATTTATTATCTCGACGGATACGCGCAGGAACTCGTCGGAAATTCCGGAGCGGCACTCGCCGATTTCCAAAGCGCCTCCGATCTCGACCCCACCAACGTCGGCATCCTCTCGCAACTCGCCGATCTCTACGCGCGTAGCGGAAAGTTTAATCTCGCCATTCGCGTTGCAAAACGCGCCATTGTGTTCCATAAAAAGGACGGGCAGGCGTACGTCGCGCTGGGTGCCGTTTACGCCGAACAGCAGAAATACGATAAAGCGCTCGCCGAGTTTGCGATCGCGCAAAAGTTTTCGCCGAAGGATCCGACGCCGTCACTTCAAATCGCGCGCATCTACGTTCAGCAAAAGCAGATACCGAAGGCACTCGTCGCGATCCACCAGGCGCTCGCGATCTCTCCGGGCGATCTCGATCTGTTACTCTTCCGTGCCTCGCTTTATGCCGCCGAGCATAACGATGCAAAGACGGTCTTAGCGTTCGACGATGCCGAGTACGCAGCGACGAACGAGGACGATCGCGTCAAAGTGCTGATGGAGAAAGCGACCTACTTTGTCGGGGAGAAAAAATTTCCGCAAGCGCTGGCGATTTTTCAAAAGGCGCTAAAAGAATTTCCGAATAACGCGGTCGCACATGGCGCCGTCGGCGATTACTACGCGCAGCAGAAGGATATGAAGGATGCGCGTGCCCAGTGGCTCGCGGCCCTGAAGCTCGATCCGCATAACCCTGCCGTGCTCGCTCGTCTCTCGCAAGATGCGCTCTCGCGGCACAAGGTCGCCGAGGCGACGACCTACCTGGCGCAGTTGGTGAAGGTCCGCCCGTCGGCGCAGAGTTTCGCGATGCTCGGGCAGCTCTATTTCTACCGTCGACTCTACAGCAAGGCGCGCGTTGCCTGCGAGCAGAGTTTTGAAGCGGATCGTCAGCCCGATACCTTAGGGTGCATCGCGAGCGCCGATTACCACCTCCACAACTACGGCGAAGCAGCGAAGATCTTCGATTCGCTTGACGTCAACGCACCGGGTTTCCTCGACCATCAGCCCGATATGTTGATGGTGGCAGCGCAGACCTACGCGCATAACAACGAAAGACCGAAAGCGATTCTTGCATATCGTCGCGTCCTTCGCGTCGTTGCCCGTAACTCCGCAGCGTACCATCGCGCGATCGACGCTCTTCGATCGCTCTCGAAAAAGCCCGCCGACCGCCGGTAGGATGACAGCGCTCCGAGCGTGAGAGTCGTCACCGACATCACCCTCGGAGCTCACCTGCGCGGAAGCACGCATCCCGAGTCTCCGGAGCGCGTCGAGCGCGTTGCCGCGGAACTGCGCGCGCATTCGGGGATCATCGTCGTCGAAGAGTCGTTTGCCGCCGACGACGCGACACTCGCACTCGTCCATCCGCAAAGCTACATCGATCTCGTCGCGCGTGAATGCGAGGCCGTAGAGGGCTATGGGGCGCTCTCGACCGGTGACGTCCTCGTTGATGCAGATTCCCTTTCCGTGGCGCGACACGCGGTCGGTGGCGTGCTGCGGGCCTTCGAGGAGACGCAGCGCGATGCTGCGCCGCGTTTTGCCCTGGTGCGCCCGCCGGGACACCATGCCGAGCCGGCGCGTGGCATGGGCTTCTGTCTGTTCAACAACGTCGGCATTCTCGCGCGTCATATTCGCGCGAGCACCGGCGCGCGCGTGGCGATTCTCGATATCGATTACCATCACGGAAATGGATCGCAGGCGCTTGTCGGCGACGGGATTTCGTATTGCTCCTCGCACGCTTGGCCGGCGTATCCGGGGAGCGGCGGCCCGCAGGAGCAAGCGCGCACCGCGAGCGGCGATATGCTGCTCAATCTCCCGATCGATCCGCGCGGCATTTCGACCGAAGGCTTCGTTGCGCTCTGGGAGCGCGTAGCGGGTATCGTGGAACGCCGCCTTCGCCCCGATGCGATCGTTGTAAGCGCGGGCTTCGATTACGTGCGCGGTGACCCCGTCGGCGATCTCGGTGTCGAACGGAGTGCCGCGCGTTCGCTCGCGCGCATCTTCGCGCAACTTGCAGGAAGCCTCGGGGTGCCCTTACTCTACGTGCTCGAAGGCGGCTACGATATCGCCAATATCGTCGGATCGATCGTTGAAATCGCCGCGGTGCACGACCGTGGCGAGGCCGGGAGAAGCGATGCGGCAGCAGGCGCGATTCCCATCCATCTCCGGGAGATTCTCGAAGGAACCGAGCAGTCGCGTTGAGGTGCCGGGTGCGCTCGCTTTAGGGAGCGACCGATGCGGCGATTTTCGCGAGCTCTCCGGAATCGAGCGAGCCGACGAGCGCGTAGTGCATCCCGTTCTTCGACCACGATAACAACGAGGTCGAGCCGCGCGATGCGAGCTTTCCGGAGATCCCGCCGAAGCGTAGCGTACGCGCGCGCAGGCCGTCGAGATCGAGCGAGGCGCCCGCATTTTCAAAGAGTGAGATCATGCGAATGCCGTCGGAATAGAGCAGATGCGCCTGCGGAACGCCTTCATCGACGGTTCGATCCGCCGCGACGGCGATGAATCCGTCGGGAAGATAGTGTGGCCGGCGAACCTTAAAGGGAAGCGTTCGCAGAACCGCGGCGATATTATTCGACGGGCGGCGGTGAATCGTGCGCTCGATGCGTTTGAGATTGCTCGGTATCTCAAAAATGCGCGCCGGGATGTTCTTGGTGTAGGCGAGATTTTCAAAACGCTGTTCGCCGAGCAACGCGCCGTTGTCGCCGAAGACCTTGCGTTCGAGTACGAGGTGGCTGCGGGCGTCGAGCCAGAGCCGCATCATCGTGTTCCCGGTATAGTTATTGACCAGGGAGACGATGTCGACCGGAAAGCCGAGCAGGTGCCCCGTGCCTTGTTGCACCGGGCGATAGTTGCGAAGCATGAGCCCGACGTTATCGGCGATGACGATCCGGTCATCGAGCGCGCGATTGCGCTCGACGAAGACGCGATTATTGCGCGGATCGAGCACGTAGGTGGTATCGCCGCGCTCGACCTCGGTCTCTCCGAATGCCGATTGTGGAACGATATACCAACGATGCGTGAGGTCGGGCGCGCGATGTTCGACGCGGAAGAGGGTCGCTTGCGTTCCGTGCGATCCGAAGCGGATATTTTCGATCTCGCCGACATAGCTAACGACTTGCGATGCATGGAGCGCTGCGCGTAGAAGCGGCGTTGCGTTGCGCTGCGCGGCGATCGCTGCTCCCGGTAGGAGCAGCGCCGCAGCGACAATCGCCGCCGCTCGACTACGGGGCGGCATTCTCGCTATCGCTGGCGAGAACGATCGGAGCTTGCGAGGTATCCTCGAAGGGCACGGTTGCCATGAGGGCTGCGTGGTCGCGAAGATCGTGCAGGGCGTTGATCTGCGAGGGATGGTGGAGGCGCGGCAGGAGCACCGGCGCAAGCAGCAGGGCGATCACGAAAAAGGCCGCTGCGGGGAGCGCGATGGCGGGACGCCACCAGGCAAGAAGTCGCGCGACGAAGCGCGGGCGTTCCCGTTCGCGCGCGCGCGCGAGCGTTGCGGCGGCGAAGCCGAGTGGAAGTTCGAGGCGTTCGGAGCGCGCATGGACGCGAACGAGTTCGGTGAGGCGCGCTTCCTCATCGTGAATTGCAGCGCAGGGCGCGCAAATTTCGATATGCGCGAGCAGAACGGCATCGGCGCCCGGTTCGAGGGCGCGATGCTGGAAATCAACGATTTCTTCGCGAGTGGGGTGACGATCGGTAGTCATACGTTCGAATATTTCAGCACGAGGCGACGGAGTTGGTTGCGAGCACGGTGCAAGCGCGATCGTACCGTGCCGATCGAGCAACCCATGATCTCGGAGATCTCTTGATAGCTGTACTCCTCGATATCCGCGAGTGTAAGCACCTGTCGTTGGTCGGGTGAGAGCGCGTCGAGCGCTTTTGCCATGCTCTCGCTGTATTGCCCTTCGAGGTACTCCTCGATCGGCTCCACGGCGAGCGGGCGCTCGCCTCCCCATTCCTGCGGTGCGTTATCCTCGGGGATCTCATCGTAATAACGTCCTTTCCGCCGCCGAAGTTCGTCGCGGTGCAAGTTTGTGATGATTCGATAGAGCCAGGCTTGGAACGAGGTTCCCGGTGTGAAGCTGCGCCACGCCCGATAGACGCGGATGAAGGCCTCCTGGACGAGGTCGCGGGCGTCGGGTTCGTTGCGCGTCAGGCGATAGGCATAGGAATAGGCAACCGAGCCATACTGCTCGATCGCTCGTTCCAAAAAGGCCGCCTGTTCGGCACTCGGCGGTTCGATCGCCTTACGCGCTGCTCCCACTGGTACTTGGGTTCCTCACGGGGCATGCGAGATGCCTGCCGCGCGTTAGCTCCGGTTCCGCTTCCAGAGCCGGCGGCCAAGCCGCCAGAGCGTCCAGATCACGGCGAGGGCGATCGCGCAGATCAGGGTGATATCGAGGATGACGATGCCGGCGTATTCGCTGCCGCCGCAGGCGGCGACGATGCTGGCAACGAGCGAGAGTTCGAAGAGTTCGAAGGGGTTGCTGGTTTCGCCGTCGATCGAGCGCGCTTCGGCGAGCGCACCGCCGGCGACCCACGCGGCGCTGCGAGCGATAAATGCGACGCGCCCGTTTGGGCCGACGATGAAAAGTTCGTCGTTATGAACGTAATGCCCGGTGGTATCTTCGATCGATGAAATGACGAAGCGGTTCAAGAGATGCTGAATCGTCGATCCGGTTCCGGTTGCAAGCGTCCAGCGCGACGGAATCGCCCCGAAGCGGATGCCGTAGTTTTTGAGTACCGCCGGAGAATCGTAGCGCGGATCGATGGTGATTTCGAGCAAATGTAAATGCTTGGGATCGATCTGTTGCTGCAAGCGAGCGAATTTTGCGCTGGTGAGCGGGCAGAGATCGCCGGGCGGGCAACGCGTGTAGATAAAGCTCAAGAGCAGCGTTTTCCCTCGGAAGGCGGTCGCGAGATCGAACGGATGCCCGGCGGAATCGACGAGCGTAACATTCGGCAGATAGCTTCCGAGATCGATCGTGACGACTTTGCCGCGCGCCGGTAGCCCCGCCACAAACGGTCGCGCCGGCACCGCTGCGCGCAGCGTCCACGGCTTGGTCGCACGGTCGAGCAACCCGTCGATACCGATGCCCGGCCGGAGCATCGATGGATGCGCGACGCGGAAGCGATAGGTGCCGGGTTGCAATTGAAGCGTTGCCCCGGGCGTCGAGGCGACGATACTGTGCTGCGGTGCAATGCCGAGAACGGTTGCATGAATGGGCAGCAGCGCGAGTGCCAAGAAAAACGGAAGCATCACGGAACGAGCCTGCTCTTACCTTCCTGCGGGGTGGATGAAGGTCGCGATCGCCATCCAGATGCCAAGAACGATGATGACCGCCGAGAGCGCAAAGGTGATGACGTTCCCGAGCAAGCCGTTTCTCTGGTCGCCGATGACGCGCTTATCGTTCACCAGCACCAGGAGAAAGCCGAGGACGATCGGGAGCACGAAGCCGTTGAACGCTTCGATGTCGTTGGTCATATTCACCAGCGGAAGATGCGGGATCAGGACGATACCGGCGGCGAGTGCAACGCTCCCGATATAGAGGGCATAAAAACGTTTCGCTTTGAGGCAACTGTCGTTGAGCGAACAGCGCCACTCGAAGGCTTCACCGAATGCCCATGCAGTCGCAAGCGAAACGACGAACGCGCCGAGCATCGACGCGCCGATCAAGGCCGCGCCGAAGGTGACGCCGGCGAATCTTCCGACGAGCGGTTCGAGCGAGAGCGCGGCGTGGGCGGCATCGCTCACCGGAATGTGGTGGACGAAGAGCGTCGCTGCGGTCATCACGATGACGGCAATCATAATGAGCTGCGTCGCAATCGAACCGACGGCCGTATCGATGCGCGCGAACGGAAGGTCGCGGGGTTGCAAGCCTTTATCGACGGTCGCGCTCTGCTGGTAGAAAATCATCCATGGCATGATGACGGCACCGATATTCGAGGCGATCAATAACAGATAGTGTGGGTCGCCCAGCGGCTGTGGGCCGAGAATGCCGTGGAAGAGGATCGCGTGTAAATTTGGCTTCGCCGCAAGCGCGGCGGGGATAAAGAGCAGCTCCATGGCGCAGAGCGCGAGCGCGAAATACTCCGCGCGCTTGTAACTTGCGGTTAGGATGACGACGGTGAGCGCGACCGCCGCCAGAATGATGAACGGCGCCGGAGGAAGGCCGAAAATCGCCGCCGCGCCCGCGATGCCGGCGAATTCGGTGACCAACGCGGCGATATTCGTGACGAGCATCGTGCCGAGCGAGAGCCATGCCCAGCCGATGCCGTAATGCTCGCGAATGAGCCGCGCGTGCCCCTTGCCGGTCGCGGTTCCGAGGCGCACGGTCATCTCTTGCACCACGAAGAGCGGCACGATCAGTAAGATCTGCAGCAGCACGAGCGAGAAGCCGTACTGCGCGCCGGAGGTGGCGGCGGTCGTAATGCTGCCGGCCTCGGTATCGGCGAAGGTGACGACGATGCCTGGGCCGGCGACCGCGAGCAGCCGGAGAAGCCACTTCTTCCAAGCGGTTTTTTCGGAGGAGAGCGATGGGCGAGCGCCAAGCGAGGCCATATTCGCTGTTAGGTTAACCTAAAACGCTCGCCTGCCCTGCCGCAAATGTCGGTGCAAATCTCTTTTCGAACGCCTCGATATGCTAGTCGCCCGATGGGAAAACGTAGAACGGATCGGGAGCGGGGCTGCCGATATCGATGACGATCTGCTGGTGTTCGACGAGCGGAATCTGTTTGGCATTCCCGGTGAAACGCGCGCCGTTGAGCCAAATGGTGACCGGACCCTTGAAGCCGGCGACGTCGTTCGCGCGAAGCGGTTGCCCCCAGATCGCAAAGAAATCACCGAGGTGAAAGAGGCGAACGTGCGGTGATTCGACGTGAATGATTCCCTCGGCATCGTGCGTGTGAATCCAGTAGAGGCAGCCTGCTGCCGGATTGCTGGGATTCGGGACGAAGCCGACATATTCGGGAATCGCAATCTGCTTGCCGTTGACGAAGAGCGCGAGATGCTGATGCACGTGCAAGAGAACGGGCTGGGGTTCGCTGTCGCACTTAATTCCGTCCACCGGCGAACCGGTTCCGCCGCTCAGCGAGTTGCCTTTCGGGAAGAGACTCTTTCCGAGCGTTCCGCCGTCGGCGAGCTGGATCGGTTTCGGTTGCGCTTTCGCTCCCGGCGCAAGCGAGGCCGCGGGTGTCGGTGTAGCGTAGATCGCGGCGATGCGATTCTTTTCGTGCCAGCGGAAGATTCCGAATCCGATAAAGACGAGAACGACGATGACGGCAAAGCCGATATAGATCGGGCGCATGGGATCGCGCGGCGGCGGCCCGTGCGAGGTTCCTCGTTCGTCACGGCGTCGTTGCGCGCGGCTTGATTGGCTCACTGTCGGATCCTCGTGCTCTCTTGAAGATAGGGGTGATGAAAGAGATTATGCGACCGGTGTCGCGGTACGGGTGTACGGCGCATCGTTCGGTTCGAGAACGCGCCCTGGTAGAAGGTAGTTCCGTACGTAATCGCCGACGGCAGCGGCGAGCGGAGGAATCTCCGCGCGATATCCGGAGGCACGTAAGCGATCGATGCGCGCACAGGTGAAATACTGGTATTTCGCGCGAAGATGTTCGGGCATCGCAACGAACTCGATGCGCTCGGGTAACCCCATCGCGGCGAAGATCGGGCGGACGAGGTCGATCCAGGTCTGCGCTTTACCGGCACCGATATTGACGAGTCCCATGCTCCCGCTCTCGGCGAGGTGAAGCGTCATCTCGACGGCATCCTTCACATAGAGAAAATCGCGCCGCTGCTCGCCGTCGGCGAATTCCGGGCGCTCGCTTTTGAAAAGCCGAATAACGCCGCTCTGCTGAATCTGTTCGAAGGCCTTCGCGACAACGCTGCGCATCTCGCCTTTATGATCTTCGTTTGGTCCGAAGATATTGAAATATTTGATTCCGCAGATGCGGTCGAGCCATCCCTCTCGCTGTGCGTACCAATCGAAGAGATGCTTCGAATAGGCATAGGCGTTCATCGGGCGCAAACTCTGCAACGGCGCTTCATCGTCGAGCATCTCTTCCAGCCCGCCGTAGGTCGCCGCGGATGACGCATAGACGAAACGGATGTCGCGCTCGAGCGCCCAACGGGCGAGGCGCTTCGTATACTCGTAGTTGTTGCGCATGAGAAAATCGGCATCGCACTCGGTCGTCGAGGAGCAAGCGCCGAGATGGATCACGGTCGCGATCGGCCCAAGCGCATCGGGTTCGAACTCGATCGATTCGCTGAGATTGTCGGCATCGAGGTAATCGGCGAAGCGCAGCGGTACGAAGTGCTTCCACTTTTCGCTTTGGTCGAGCCGATCGACGACGAGCACGTCGTCGATCCCACGGCGATTCAGCGCCCACAGCACGGTGCTGCCGATGAGCCCCGCGCCGCCCGTGAGAAGAATTCGCCCGTTATGAAGGTCGTGCATAGCCGAAGCCTTTCGGTTCCCTAGTCGCCGAAGCGTACCTCCGTCATCGCGCCGTCTGAAGGAATCGGAAGATGGTCCTTCTCGACCGGCATGACCGGCGCGATGATGTCGCCCTCGAGATGAGCGCTGCGTCTATGGTGAATCTCCAATCTCGACCGTCTTGGTAAGGTGCTTGCCGTCATAATCCAACCGCAGCGTCCACGGCCCCGCCATATCGAAGTTGATCCGCGCCGTCCAGACGTGCGGGTCGTTCGTTTTGTGGAGGGCGACCGTCAAACCATGGACCGCACCGCCGCCCATCGACATCGAGGTGGCGATGCTCGCCGTTTTCGGAATCATCATTGGAAAACGAACCGAGACGACGACGGCATCTTGCCCCGCGACGGGTGTCGTGGTGATGATCGGCAGCATGCCCGTGCTCGCGTCGAGACTCGAGAGATACGCGACGATCGAGGTGATCTGCGTGTTCGTGAAACCGAAATTCGGCATCGGTGCGCGCGGATGCGCGATGAAATCGGCGATCTGCGCAGGTTGAAGTCGATGCTCGATACCCACGAGCGCCGGGCCTACCCCGCCGCCGAAGGTCGCGCCGTGGCATTCGGTACAGCCGTTGGCAGCGACGAGGCGTTTGCCCGCGGCGATCTCTGCCATCCCGGACATGCCCTTCATTCCGGACATGCCTTTCATCCCCGACATGCCCTTCATTCCGGACATGCCGGACATTCCGGACATGCCGACGTTCTCAGCGGGATGCGCGGCAACGAGGCGCGCGCCGATCGGAGGCTTCCAAAGGTAGCGTTTCCCCTGTTGGAACGGCCCGGCCCAATCGAAGGCAAAGGCGATCGAGGGTTGGGTGCCGGGCTGCATCGCGAGTTCGCCGGTCACTTTCAGATTCGGGAGAAAATTGTACGCGTCGTCGAAGATGTACTGTCGATTCAGGGTGTCACTCGATGCGACATCGTAGCGAACGAGCACGTGATTGCGCCAACCAAAATCGCGTTCGATCTCGAGCATCGCGCCGTGAAAGGGCGTCGAACCGACGTTGAGATCGGGGCGTGCATCGCGGCCGACGTAGTACATCGTCTGCACGAACCAGCGACGCGTCTGATAACTGTAGTAGAGCCCCTGCCTGGTGAATGCATCGCCGGCGACGTAGGCGCCGCCGGAAGCGAAGAGCGGCGCGGTTCCTTTCATGGCGACCGCACCGAGCGCCCACGGCCGCACCATGCCGCCGTAGGTGAGGTTGAAGTCGAGCGTGCGCGGCCCTGCCTGCGGATTGTAATCGAGTGCGTCGCTGACCGGCCCGCTATTGGTGAGCCACGAGACGTTGTACATCCAATTCTTCGTCATGCCGCTGAACGCGGTGCCCCAACGTGCATCGTTGGGGTTGAAGGTGTTCTGTCCGCTCGTCTGCGTTGCGAGCAGATAATTACCGAGCGTCCAGCCGTGCGCCGGCATAAACGGAAAGGGTGTGTGAAACTTCCCGACTTGAATCGAGTTGCTGCCGTGAAAGAGATCGTTCCACGAAAGCCACATCTGCTCGGTCACTCCGGGGAAACCCGTGTCGACGATCGGTTGCTCGCCATACCATGTCAGATGCGGGCCGATGAAGCCGCCGCCTAAGAGCGAGAGCGTCTGCGCGACCGTTGAAGCGCGATGCGATTTATTGGCGAGCAGCGTCTCGACTTGCAGGCGTAGGGCGAGCGGAAATGCTTGCCGCTGCTTGCGGTAATCGAGATTTTGGAAGTTCGACATCATCGTCATCATGCCGAAGGGGGTCATGCCCGGAAAGGTCGTGTGGCAAGCGGTACACGAGAGCCCCTGGCCGTTGGCGAAGGCCGGGATCGCCTCGGCCCTTCCCTGGGAGAGGAGGACAAGCGAGCCAACAAGCGTCAAAAGCAGAAAAAGGCGGCTCGAAAGCCCCTTTTTCAAGGGTAAGGGGGCTGGGCGTGTCGTACCTAGGCGGCCCCCCATCGTCAAATCCAGAGTGTCATCCATGCCGATTCGTCCGTTTCCCCCACAAGCCGAGAGCGTCAATTATATCTGCGCGATCCTCGAGCGTTTTCCCGAGCTCGCATCGCTTCGAGCGCATTCCAATGACGGAACGCTCGAATTGGGCTTTGCGGTTCGCGGTCGGATGGAAAAATCCAACCAAGCAGCCCTTGCTGAAGCGATCTCCGATCACTGCGCTTGCTTTCTCGAACTCTCGCGCGAAGAAGCGGTCGATCTGCACGTGCGCTGCGAAACCGATCGCGCGACATCGTTTGTAACGGTCGTGCGCGACGGCGGCACGTTTAGTAAAGATGAACTCGAGATGCTCTGTGCGTTCTTCGATACGCGCTTCGGCGATGCACTCGTACGGAGCCGCCCTGCCGAAGAACTCGCGCTCGATGAAGATCGTGCAGCGGCCGACGAAGCGGCGTTCTACGCTGTTGAAAGTCTGCGTGACCCATCGCGTGCCGGTGGACTGATCGGTTTTCGCGAAGGCCAACGCGTGTTGGTCTATTTTCTCAATCAACGTCGGAAAGGGAAGGCATCGCCTCGCCGTTAGATCGTTTGAACGTCCTCGTTATCGGGGATATCGTCGGGTCGCCGGGGCGTGATGCGGTAAAACGCTACGTTTCGGTATTGCGCGATCAATACGAGATCGACGCTTGCATTGCCAACGGTGAAAATATCGCCGCCGGTTTCGGTTTGACGGCCGCAACCTGCGACGAGCTCTTCGAAAGCGGCGTCGATTTTCTCACCGGTGGAAACCACACGTTCGATAAGCGCGAAATAAAAACGTTGCTCGAGCGCAGCGACCGCGTAATTCGGCCGGTGAATTATCCGCCCGGAACTCCGGGAGCCGGCGCCGGCACACTCCGCATCGGCGAAGTGACGCTCGGCGTGATCAACGTGATGGGGCGGACGTTTATGCCGCCGGTCGACGATCCGTTTCGCGCGCTGGAAATCGAAATCGAGAAGATGCGCGCGGTGACGCCGTGCATCGTGGTTGACGTTCACGCCGAAGCAACTTCGGAAAAACAGGGCCTCGCTCGGTTCGTCGACGGTAAAGTTTCTGCAATATATGGGACGCACACGCACGTTCAGACCGCCGACGAAGAGATTTTGCCGGGAGGGACAGCGTATATTAGCGATCTCGGGATGACCGGTCCCAGCGACGGTATCATCGGTATGGAGAGCGAAGCGGTGCTGTCGCGGTTTCTGACGGGTTTTTCGGATCGCTTCTCCGTCTGTAAAAGCGGAACCAAACAGCTCTGTGCTGCGGTTCTGTGCCTCGATACCCGCTCGGGCCGAGCGATCTCCATCAAACGCATCTTTCAACGAGGCATTCCATGATCGGCGAAACCATCCAACCCTTCACCCCGGCCACCCTCAAAGTTTCGGCTAAGAGTAACCCCAATGCAGTTGCCGGCGCGATCGCCGCTGCGCTGCGACAACGCGATGGCGTTGAAGTGCAAGCCGTCGGAGCGGCTGCGGTCAACCAGGCCGTCAAAGCGCTGGCCATCGCCCGCGCCTATCTCAAGAACGAGTCGCTCGATTTAGTTGGGACGCCTTCGTTTATATCGGTTCCTATCGGCGAAGAGGAGCGTACCGGAATATCGATCGCTGTCGAACGCCGCACGCTCGACGGCGGAGCCGCGATTGAGTGATCGTCGACTTTCACTCCCACACTCTTTGTAGCGACGGAAGCCTCGAACCCCAAGCACTCGCCGATATGATGGCGGAGCGCGCCGTCGAGGCGTATTCGATTACCGATCACGATACGCTCGCGGCGTACGGGCGCTTTGCGCCGCACGCCGGCGCGCGCGTCGTGGTCGGTACCGAGATCAATACCTACTATCGCAACTCCGAAGTGCACGTACTCGGCTATGGGCTCCGTTGCGAAGATGCGGATTTTTCAGCGTTTCTGCTGGAGAATCGCGAGCACCGATTGACGCGCGCGCAACGCATGGTGGAGCAACTCCAAGCCGGCGGCTATTCGATCACGATGGCCGACGTCGAACGGCACGCGCAGGGTTCGAAGGTGCTCGGGCGGCCGCACGTCGCACGCGCGCTCGTCGCCAACGGCATCTCCAGCGATATCGAAGCGGCATTTCGCGGACTGCTGCGCCGTGGGCGGCCGGGCTTCGTGCCTTCGAGCTTCGTCACGCCGCAACGCGCGAGCGCGGCGATTCGCGCCGCCGGCGGCATCGCGGTACTCGCACACCCCGGACGGATCGCCGATGGAGCGATCGTCGACGACCTTTGCTCGGCGGGCGAGTTCGATGGGCTCGAAATCTACTATCCGCTGCACGACGCGAACGATGTCGCGCTCTACGAGCGCAAAGCGCGCGAATACGGACTGCTCGCCACCGCCGGCGCGGATTTTCACGATATCCGCTATCACACGCGCGGCGTCGGCATGGAGGTCGAGGCCTCCGCGCTCGCCCCGTTCCTCGCGCGCGTCGGTCTCGCGTAACAGCCGTTCGGCTAGCGCCCGCGCTCGGCGATCTCCGCGCGCAGGGTAACGATCCCGTCGCGCGCGCGCACTTCGAGACGCTCTAGCGCCGCCCGCTGTCTGGCCACGAGCAACTCGTCGCGAAGATAGCGGTGGTTGACGCGGACGTTATAGGCGGCCGCGGCAAGGCCGGCGGCGGCGAACTCGCCCGCGCAGCCGACATCGCTGAGCAGGTGGGGGTTAGGATGTTCGAGCAGCAGGCGAGCCTCGTCGAGCGTGCGCAGCGCGAGCTCGGCGGCGCGCAAGGGCTCGCTCGCGGCATGCGCCAGCGCGCCCTGGAGGCGGGCGGTCCGCTCGCGGGCCTCCTCCGGGCTGCCCTTGGGCAGCGCCATCGCCTCGACGACCGCGGCGTAGGCCGCTTCGTCGCGAACGCGGGCATCGGCGAGCGCGGCGCGCAGGCGCTCCGCAGTCTCGATCCTTTCGGCGAACCAGTCGCGCCAGGGCGCGAAATCCTTCCCGTCGATGCAGATGCGGGCGACCATGGCGACGAGGGCGGCGCCGAGGCCGGCCACGAGGCAGGCGGCACTTCCACCCCCCGGGGTGGGGGCGTTGGAGGCGAGTTGGTTTAAGT
>DAIBFU010000029.1:0-18271 GCA_027422105.1 Vulcanimicrobiota bacterium | reverse complement strand
CCGATTTCGCGCAGGGCTCGCTCGGCGATATCACCTTCGTCGAACTTCCGAAAGTCGGAGCCGTGGTCGAACAATTTTCGAACGTCGGCGTCATCGAATCGGTGAAGACGGTCTCCGATCTCTACACGCCGCTCGGCGGAGAGATCGTCGAGGTCAACACGGCTGTCGACGGCGATCCGGCCGCGCTCAATAACGATCCCTACGGCTCGGGCTGGCTCATTAAAATCAAACTCAGCGACAAGGCACAGACACAGCAGTTGCTCGACGCCGCCGCCTACGCCGATATCGCGCACGACTGATGGGCGCCTACACCCCGCATACGCCGCAAGAGATCTCGCAGATGCTCGAACGCATCGGCGTCGGATCGCTCGAAGAATTGCTGGCGGTTTCCCCGGATATCGCTCCGAAGGCTCCGCTCGACGTCGTTCCGGCGATGCCCGAATACCAAATCGAACGGCGCATGAAGGCTTTGGCCGCGCGGAACGGGGCCGACGATTATGCCTCGTTCCTCGGCGCCGGTGCATATCGCCACTACGCACCTCCGGCGATCGCGGCGCTGGCGATGCGCGGCGAGTTTCTCACCGCCTACACGCCGTACCAGGCCGAGGTTTCGCAAGGATACCTTCAGGCAATCTATGAGTGGCAGAGTTATATCTGCTTGCTCACCGGCATGGAGATCGCGAACGCCTCGGTCTACGACGGTGCGACCGCACTTGCCGAAGGCTCGATCATGGCGATCAACGCGACGGGTCGGAAGCGGCTGTTAGTTTCGCGCGCGGTCGACCCGCGCTATCGCGCCGTGCTCCACACCTACTGCGGTGGGCTCGATGTCGAGATCGACGAGATTGCCGTCGGCGCCGATGGGCGCACCGACGGCGCCTCCGTTCGCGCGGCGATCGAGGCGAAAAGCTATGCGGCGGTCGTGCTGCAGAGCCCGAACTTCTTCGGCGTCATCGACGAAATCGATCCGCAACTGCGCGCTTCGATCGAGTCGAGCGGCACCGTTCCGATCGCGGTGATCTCCGAAGCGATCTCGCTGGGAGCGTTGCGCTCGCCGGCACAATGGGGCGCCCAGATCGTCGTCGGTGAGGCGCAGTCATTCGGCGTTGCGCTCGCGTACGGCGGTCCGTACGTCGGCTTCATCGCGTCGACCGCCGAGCATATGCGTCGCATTCCGGGCCGACTCGTCGGTCGGAGCCTCGACAATCGCGGTCAAGTGGCGTATACCCTCACGCTCCAAGCGCGCGAGCAACATATCCGGCGCGAAAAAGCGACCTCGAATATCTGCACGAATCAAGCGCACTGTGCGTTGATTGCGACGATCTATCTCGCGCTTATGGGCGCAAGCGGCCTGCGCGATGTTGCGGGGCTGAATCTCGAACGCTCGCGTGAACTGGCAACCGCGGTTAGCAGCGTACCGGGAGTGAGCCTGCGCTTCGATGCACCGTTCTTCAACGAAATCGTCGTTCGAGTCGGAAATGGAGCTGAAGTGCTTGCCGCGTTGCAAAAACACGGTGTGCTCGGGGGCGTCGACCTCGGTCGCTTCTACCCCGAATATGCAGATTCGATCCTTATGACCGCAACCGAACTTACTTCCACCGGTGATATTGCAAAACTCACCGCCGCTCTTCGCGAGGTCGTTCATGTCGCAGCCGTCCGCTAATAGCTCTGCACCCGCCCTCATCTTCGAGACCGGTGCGCCCGGCCGCGCGACGGAATATGTCGAACGCTCGCGCCCGCACGCGGACTTTTTGCCGCAAGAACTGTTGCGAACGGAGCTTCCGCTTCCCGACAACAGCGAACTCGACGTAGTACGGCACTTTACGCAGCTTTCGCAGCGTACGTTCGGTATCGACTTGGGTTTTTACCCATTAGGTAGCTGTACGATGAAGTACAACCCGCGCGTGAACGATGCGATGGCGAGCCTTCCGGGATTTAGCGATCTCCATCCATACACGCCCGACGATCTCGCGCAGGGCTCGCTTGCCGTGATGTACGAACTCGAACGGAGCTTGAGTTCTGTTTTCGGGATGGCCGCATTCAGCCTCAATCCCTCGGCGGGCGCGCATGCGGAGCTTGCCGCGCTTTTGGTCGCGAAGAAATATTTCAAAGATCGCGGCGAGATCAAACGCACGAAAGTGATCGTTCCCGATACGGCGCATGGAACCAATCCGGCGTCGGCGGCGATGTGCGGCTTTAAAGTGATCTCGATTCCTTCAGATGCGCGCGGCCGCGTCAGCCTGGAAGAGATCGAAAAAGTACTCGGCGACGATACGGCCGTCTGCATGATGACCAACCCGAACACGTTGGGGCTCTTCGAAGATCACATCGCCGAGATCGCCGCTGCGGTGCATCGCGTCGGTGGCCTGATGTACTACGACGGAGCGAACGCGAACGCGATCATGGGCAACGTCCGTCCGGGCGATATGGGCTTCGACCTCATGCATCTCAACACGCACAAGACCTTCACGATTCCGCACGGCGGAGGTGGGGCGGGGCACGGCCCACTCGGAGTCGCCGCGCATCTTGTTGATTTTCTGCCGACTCCTGTCGTGCGTGCAATCCCTGACGGCAAAACCGGCCTGCGTCGCGCGCCGTCTGATGGAATGCGCTTCGAACTCGATTTCAATCGTCCCAAATCAATCGGTCCGATGCGCTCGTTCTGGTCGAATTTTGCGCACGCCGTCCGTGCGTTGAGCTATCTCTACGCGAACGGCGCCGAAGGTTTGAAATCGGTTTCGCAGCTTGCCGTGCTCAATGCCAACTATCTCCGCGTCGGTGTATCGGAGTTTCTTTCAACGCCGTATCCGGAGATTTGCCGGCACGAATTCGTCGCATCGGCGCAAGATCTCAAGAAAGAGACCGGCGTCCGCGCGCTCGATATCGCAAAGGCCCTCCTCGACCGCGGGTACATGGCTCCGACGGTCTACTTCCCGCTCATCGTTCCTGAGTGCTTGATGATGGAACCGACGGAGACCGAATCAAAAGAGACGCTCGATATCTTCATCGAGGCCTTGCGTGAAATCATCGAAACGGCAAAGCGCGATCCGCAGAGTATTATGGCTGCGCCCGTTCGCACCGTGGTCGGTCGGATTGACGAGACGCGAGCGGCCCGTCAACCCGATCTTCGTTGGCGTCAGTCCGGTTGATGTTTGGCGATCGAATACATCTTGGCATTCATGCGAATGAAGCGCCAAATTTGGTAGGGCCAAAAATTCCGTAAAAAAGGATTCATGGTTCTATCACTCCGGTATCATCGCCCATCCGGGCTTCGCTTGTAGTTTCCACATAAAGGCTTCGTGGAGCATACGTTTCGTCCACGCGCCTGAGAGGCCGACATCGAGCTCGCAGAGGTCGATGTCGCGCCCGTATTCGGGATATCGCTCGTAATCCCGAGCGACCGGCATCATCACGATCGATGCCGCCGATCCGTTCCAGATCGAATGCCCCATCGACGCGATACATGCCGCCGGCATCTCGCTCATGCTTTCGTGATGGATTGCCGGGTGCCCGGCAACCTGTTCGGCGATATTCAGCGCAACCGTACGACCCATAATTCCCGAAGCCATGCCGGTGCGCGGAGGTGTCGCGACGATCGTTGTTCCTGCCGCTGTTTTCAGTGTCTTGGAGAGCGGATGCGGCGGCGCAAACGCGATCCCCGCGGCATAGAGATTGTCGTAGAACGGCGACCGGTAGATCGAGGGCCAATCGGCGGCGCTGTAAGCGTCGTACGCCTTGGCCGTATAATCGGCGTCGACGCGCATAAAGCCGCTTGGAACGGTCATCTTTTCGGTGATCTCGCTGCCATCGGCGGCGATGTATTTCATCGGAATTCCGCGGAATTGCGGAATGAGCATCGCAAAATCGTACTCTAAGGTCGCGGGTTCGTACCCGACGCGATCGTAGGCGATCCCGTCGTTTCCGACGCCGGTCACCCCGGCGGCGAGAATCGGTGTGATCCCGCGTTCTTTGAAGAGTTCGTCGATGACGCTCGATCCGGTGACGATCTTTCCGCCGATTCGCGCCTCGATTCCGTCGACGCCGAAATCACCCGCGGCGGGTTCGTTCGAGAGCCAAATCAATTCCGCGCGATCGCGAAGGCCGCGTCTGCGCAGATCGGCGTCGACGTTCATGATGTATTCGAACGCGGCGCCTTGGCAGGTCGCTCCGGGATGACCGACGCCGACCACAAAACGACGGCGGTTTCCCTTTTTCATATGCGCGACATTTTCGAGGTAGGCATCCCTCGCGCCGAGCGCATGTTCGACGGAGCAGACGCTCTGCGTATTGCCTTCTTTTGGTCCGAGGCCGGGAGTGCCCTCAAAATTCAGGTACGGCCCGGTGGCGTTGATGAGGAAATCGTAGGTGAGTCGATCGGTGCTTCCGTCCGCGCGACGCACCTCGACGAAACGTTCGTCGGGATGGATACTCTCTGCGCGACCGTCAACATATTCAAAGCCGAGCTTTTCGTAGACGGTGGCGAGCGGGAACCACACTTTCTCGGGGGACATCGTTCCCGTTCCAACCCAGATGAGGCTGGGAAACCACGTGAAGCGATTGTGTGGCGCGACGACGGTTACATGCGCTTGGGAACGAACCAGTCGCGAGAGATGAAGTGCGGCAGTGTGGCCGGCGAATCCGGCACCGAGAATGACGATTCTTGGCAGCCCGCTACTCGGGGTGCTCGATGCGTTCATGGGGATACCTCCCTGCCTAATGGCGTGACGCTATTATACTCCTACCCCTATGGGTATAACAAGACGAGCGAACGGCCTCTCCGTCTGGGGCTCGACGCCGCCGAAGGAGCGCTTTTGGCAAAAGAGGGGTTGCCTCCTGGCAGGCGCTTCTTGGAGCTGGGGGCTATACTGAGAGGTGAAAGGGGCCGTTCCGCGGCTCCTCATGAGTCTCCCGAATCGTCATAGAATGAGGGCAGCGATGCGCATCAAGTATGAGGTCTCCGCAGGTGGGGTTCTCCTTCGTCGTCGAGACGCGGGCTTTGATGCGATGCTCATCGGACGCGGGTCGCCGCGGGTCTGGACGCTGCCGAAGGGACATGTCGAACATCGTGAATCGAACGAACAGGCGGCGATTCGCGAGGTGCGCGAAGAGACCGGTTGCTGGGGTGAGATCCTCGGGCGGCTCAACGAAATTTCATACTGGTTCTACGTCGGCAAAGCGAAACACAAAAAGAGCGTAACGTTTTTTTCCATGCGCTACCTTTCCGGCGATCCCCAGAATCACGACCATGAGGTCGATGAAGCGCGGTGGTTCGATGCCGCCGCGGCGCGGAAGATGCTCAAGTACGTCAACGAAAAGCGTTTAATCGATCTCGCATTGGAATCGGCACTGCAGCACATCGGCAGCTTCGAACTCGAACCGGCGCTTGCGTCGGCAATGGAGCAGCGTAGCTCTTGAGCCAGAGCCCGCTCGCAGAGCGTTCCGATCCATGCCTCGTGCGGCTCGACGTCTTCGACGGGCCGCTTGATTTGTTGCTCGGACTGATTAAAGAGCAGCAACTCGATATCGCCACCGTGTCGCTCTCCAGCGTTGCCGAACAGTATCTGGCGTACGTCCGCGTGATGGAATCGCTCGACGTCGAGGTTGCTGCCGAGTATCTTGTTATCGCCGCGACCCTCGTGTTTTTAAAATCGCGTTCGCTGCTCCCGGCGATCCCGACCGAACTTGCAGAGGTCGGTGAGGAGTCGCCCGAGGAGGTCGAAGAGCGGCTGCGCCGCCGTCTGATCGCCTATTCGAAGTATCGCGAGCTCGGCGATGCGCTCCGTCTGCGGCAGGGCGAAGCAAGCGCAGTGTTTTATCGCGAAGGCGGCGATTCCACCGGCAACTTCGAACAGCGCTATCGCATCGATGCCGACCGTCTTGCCCGCGCATTTCTCGCGATGCTGCAAAACGCGAGGCCCGAGAAGCGTACCATAGCGCGCGAAAGAATATCCCTCTTGGCGCAAATGGACTACATCGTCAGAAGTCTGCGCGAACGCGGCGAAACGACGTTCTCTGCTCTCTGCAACGAGCTCGGAATGACGCGTGAAATCGTCATCGCCACTTTTCTCGCTGTACTCGAACTGTTGCGTCGCAATCGAATCCGAATCGAACAACCCTCTGCCTTCGAAGATATCACCATCGCCCTCCATCACGGACAAACGACACCTGCATGAGTACCGATACCGTTATTGCCGAGGCACTTGCCGAGGCCGCCAGCGAACGCGAAGAGCTCAGTAGCGTTGCCGAACGAATTGAACCCTTGATCGAAGCGTTGCTCTTCGTCGCGGGCGAAGCGCTCGACCAACGTCGCATAGCGAAAATTGTCGATGCCGATGAAAAAGCGGTCGATATCGCTCTCGTGAAGATCGCCGAACGATACGAGGGGCGCGGTATCGTCTTGCGCAACATCGCCGGAGGTTTTCGCTTCGGCACGGCGCCCGTAGCGCGTGAGGTCGTTGAGAAGTATCTGCTTCCCCCGAAAACGACGCTCTCGTCGCCGGCGCTTGAAACGTTAGCCATCGTCGCGCAAATGCAGCCGGTGACGAAGGGCGAGATCGAATCGATTCGCGGCGTGAATTCCGATAGCGTCGTCAATACATTGCTCGACCGCTCGCTGATCTGCGAAGCGGGGCGCAAAGAAGTCGTCGGCCGACCGATGCAATATAAAACAACTCCGCTCTTCCTCGAGTCATTCGGGTTGAACTCGCTTGAAGATCTGCCGGATTTAGAAGTGGAGATCGAACGCCCACGCGAGCTCGCGCTGCCGCTCATCGCCGGAGATGCCGAGCCGACATCAGAGCCCAGCGCCGTCGAATCGGAAGAGGAGAGCGAAGCGGAGCAATGACGGTCGAGAACGACGCCCTCGCGCGACCCTTATCCTATTCAACCTCGCTCTACGATGCGTTGGTCGAATTCGGTCTCGCGATTCGCGGAAAGATTCTCGATGCGGGTTGTGGTGAGGGCGATGCAAGTGCGCCGCTTATCGACAATGGCGCCGCCGTAACCGGAATCGATACTCAAGCCGAAGTACTCGACCGCGCGCGCCGATTGCATCCCACCGCGACCTGGCGCCTCGGCGACGTCACCGCATTGCCGTTTGAGGCGGCGAGCTTCGACGCGTATATTTGCGGTCAAGGTTTCCACCTTTTCGATCGTACGAAAGCGCTCGCCGAGGCTTTTCGCGTTCTCAAACCGGGTGGTTGCGTTGCCATTTGGTGGAAGCACGCGTTATCGGGATCGCCGGTGCGCCCGCTCTGCGATGAAGCAGCGCGGGAGATCGATATTCATCCGCTGACCGGGACGCTCGTCGGTGGATTTCGTGAATTCTATGCAGCTCCGTTCGTGGGCCAGACCTTGCGTGTGCTTCAATGGCGCCTCGTAACGACGCGCGCCGCATTTGTAGCCGAAGAGCGCGTTCGTTTAGAGCATGCCGGCGTCGCCGAGGACCAGGTTCGTCGCTACGTCGCGACGTTGGAACGTCTGTTCAAGGAGCAGTTCGGTCCCGATATCGGCAGCTTTCAGCATGCCTACATGCAGTATCTCTATCTCGCGCGTAAAGAGAAATAGTATGCGATTCGGTATGCACATGCGGCTTGCCGACGGGTATGAGGCGGCCGTAAATCGCTCGGTAGCGCTGGGCTGCACAACGATGCAGGTATTTACAAGCAATCCGCGCGCATACCGGCAGGCGACTCCGAAGGTCGAAGCACTCGCAACCTTTGCGGCGCTGCGGGCGCGCGGTAACCTGGACCCCGCGGTCACGCATACACCCTACCTCATCAATCTCGCCAGCGAAGACCCACGGATTTTCAGCGGTTCGTTAAATCTCCTCAAGCACGACCTGCACGTCGCAGCGTTGGCGGGCATCGAGTTGGTCAACACGCACCTCGGTTCGTATGGAAAGCGCGATCGTGAGGCGGGATTTGCCGGAATTGTCGCGGCGCTGCAAGAGGCGCTTTCCGAGATTTCCCCCTCGGTGAGCCTCGTGCTCGAAAATTCTGCGGGCGCCGGTGCGCTTGCCGGCGGCACGCTCGACGAACTCGGTGCGTTCTTACGCGCGGTCGATCACCCGCAACTGGGCATCTGTATCGACACCGCACATGCATGGGCGGCCGGATATAAGATCGATACGAAAGATGATGTAGCACGCTTTGTCGAGACGATCGATCGGACGATCGGTTTCGATCGATTGCGCATGTTCCATCTCAACGACACGCAGATTCCGCTGGGAGGGAATCGCGACCGACATTGGCACATCGGCGAGGGCGCAATCGGGGAAAATGGGTTTCGGGCGCTGCTCGGCGTCGCCGAGTTGCGAGAGAAGATTGCGATTCTCGAAACGCCGGGCGAAGATGCCGACGATGTCCGCAACATGGCGACGATCCTGCGCTTGTACGGAGAGGCCGCCTAAGGCCCCGTGCCGATCGCGCATCTCGACGTCGATGCCTTCTACGCAAGCGTCGCCGTCCGGGATCGCCCGGAATTGCGCGGGCGTCCGCTCGTCGTTGCCGGTTCGCATCGACGCTCGGTAGTGCTGACGGCCTCGTATGAGGCGCGTCCGTTCGGTATTCGCTCGGCGATGCCGCTCCACCAAGCACTCGAACGTTGCGCCGAACTCATCGTCGTGCCGCCGACGATGGAGCGCTATCGTGCCGAATCAAAAGAGATCTTTGCGATCCTGCGCTCCCGCGGCCACATTCTCGAACCGCTCTCGCACGATGAAGCCTTTCTCGACCTCGGTGAGATCCCGTTCGAGGATGCAAAACTGCTCGTTGCGCAATTTCGTGCCGAGGTCTTTCGCGAGCGCGGGCTCACGATGAGCGCGGGGCTTGCAAGCGGGAAAATGATCGCAAAGATCGCCTCGGATCTCGCGAAACCCGACGGCCTTCTCGCCGTCGAACCCGGCGAAGAGCGCCTCTTCCTCGCGCCGCTCTCGGTCGGTCGGCTCTGGGGTGTCGGGCCGAAAACGCAGGCGCGCTTAAACGAACGCGGCATCGCCGCAATCGCCGATATTCTCACGCTCGATGAATCGACGCTGATCGAGCTCTTCGGCTCCTCGTGGGAACGCATGCGCGATTTTGCGATGGGTATCGACCGGCGGAGCGTCAGCGACGCGAGCGAGACGAAATCGATCTCCACCGAAGAGACCTTCGAGTACGACGTGAGTGACGCAACCCGATTGCGCGACCTCCTGTTGGTTCAGGCGCGCGAACTCGCCGAGGATCTTCGACGAAAGAATCTTTGGGCGCGTACCGTCGGGATCAAAGTGAAATTCGCCGATTTCTCGTTACGCGTGCGTCAGACGAGCCTGCGCGAACCGACGCAGTCGGCGAAAGCGATCTTTCACGCTGCGCGAAGTTGTCTGGAGCGCGCGCAGATCGATGGGGCGCCGATCCGTCTGTTGGGAACGCGCGTCGCGGCACTCGGAGAGAGCCCATCGACGCAACTATCGCTTTGGAATCGCTAAATGTGGTCGGTACTCCAGACCGCATCGCCGATGCCCGTGCCGCTCGATGAGCGCACCCATAGGTGCCCCGCTCGTGTGAGCGGCGCGACCATGAAGATCGCGTCTTTGCGGCGACGTATGCTCCCGCGCGGGAGCATGCGTCGGATCGGTTCGGGAGGGAGCCAGCCGACGATGCGGCGCAAGTCGCCCGCCGCCGAACGCAAGAACGGAGCGGTGAGATCCCGCTCGCGTTCGTCGCGAATACCGAGTTCGTCGACGATGAATGAATCGTGCGCCGCGCTGCGGACGCCGGTAACATACGCATCGACACGGCTACCTTCGCGGAGGACGAAGGTCAGCGCGTCGTCGCCGGGATGCTCCGATCCGTGTCGCGTACGGAGGTAGAGCCACTCCCAAAAGAGCGGCGTCCGCTTGAAACTCCACGGGCGCGAGCGTTCGTGCCGCGAAAATAACCGGCGAATTGCCGCACGATCCTCGGGGGTCGCCTGTTTAATACTCATCCTGGCATGGGGTAGGTCGTCCGAACGAAGCGAAAAAACGCGCGATGGAAACGCGACGAAGCCCAACGCTTCGTAAAATGCCGGCGCAATATCGCTGAAAAGGTAGAGCGCATCGCTTCCCGCCGCATGCTCTCTGTCCATGAGCGCTGCCAGCATCGCGCTACCGTATCCGCGCCCCCGTAATTCGGTGGGCGTAAAGACCGCGCCGATTCCGAGCGCCTTCAACGTTCGTTCGCCGACGCGAACCTCTCGCTCGTAGCACTTGCAAGTCGCGCAGAGGAGAGTGCCGTCGTAGAGCCCGATCGTCGAATAGTGATTTCGTCCATAGCCGCTTCGAGCTAATTCGAGCGTATGGCGCGCGTAGCTCTCGAAATCGCGACCGGCGGCCCAAAGGGGCGCGGTGAGCGGAAGCACGATCCGCGAATAACTCTCTGCGTCGATGGAGCGAAGAGCGAGCGTCAACGTCGGAACTCCTCGAGGAACTCCGGCGTGTTGACTCCGCGCGTCGGGCGCCCCGAAGCGGTCAGCAGGAGCGCAGCGTTCGCGCGCGAGCGGGCGAACGCAAAGAGACGGCGCTCCTGCTCGATATGACGCTCGCGCAATTTATAGCGGTAATTCATGTAGGCGTGTTTTGCCGCGCGCGAACTTTTTTCGCCGCCCGCATTGTCGCGTGCCGCGAGCCCGTAGCTCGGCGTGAAGAGAAAGGCGGGCGGTACATAGTAGGCCGGAAACGCGCCTGCTTGCAAACCGGGTACGGCGACGGAATCAAAAGATATTCCGACCGCTGCTTCGATCGCGGCGATCGTCACGATGCCTTCTCGACGGCGATATGCGATCTCGGTTCGTTCGCGTTCGGCAACATCGTGCAGATGTTCGCAGAGCGAGAAAAGCGCGGCGATACCATCCCCCGCATCGCAATCCGCAATGCGCGCACGGAAGGCTTCGAGATGGATCGTTCGCGATCGTTCGTGCGCCGCGCTCTCCGGGACGGATGGCGCGAGTCCTTCGGCCCAAATTCGGTCGATTGCCTCGAGCAACGGCGCGTGCGTTACGAATTCGCGGCTGCGGGCGTGGAACGCGCGCAACCATGCAACGCGTTCGCGAGCCACCTCGCCGAGCAACGGATCGACCGCGCCCGATAATACGTTATCGCCGAGGCGCAGCGCTTTTGGGCGAGGGTCGTCGTTCGTGCGCTCGGCATCGATAAAGAGCGAGCGCTGGTCGCTCGCCGCCTTGCCGCAAAGGAGCGCGATGCTCGCGTCGGCGAGCGCGAGGCGTGGGCTTTCGAGCAGGCGCAACAGGGCGTCGTTTGCGTATGGGTCGGCGACCCAACAGAGTAGAGCGAATGCGTCGAGAATCTCCGGCATACGGAAGAGATTGCATCGTCCTGCACGAGCCGTGGCGATATTTCGCTCGTGCAATGCTTGCTCGAAACGCGCCCCGTCGTCGAGGTCGCGTAAGAGAATCGCGCATTCCTGCGGGGGCGTACCCGCGGCGATGCGTTCGTCGATCCATGCGGCAACGCGCTGCGCCTCACGTTCGCGATCGGGAGCGCGCTCGACCGTCGGGCGCACCTCGCTGCGAACGATCTCGGTAAGATGCTCGCTCTCCGCCTCGGCGAGGCGCTCGATGCGGGCACCCTGCATGGGTCGGTGAGCGCCGTCATCATCGCAAGTCAGAATCAAACGAGCGGATTCATCGAGGGTGAGAGCGGCAAGAAAATCGTGCATCCGCTCGTCGCAATGCTCGGCGTCGTCGACGAAGACCGCATCGAAAGCGAACGCGGCGCGTTGCTCCGGCGCGGGATTGCTCCGCAACCAAGCCGTCGCAAGCGAGAATACCGCACAACGATCGGCGAGATGTTCGTCCTCGAGCGATGCTTCAAAACGCGCGTAGAGTTCGGCAACAATCTTTGCAAGATCTATTTCGCGCCGATGCTGTCGGAGCAACTCCGCGGTATCGACTTCGAGCGAACCGCGTGCCGTATCGTTGAGATAGGCAAGCAGCGATGGAGAGCCCAGGTTCGGCGGATGTGCGTAAAAGGCGGCGGCACCCTTCGCCGCGCGTTCGACAACCTCTCGAGGTGCAATCGCGGCGCGTCGCAGGCGTTCGATAAGGTGCTGTGCGTGTTCGAGAAAGCGCTCCGGGGAACGAAGCTCCGCGACCTCGACGTCGATTCTCGCTTCGGCGGGCGGCCAGGTGCCCGCGAAAAGCTCTTCGGCGGCACGTTCGTAGAGTCGGTACGCCGAGGCTTCGTCGATGCAGCGCAGTGCGGGATCTGCAAAGCGCGCAATGTCGCCGGCGAACTCGCCGATCTCGGCGACCGTCACGGCTCTTGCTGCGTCGGCGGAGAGAAGCGAACGCAGATTCGCGGTGCTGTTGCTCCCGATACCGAGCACGAGGACCCGCGTGCGCTCGGCGGCCTCGAGTGCGTGCGCGAGGAGGCGCGTGGTTTTTCCGCTCCGCGCCCCCGCGCGCACGACGAACATCTCGCTCATCGCGAAAAACGCTCCGCTTCGGGTTGTGGGCGAGCCCTGCAAGCGAGCGTATAGACGCAATACGCACAAGAATCGGGGTCGGCGCTGGCATCGAAGTGGGCGATGCGAGCATCGCGAATCTCCGTGCCGAGCTCGACCATGCGGTCGCGCGCGCGTTCGAGATCGGCGATCGAGATCGTGCCGCGTGCGCCGTTATCTCGAAGCGGGGCCCCCGCGGAAACAACCTCGAGTTCGATCGGGGTGACCGGAATGGTCGAATCTTTCAGCGGAATCAACGCAAGGCGTGAAACGCTCTCGCCGGTGAGTTGTTGCGACCAATAATAAAAGGGTAACTGAAAGTCCTCGAATCGTCGAACGCGCTCGCGATACTCTTTGGCGCTCTCGGCGATCGATCCGGTCTTATAGTCGATGACGGCAAGGCTCCCGTCGCCGTCGAAGCGGTCGATGCGGTCGATGAAGCCGATAAACTGCCGCTCGCCGATCGTCGGCGAGACGCGCCGTTCGACACCGACGACTTCAAAGGGCATCTGCGTCGCGCGTTCGCAGAGCCAATCGATATATCGAGGAGCGGTGCGGCGCGCCCGTTCTTTTTGCAACTCGACTTCGACGACGGTATCGAAGGTCGGCCGCGCTCGTTCGAATGCTTCGACGAGCAGCGTATCGAGTCGCTCTTGCATCTCGGCGCGCAGGGACTCCGACGGACGGGTGAATTCGGAGTGGAAACTTTCGAGAGCGGCGTGAAATGCCGTGCCGTAACTCGCAGCTGCGGAGTTCGGCTCGTCGATGGGGTCGCAAACATAGCGATAGAACCAGCGCCGACGGCAATCGACGAACATATTGAGCGCCGAGGCGCTGAAAGGGCGGTTCGGCGTCGGAACGGGCTGGGGCGGCTCGGGGCTGCACGCGCTCGCCGGGGAGATCTCCTCGCGCAGGTGCGCGTCAGCGGCGGGGGTGCGAGGAGGCGGCGATGCGAGAAGATCTTGCAGCGGCAGGGCTTCATGGCGCGCCCGCGCCTCCCGCGCCGCCGCCTGCCAGCGGAAGAAGGAGTCGCGCTCGAGCGGTTCGCGCGGTATCGCGATGGCGGAGAGCTCGGCGAGCGAAGAGCGGCTCGCTCGTGCCCCCGCAATCGCAGCGGCGGCGGAGATCGACGAGATCGCCGGATAGGCGAGAAGCAGTCGTTCGAGCGCGCCCCGGTCACCACGGTGCGACCACGCGAGCGCGTCCTGCGCGATCGTCGGGCGGAGCATTGCAAACTTCACGTCGCCCTATGGTTTCAGGAAGAGGCTTCGTCCCCTTCCGCGAAGTCGCGCTAAAAAGTGAGGTCTTCTCTCATGAAACGAATCATCGTCGGCATCAGCGGCGCAAGCGGAAGCGCGTATGGGTATATGGCGTTACAGGCGCTCCGCGCGATCGGCGGCGTCGAGACGCACCTGGTGCTGAGCTCTGCTGCTCGGCGAACGATCGAACTGGAGACCGATCTTACCGCTGAAGATTTTCACGCACTCGCCGATGTCGTCTATCGCGACGACGATCTTGCCGCGGCGATATCGAGCGGTTCGTTTCTCACCGACGGCATGATGGTCGTGCCCTGTTCGATGAAGAGCGCAAGCGCAATTGCCTACTCGCTCAACGATAATTTGCTCGCGCGCGCCGCCGACGTCTGCCTAAAAGAGCGTCGGCGCGTCGTACTCGTCGTTCGCGAGACGCCGTTGCATCTTGGGCACCTGCGCACGCTCGCGCAACTCGCCGAGATCGGTGCGACGATTCTTCCGCCGATTCCAGCGCTTTACGCGAATCCTCGCAGCGTCGATGATATCGTCGCGCACACCGTCGGGAAGGTGCTCGACCAATTCGGCATTCCCAACGAACTCTTCAGACGTTGGCGGAGCCCAGAAGTCGTTCCGCCAGTGCAACGTCGCTAAGGCGGTCGACGTTTACGGCGAACTCCGGAAACGGCGAGGGGATCGCTCGTACCGAAGCGCCGACGATCGTACTCGCCCGCATCGCTGCGCGTTCGATACTGAGTTGCCCGATCGCATATCGCGCAAGCAAACCCCAACCGAAGAGCCCGGCGAGACGCAACGGAGATTTGCGTGCCGCACCGAGTCGTTCGATGAAGGCATCGAGCCGTGCCAGCGCGCGTGGTTTGATGGCGATGGCGCCGCCGCCGCAGTAACGCCCCTCGCGCATCCGCGCCCATGTATGCGGAACCTCCGGAAAGCGTTGCACGTGCACGCCGTACTCGACGCATCCATAGCCGATATCGGCATCGGTCTCGATCGCGCGTGCGATAAAATCATCGACGACGGCAACCGAGAGCATCGGAAGGTCGCTCGTCCAGACGGCGACGATTTCGTCGGGCGGAAGCCCCGCGAGCCCGGAGCGCAACGAATCGCGAATTTTCGCGCCGTCGGGAACGATCTCGTCGGCGAGGGCGAGTGCGGCATGTTCGCGTGCACTTTGCGGAGCGACGACGCGGATCGTTGCGACCGCTGCCGAGGCCCGCAAGGGTGCAAGGGTGCGTTCCAGCAGCGTGCGGCCGCCGACGAGTGCGAAGGCCTTGTTCGGCGCGTCCGGTGTCAAGGCGGCAATCGCGTCGTGCGGCCCGCCGGCAAGAACGACGCACCTCACGCCGAGACTCCCCGCCAGGCGCGGTCGGAGCGAAATGCAGCGACGAAGCGGCGATACTCCGGCGGCAGCGCAATGCGGTCGGCCGCCGCGACTGCATCCGCGGAGCGCTCGTAGAGCGCGAAGAGGCTCGAACCCGAACCGGAGAGGAGCGCGCGCGACGGGCCCGCCGCTTCGATCGCCGCCGCGGCCCTTGCGATCTCGGCGTACCGAGCGAGTGCGTCGTCGTGAAAATCATTGTGCAGCAGGTGCGTGAGTTCGTCGAACGCACCGCTCTGGAGCGCAGCGAGCGCTCGCAGCCCGAGGCTCTCACCCCGCGGTCGCTGCGGGCGTTCGCGCTCGTCGAGTCTCCGGAAAGCCTCGGCGGTGGAGATCGCGACCGGGGGTTTGACAATGAGGGTCGCCCAAGCCGGCATCGCTCCCGCCGGGGTCACGCGCTCGCCGGTTCCTTCGACGAGCGCCGCACCCTCGGCGAGGAAAAAGGGGAGATCGGAGCCGAGGGAACGCGCGGTGGCGAGATCCTCCCACGCGGGGAGTGCGCCGAATAGCCCCGCTCGCGCCGCGAGCAAGAGTGCGGCGGCATCGCTCGAGCCGCCGCCAAGCCCTGCCTGCACGGGAATGCGCTTTCGCAACGCAATGCGAAGATCGCGCAGACCGATCGCGCGCGCCGCGCGCAGAACGAGATTATCGTCGGCGGCGAGCGTTGGCTCGTCGCATGTGAACTGCAATCCCTCTGCAGCTTCGATCTCGATCTCGTCGTAGAGGTCGACCGGCACCATGAGCGAGCGGAGCGCGTGGTAGCCGTCGGGGCGTCTACCGAGCACCTCGAGGGTAAGATTGACTTTAGCCGGAGCCTGAAGCAGCGAGCGATTCATCGTCGGAGTTGACGATTGTCGAAAGAGCGCGGGCTTCCTGGGCGAATAGAGGCGCTATGCGCTCGAGTTATGATGCCCAGCGGAACGAGTTCTGCGCCTATGTCATGCACGAACGCGAGACTCCATACGGTCTCTTGCTCGGCAACTTCAAGTCGTACGCCCAGTCGACTGCGAAAGCCGGTGTGCGCGGTCTCTGGGATGCCGATAGCGATCGCATTATTTTCGGAACGCACCAAATCGCCTACCGTTTGCGCGATGCCGGCGTTACGTATTTCCCGCATGAAATCGAGCGCACGTTTACGTTCCTTCCGTACGCGCAACTTTCGGAGTTCACCTTAGGCGAGCAAATTCACGTCACCGAAGCGTTCTACGTTCCGCACGGGCCGAAGTTCGATCGCAGCGTCTCATTCGTCGTCGATCTCACGCTCTATAATCCCGGCGACGTCGCCGTGGAGGTCGCCGTCTTTCCGTGGGCGCTGCTCGTCGGGCAGCGCTTCTACGGAGAGACCGAGGTCGACGTCGATGCGAGCGTGATCGATGGGAGCATTCACGCGGTGAATTCGACGCTCGGCGCGCAACGCTGGTGGGGCGGCTCGCGCGAGCCCTATGCCGCGACCGTCTCGGTTCGCGAACAGGCGCTGCTCGCGCAGATGCGTCGCGGGACGTTGTTGGAAGAAGATGATGTCGTCGAGGCTTTCGTCGAGAGCGGCGATGCAACACGTACGTCGAGCGTTCGCGGGCGCATCTTCGGAGCGATGGAGTATCGCATTACGATCGATCCCGGTGCGCGCTCGCTCTTGCGGCTAGCGGTCGTATTTCATAAAGACGGCGATATCGATCTGCGACCGCGCTTCAAAGATCTCATCAACGATTCAAAGGCGTTGCACGACACGCAACGCTATTTTGCCACGCGACTCGCCGATGCGCGGTTTCTTACGCCGTCGCAAAGAATATCGCGCGGCGTCGTTTGGGCAAAAGCAAATATGTTGCGCATTATCAAAGAGTATCCGATCGGCTGGGGATCGACGAATTCACCGCCCTCCGATATTTTGGTGTCGCGCGATACGTCGTGGTTCGTTCACGGCTTCGACTATTTTCTCCCTGAGTTCAGCCGCGATGCCATCGAAGTGTTCGATCGACATATCGAAGAGAGCGGATTAATGATCGAGTACGTTCGCGGCGTCAATGCGTATAAAACCGCGTACGATCTCAATATCAACGACGATACGCCGTTGCATTGCATTGCGATGTTGCACCACTATAACGCGACGCTCGATGAAGCGTGGGTGCGGTCGCGCTTGCCGACGGTTCGACAACTCGCCGATTATTTGCTCTCCCAGCGCGACGAACGCGGCCTACTCTTCGGCAAAGCGCAAGGTGTCGACATGTACGGCATAAGTTCGTGGCGCAATATTATCCCGTATTACAAGCTCGATGGTGCGGTTACCGAGATCAATAGCGAAGGCGTCTTTGCGCTCGAAGCCGCGGCGATTCTCTGCGCCGTCGCGGGCGACCAAGATGCATGGCAGCGGTACTCCGACGAAGCGCAATCGCTGCGCGAAGCGACGATGAGCTATCTCTTCGATGATGATACCGGCGCGTTCGTACTCAACATCGATCAGAACGGCGATTTCCAAGATAGCTTTACCGCCGACGAAATTTTCCCGGTGCTCTTCAACGTCGCCGACGCCGGCGAGCGGCGCGCGATTCTCAAGCGGCTCTCGGAGAGCGATTTCACGACCTCGGTCGGTCTGCGAACGATCTCGACCGCCGACCCGTGGTATTTCCCATCGTTCGGCTTCGGATTGCTCGGCGGCGTCTGGCCCGACCTCACGCTCTGGTACGTCGTCGCATTGGCGCGCAACGGCGGCATCGACGAGGGCGTCGGTTATCTCGACCGGATTTACGAAGCGATGGAGGGCGGCAGCCCCCGCAACACTGTGCCCGGCGAGTTCGCCGAATGGTTCGACGGCGGTTCGCTGACCAATCGCGGCATGTACCTCTCGCCGTGGACCGGGGCGAAATATCTCTGGGCGGTCGCCGAGACCATCGGCGGGTTCGACGGCTACCGCACGAGCGGGCGCCCGCATTTGCAGCCGATGCGTCCGACGGGTTGGAACTGGGTCGCCGGTGTCAACGTCCGCTGGGGCGGAAAGCGCTGCACCTACGTCATCGATTTCGAGCGCGCGACGATCTCGACCAACGCTCCCGATCTCTCCGCCGAGGAGCCCTATCGCATCGTCGATGCCGGGCGCGACGTGAGCGACGAGCTCACGGTCTCCCCGGTTGAGATCGGCGCGGTCG
>DAIBFU010000028.1:0-18323 GCA_027422105.1 Vulcanimicrobiota bacterium | reverse complement strand
GTTCTCGAAGAAGAGATGCAGGCGAAGAAACAAGAGCTGCTCGGAATGCTCGAAGTCGGGCAGATCCGTGAAGGCGTCGTCGTACGTCTCGCTGATTTCGGCGCATTCGTCGATCTCGGCGGCATCGACGGCTTAATTCACAACAGCGAGCTCTCGTACGCTCGTATCAAGCATCCGTCGGAAGTCGTGAAAATCGGCGACGTCGTCAGCGTCGAGATCATGAAGTTCGATCAGGACGCCAAGAAGGTCAGTCTCTCGCTCAAGCACGCGTTGCCCGATCCATGGGATCAGCACGCGGACAAGATCTACGAGACCAACCAACTCACCGCGCAGATCGTGAAAGTGACGCCGAACTATCTCCTCGTCGAGATCGTTCCCGGAATTCTCGCGATGGTGCCCAAAGGCGAGTTCGACGGCGCTGCCAACTACGCACAGGGGCAGGACGTTAGCGTCACGCTGCTCACCGTCAACCACGCGACCCGTCGCATCACGGCCTCTATCCAACACGTCGCCGACGTTCCGTTGGAAGAGATCGAGGCGATTGCCATCGACGAAGATGTCGAGATCGGTCTTCCTGTCGCCGAGGCGGCGACTCCGGAAGACGAGAGTCCGGCACAGTAGTCGACGGTTCCGACAAGCGGAAAAAAGAGAGGGGAACGCGGGAACGCGTTCCCCTCTCTGCGTATGAAGCGTGCATGCGTATTGGCTTGACCGGTGGTATCGGTAGCGGAAAGAGCGAGGTGGCCGCAGAGTTGGAACGATGCGGCGCGTTCGTCATCGACACCGACGAAGTCGCGCGCGAGGCGGTTGCGCCGGGGAGTACTGCATTAGCGGCGATCGCGCTGCGCTGGCCCGGTACCGTTGTCGACGGCGTGCTCGACCGGGCTGCGCTCGCGGCGGCGGTTTTCGAAAACGAAGGCGAACGGCTCAAACTCAACGGCATCCTCCATCCCGAGATTCGACGAATCGCCTTCGCGCGCGAGAGCATGGCTGCGCCGGGGCAGATCATCGTTCATGTCGTGCCGCTACTCTTTGAAAGTAACTATGCCAAACTCGTCGACCGTACGGTGTTGGTAATCGCTCCTCCGGAAAAGCGAGTCGAACGTGTCATGGCGCGCGACAGCGCGGAGGGAGAGGCGGTGCGTGCGCGCATGCGCGCGCAGATCGACCCCGAACAAGCGCGTACGCTCGCCGATGAGATTATCGAGAACGACGGTGATATCGAACGGTTGCGGGATCGCAGTCGAGAGCTCTACCGACGACTTGCAGCGGGGCCGAACGGCTGACTTCGAAATTGCGCTCGCCGCGAAACGCGGTCACCTGCCCACGCACGACGATGCATCGGCCGGCTGCTATGCCGCGCACGATTCGCGAGAGATGGAGCGACGATCCGGAAGCGCCGATCGAATCACGGTCGGGGTCGAGTCTTCCGGCGATCGTTGCCACGCTGCCGACGGGGAGACGCGCGACGGAGTTCGGGGCGAGCGGTGCGATGAATCGCAGCATACGCGTCGCCTGTAAGCGAACGCCGATGCCCGTGAATGTTGCAACCACGCGATAGAGCCCCTGTGCGGGGCTCGTGCCGCGAGCGTCGAGCGCGTTCCAAAAATAGGTAACGAAGACCGATGCGCCCGGCGGAATATTGCGCGCGTGCGTTTTTCCCGGCGCTATGGGGCGCGCCTTCGATACGGTGGCCGAGTGCCAGATTTCCTTCGTTCCCTGATAGATCGCCAGCGCGTATTCGTTCGGTGTCGCAAATGCAACGTCGCGTCGGGTATTGCTCGGATTGTCGATAATGAGTTGAATGCCGACCGGATCGAGGAGATCGAAGCTCGTGCGCGCAAAACGAAGCGAGAGCGCGAGCGGCGGTTGCGGTGCCGCCGCGACGAGCGCGAGCAGGGCGAGCGGAGCGAGGAATCGGCGAATCACTTCGGTTCCAGAATGCGCCCCGGGTAGGCGATTTCCCCCGCCGCATCGCCGTAGACCGCAGTCCCGTTAACGAAGACGCTGCGAATGCCGACCGGCGCCCGGGACGGGGTTTCGTAGGTAGCGGTGTCGGCGATCGTGCGTTCGTCGAAAAGAACGAGATCGGCAAATGCACCTTCGCGAATCTCTCCTCGGTCGCGAAGCCCGAAGATGCGCGCCGGTAGGGCGCTGCAACGGCGAACCGCTTCTTCAAATGCGAGCGTACGCCGTGCGCGGACGAAGCGCGAAAAAAGGCGCGGAAAGCTGCCGAACGAACGCGGATGCGGCAATCGGAAAGGATCGTCGTCGAAAGATCGGCTCGCGTCGGCGGTACCGATGCACGCAAAGTCGGCTGAGAGCGCCGCCGCAACGTCCTCTTCGTTGAGGGAACGGTGGAGGAGCGGCGTTTCGAAACCAAGTTCGTCGAATAAGGCGAGCGCCGCTCGTTCGCAAGAAAGGCGCCTGCGTCCGGCAATCGCTTCGATACTCGCGCCCAATTCCTCGAGTAAGCGTTCGTCGCGAACGCCGCGTAACCAGATACGCCCCCAACGTTCGCCGTAGTGCAGGCGGGCGTAGATCATCGCCGATAGCGTCGTTTCGTCATTTCGACCCTGCGAGGAAATCGCCGGCGGGAAGAGTTTTCCCAGCGGCGCTTCGTCGGCGATATACGGAAAAAGATCGCAAGTGACCGAGCATCCGCGATCGCGCGCTGCGTCAATCCGTTCGAGCGCAACGTGCACGAGCGCGCGATCCTCGCCATAGGCGTAAGAAAACTTCGATAGATGCAAGGGCATCTCGCATGTACGGGCGAGCGCAAGAGCCTCATCGACCTCTTCGAGCAATCCGCGTTCGCGATCGCGCAAATGCACGACGAGCGGAATCTCCGCATCCCTGGCGGAGCGAAGCACCTCCTCCGAGGGAAGCGCATCGCCGAGATTCATTCCGAGTCCGCACGCACCGCGTTCGACCTCTTCGAGGCGCGCCGGCGCAATGCGCGCAAAATTGAGCCGCAGCGAGCCGCGCAGGCTGCCTGCTTGCTCTACGGTGAAGCTGCTTGTGCAGGCTCCTTCAATCGCCGTTGTTATTCCCTGAGCAAGCGATCCGGCGGAACTTCGGGGCTCGAACCATCGTTGCTCCCAACGTGCATGCACGTCGATGAAACCCGGCGCGAGAACCAGCGCCCGTGCGTCGATTCGTTGCAGCGACTCGAGACCCGAGCAATCGCCGATCCTCGCGATCCGCTCTCCGATGAGGGCGATATCGGTTGAAAAGCGTTTTCCCCCTCCCCCATCAACAATGCTCGCCTTCTCGAAAATCACTTTGAGCAATTTTGAGGGCTTTCTGAATGACGAAAGAAGCGACATGGGATTAGCATCGACGGAGACCCACGTTCGAGTAAAGGAGACCAGCATCATGGCTGAGTCGGATAGACAGCGCGAGGATTCCGGTGGTATGAGCGTTCGCGAAGCGGGCCGCAGAGGCGGCGAGCGCGTGAAGGCAAAATACGGCCCGGAGTTCTACGAGGCAATCGGCCGCAAAGGCGGCCAGTCGACCAAGAAGAAATACGGCGCGGCTTTCTACGAAAGTATCGGCCAGAAGGGTGGCCAAACGCCGAAGGCGCGCCGAGATGCGGCCGAGACCGCTACGGTAGCGCGCGAGAGCAAACCCGAGTAGGGCGCTTTCGCCCTTAACGAGTGCAGGCGCCGCGTGCGAGAAGCCGCCGCGCCTCGCGCTCGATGGCCCCTCGTGAGGCCTCACCATCGGCGATGAGCGTCATTAGCGCTCCCCGCTTGCTCGTCCAAGCGACATTTTCATGCATAAATATCACCGGCACGCATGGCGTTGCCGTGAGATCTTTGCTGATAAAATTCAACTGGTAGTTCTGCTTCGGCCATTCCGAGAGAATCATCCGCGTTCCCGACGGGGCGACATATTCGATGCCGACGCCGCGATTCGCGGGGGTATCGGGGCCGCCGAGGCCGGGTAATGCCGCATGCGCAAGTGGATGCGGAACCGGTTCGAAGGGGCGAAGATCGACGTTACGCCGCAATTTTGCCATCGACATGATCGTTCCGCGCTCGTCGAGCAGCAAGGGCGGCCCACTCGGCGAGGCACCGGGCGCGGGCGTATGCCGCCCCGAGCAGCCCGCTGCGATGACGGCGAGCGCCAGGCCGAGCGATAGATGAAGAAAGCGGCGCGGCAATGGGTTCACGCGCGCGCCTTCAATGGCCGACGACGATGTTCCCGCTGATCCCCTTGAGGTGCACCGAGCCGGTTTTGAAATTTATCGTAATATTTTGAACTTTCAATGTCGCCGTGCCGGTGTGATAATAACTGGGGTGCGGCATCGTGAGCGTCTGTATGGAATTGATCCAATTCGCATAATCGGTATCGAAGGAACGTTTTTGCGGATCGTGCAGACGGACGATATGAACTTTGCCGATCGCGGTAAAATCGAGCGACTGCGTGTTGACCTGAATCTCCTCCGCCGAGAGCTCGGCGTAGGGCTTCCCTTTGCGCATGATGATGCCGTGCCGTACGCCCTGAATGTTTCCGTTCGTCCCGTCGGGAGAAAGCTGCGCGCGCGCGTAATCAAAACTCCACGATTTCGTGGCGATTCGATTGCCACGTACCTTGCCGCCCTTGAGAACGATCGGCTGCAGCCCGGGGGGCGGGGGTACCGGCCCAAGCCCGGCGATGACGAATCCTCCGACGAGCCAGAGCGCGAGTGCGACGCCGATCGCAATGCCGACTTCGCGTCTGCCGATGCGCTTCCCGCGAATCTTCATCGCTCTGTCTCGGCGGTGCGATCGCGACGCAATGCTTGCAAGCGCAGCGCTGTACCGAGCCCGATCGTCGCGACGTAGAGTGCCGCAAGCAACATGGCGATGCGCGTCGGCCCGATGCGCGCGAAAATCGAACCGACCGGCGGGCCAACGCGCCCGACGACGACGGCTTCGCGATCGAGATCGGTGCGATGCGTGTACGCTCCATCGGGGGCGATGATTCCGCTCACGCCGGTCGATGCCGCGCGCAATACCCAACTGCCTTCTTCAATCGCGCGCATCTGCGCAATCTGTGCGTGTTGGTAGGGCCCCGCACTGGTGCCGAACCAGGCATCATCGGTGCTGATAATCAGCAGTTGGGCGCCGTTGCGAACCTGTGCATCGACGAGATCGGCGAATGCCGACTCCCAGCAGATAATCGGAGCGAACGAAAGCGAGGGTGTGGGAATGACGGCATTATCGTGACCGTGGGAAAAATGGCTCGCAAGATCGTCGAGCTTCGGTACCCAGTGAAGGAACGAATCTCCGGGGACCGCTTCGGCAAACGGCACTAACTGGCGCTTTTGATAGACGGCTTGAAGCCCACCTTCTGGCGAGAAAACGTAGAGCGCGTTATAGGCGCGCGTTCCCAATGCTTCGAGACTTCCGACGACGATGGTTGTATGCGTGCTTCCGGAGAGATGGGAAAAGCGCGCAACGATATCGGGTGCTTCGTTCAGTGCCGTCGCAATTGCCGTCTCCGGCAGCACGATAATTGCAGGGTGCGCGGTGGTCGCTTCGCGCGTTAATTTCAAATAGCGATCCAGCGAATAAGTGAACGCTTGCGGCGTCCATTTGAGGGATTGCGCGATATTTCCCTGAATTGCGGCGACCCGAACGCTCGGCGCGGGGTACGTTCGAGCCGGCCAAAACCACCACGCCGCCGCGAGCGTCACGACCAGAATGCCGAGAAACCCAAGCAAGCGTTTCGCCGTGCGGGCGATGAATGCGTCGGCAAGATAGGCACCGAGCATGCAGACGATCCAGGTGAGACCGTAGCTTCCGATATAGGCGCCGAAGGAGCGCAGCGGGGTATCGACCTGGGTGTAGCCGATCTGCCCGAACGGAGCCCCCATGACGCCGACGCTGCGCCCCCATTCGGCCAGCGCGAACCCCGCTGCGGCTGCGAGCGGCGCAAGCGCCGGTGGAGCGAAGCGGTAGGCGGTGACCGCGAGCAGCGCCGCGGCTACGAATGCGAGTGCTTCGATCGCCGCGGGCAGCACGACGACCGCCGAAGCAAAATTGCCGAGATAGGCGCCGACGGTCGTGCCGAACCACGAGAACGAGATTGCGAAAAAAACGAAGCCGGCGAGAAAGCCGAGCGCGGAGGCGGCGCGATAGGAGGCGTGGCTCTGCCAGAGCCAGAAAATCGCAGCCGCACCAAACGGCGCAAGCCATGTTGCGCCGACCTTCGGAAAGGCGAGCGCGAGCGCTGCACCCGCAATACCAGCGACGCATAGGTCGCGCCACCGCTCTGCTGAGAGAAGTATGATCCGTCGTTCGAGTTTTTTGCTGGCAGGAACAGCGTTCATGGTCTCATCATGTGGGCGGCAAGTAACGCCGAACCGCAGTTCGAGCGGCGGAGGCTCGGGCATTCCCTCGGGATACTTGCAAGTAAAATTTCGCGTGACGACAGGTTTCGACTTCGTGAACTATCGCTACGCGATGATCTTTAATACGTCCGGCGACGGAAAAACCCCGTATCCCAACGGCAGCACAACGAACTTTCAAGGCTACTCCTTCGCAGTTATCGTCGGCGGGGGTGCGAGCGCGGTGACACCGCAGCTCCAGTTCCTGCAATACTACCGGCAGCCCGGCACGACGCTGCCGCCGACGCCGGAGCAGATCATCTTTACGCCGCAGCAGTTGCTGTTCATCCCCGACAGCAACGGCCTCAACACCGAGTTCACCGTACAGTTCCAGCGCTTGCTTGCCGGCGGCTACTCCGGTGCCAACCCGAGCGCACCGCCGAGTGCGAGCCCGAGCCCGAGCGCATCGCCGAGCGCGAGCCCGAGCGCATCGCCGAGTGCGAGCCCGAGTGCATCGCCGAGTGCATCGCCGAGTGCGAGCCCAAGCCCGGGTCCCCTCAGTTCAACCTGGCTCTTCAATTTCTTCACGACCGATCCGTCGCTGAATCCTCTCGACTCGTTGGGGTTGGGCGGCGCGCAAGATATTTCGTTTTCTTCGCCACCCCTCGACACAACGGTCGCTTTCGATGTTACGGTCACCGTGCCGGCCGGCGCAACGCAGGCAAGCAATCCGCTCGCACAGATCTACGGCGGCGAACTCACCAACTCACCGTAGTCGGTTCGGCGCCTCTCGATGCAGATGCTTCATCGAGCAACTAAAGCGCGTTGAAACTCGTCGGTAGGATCGGCCCACTCTGTCCGATACCGAAACTTGCAGCTTGACTCGGGAATGCGAGTAGATCGATCGAGATATTGACCGAGCGAGACGGCTCTAGATATTGTACGCGCAGTTCGTAACAATTACCGATGATATGGCTGTAGTAGATACTTTTATCTTCGATCCTGGCATGATTTTTCCAATCGAGTACGCCGCTGAATTGCAAGCTCGAATCACGGCCAAACGGGGTTGAAAACTGTACCTGCGTCGGCATGAATCCCTGTCCGCCCCCGGGGATGAAAGACCCACCGAGTTGCACGTAGGAGCGCGCCGAAGGTTGCGAGATGAGTTGATAACTCACCGGTTGTGCAGATGCGTTAAAGAACGATGAAAAACCGAGCTGCAACGTATAGGCATTGCCGTTGAAGATACGGAGGACATCTTGAGCGCCCTTGCTATTGATCGGTGAAAATTGGTCGAGAAATTGAAACGGAACGCTGCCGGGGCCATTGAAATTCGACTCGTTATAGGTAAGTGCATTAACGATATGTTTGCCGATGGGTGAAGTGAGGCTCAGGTTTTGTTGAATCTGCGCTTTGAGATCGCCCGTGCCGTACGCATACTGTTGCACGTTGACGGTTGCCTGAAAAGTGCTCCCAAAGATATTGTAGAGCGCCGGGCCGGCGGCGAACGACATATCTGCGCGCTGTGTGGCGAATTGATTCGTCGGCTCCGAATACTCGCCGACTATAAATTGGGCAGAAAGGGGCACTAAAAAATGCGGGAAAAACCGACTCGGCCGAATTTGAATCTCCGGTAATTTGTAATCGCCGTAGGGTTGTTGCGTATACGAACGATCGAAAGTGATCGTCGAGTTATATGATGGTTCGTTGACCGTCGTGATGTTTTTAACTTCTCCGGTAACGTTGCTGGAACTTGAACCGGAAAATGAGGATTGCGTCGACGACTGCGTGTAGTTGAATATGTTGCTAATCCGCGAATTGATTTGTCGTGAGTCGGTGAATAAAATACTATTGGAAGATGATTGTGAACCAACGGCCGATCGAGAAAACGCGTAGGTTTGTTGCGCGCGCAATCCTTGATGAGCGACGCCGATCTGCATCGATGTACTCGGAGGGGCGTTTACCAGTGGTCCAAACGCGCTAAGATAACTGTAACCGAAGTTCGCTTTCAAAGTCTTCGAGAAATTTTCGTTTTCCTGTGCTTGCAAATTGTACGTCGAAGTCTGCGAACGGCGATCCCGAATTTCGTAGAAGGCGACCGTCCCATTGCGCCGACCGTTCCTTTTCGCAAAAGTCGCGTTGTACCCTAAACCTAAGCCGACTTTTGTGTAGTAGTTGAGCGTATAGTAGCCATAGTAATACTGGTTCTTTCCGAAACCGAGCTGCGTTTTTATCCATGCGCCTTCATATTGATCGTACCCGACCTGCGGGAAATAGCTCGGACGTTGCGTCTCGTTGACGACTTGACGCAACGGAATGACGATGCGCGGAAGGAAGAAAACGGCGGCGGCACCGAGCCAGAGAATCGCATCGGTAATGACGAGTTTACTTCCGGGATAATAGGTGATCGTTTTGCCGGTGATATGGTAACCTGCGCGCGGATTATCGCAGGTCGTCACGAAGGCTTTCGTCCCGTGTCCGATGCCTTTGGAATCGGTGTGAAGATCGGGGGCCCGGAAATACAAGAGACCGTGCTGGACGCCTTCAGAGCTCTCGCCGTTACCGCCGATCAGCCTTGCCGTCTGGTCGATCGTATCGAAGATGATTTTTTTCGCATTGAGAATCGAGTCGTGGGCATGGTTGATGATATAGGGCTTCCCGGTGACGGTGATCGTGCGGATACCGTCATAATGGGCATGCTCGCCGACGAGTTCGTCCTCACCGAAGAAAATATGGACGTTCCCGGTTGCGTCGCCGGGGTTTCCGAGGCTCGTATTGCCGCTCACTTTGTTCGCAAGAATCGCGATTTGATTCGGGGCGAGGGTCGGCGCGCCGGTAGGAACCGGTTCGGGTGTTGGTAGCGCGTGACCGGCGCGAGGAATCGGCGGTGGTGTCGCACCGCCGCGAAAAAGATAGACCGGAGCGCCGAGGGACGAGGGGTTGGGTGTCGGCGTTGGTACCGGAGGCGGCGTCGGGATGGTCGAGGGTAATTGATAGAGCCCCGGCGTCGGGCTCGCCGCCGGCGAAGCGCTCGGCGCGGGCGATATTGCGGCTTGGGCAAACAAGTTGCGTGGGGGAGCCTCGTGTTCGGCAACGATGTGCGCGCAGCTTTGAGCGTTGAGCAACCGCAGCGCACGCGTTTCGTCAATACGCCCGATATCGGCGGCGCGCGCCGGCATGAGGCTTGCCGCATACGCGATGATCCATGCGACCGTCGTGACGGTGCGAAGCGAGCTTTTTCGCATCGCGTCTACCGATCTTCCAAAACGAAGAGTACGAGGCCGACCCCGCCCATGATGATGTTTGGAATCCACGCCGCCAGCGTCGGATTCATCGCGTCGTTGCGCCCGAACGCAGCAGCCGCCGACATCAACAAGAAGTAGATGAAGAACGAAAAGATTGCCATCGCAATTCCAAGCGTGCGCCCGCGTTTCCCATACCGAATCGCCAGCGGTACCGCCAGCACCATACCGATAACACAGGCAAACGGCCAGGCAAGTTTGTTCGCGAGGCTTATTTCCAGCGAACCGAGCGTGCTTCCGCCGATCCCCTGCGATTTGAGCGCGTTAATTTGCGTGCTGAGGGCTTTGCTGTTCATCGTCCAGGAGTCGCTATTGATATTCGAAAGAAACTGCGCCGCCGTTTCACCTAACGGTAAACCGATCTCGATTCTCTTCACGTGCTGCTGGCTCGTCACATCTCCCTTGAGGTTGTAGCGAGTGTCGATGACGTTGTGGAGGATCAGGAGCGAGCCGTCAACCGTCGCGGTGGTTGCTTGCAGCGTTTCGTTCCACGGCCCGAAGTGCGCCGGTTTAAATATTTGCACGTCGAGCATGGTTTTGTTATCCGGAGCGACTTGTGTGACGTAGAAAACATTCCCGGTATCGGGATCTTTGCGGAAAAACTGCGGTTCGACCGGCAGCGAATTCGTGTGGTAGATGATTTGATAGAACGTCCGCGTTGAAAGATCCACGGCTTTGGGCGACACGTATTCGTTGGTGAGATAGGCAACGGCGAACATCGCGATCCCGAAGAGCATCGGCGTCATTGCTATGCGCGCAAGCGAAATTCCCGAAGTCCGCATCGCGACGACCTCGTTATCACCCATCAAGCGACCCATTGCCAGCAAACCGGCGAAGAGCGTTGCGAACGGGAACGCCATCGGGACCGCTTGCGGAATGCGGAATACCACGAAGCGAAGAACCAAAAAGAACGGGGCGTGTTCGTTGATGATGTAGTCTGCGGCGAGGAAGAAGATGTTGAGCGCCCAGAAAATGAGATATGCAGAAAGTGCAAACGCAAATGGCCCCAAAATTTCGCGCAGCACGTAGCCATCGAGAATGGGGAGTCGCGGAAACGCCAGATGTCGAGGCAGCGGGCGTTGTGCGGTTAGCGAAGCCATCGCGCGCCCAGCCGAATACGAAAGCTAATTGTTGCGATACGCTGCGAGGACGCGCGCGACGTACTCTTGCGTTTCGGCGTAGGGCGGAATACCGTGATAGCGATCGACGGCGCCTGGGCCGGCGTTATACGCCGCAAGGGCGAGTTCGGTGTCGTCGCGATATCGCGCGAGCATCGCGTGCAAATAGTGAGCGCCGCACGAAACATTCTGTTGCGGGTCGAACGCATCGGTGATGCCGCAATCTTCGGCGGTCGCAGGCATGAGTTGCATGAGCCCCTCGGCCCCCACCCGACTGATCGCGCCGGGGTCGCCGGCGGATTCGGTGAGGATGACCGCCCGCACGAGCCGCGCCGAGATGCCCTCGCGGGAGGCTGCCGCGATTGCGAGTTGGTCGATCCGCGACGGCGGTAACGACTGCGGTGCGTACGGCAAGTAGCCTCCCCCACCGCACCCGGCGAGGAAGACGACCGCGAGCGTCGCCCGGAGCCAAAATTGCATCGTGAAGGGGTTCGCCGGGTTGGGTCCGCCGCCTTCCCCTTTCGCCCCCGGGCGACCGCCGAACTACGCCTCGCGCGGGCTCGGGAGGCTCGCGCCCCACGCGGCGATGCGAGCCTCGATCGCATCGCGAATCTTGCGCGTCTCCGCGAGCCGCTCGTCGTATGAGCCGACCAGCGACGAGGGATCCGGGAAGCTCCAATGGAGCCGCAGGCTCTCTCCGGGAAAGATGGGGCAGCGCTCGGCGTTGCTTTCGTCGCAAACGGTGACGACGTAGTCGAAACGCCGTTCGAGGGCGAGGAGATCGAAGACGTTGCGCGTCTGCTTTTGCGAGATGTCGATGCCGCATTCGCGCATCGCTTCGACGGCAAGCGGATTGAGCGTTCCGGCTTCGAGCCCGGCGCTCTCGGCGATCAGGCGATCGGAGAAACGCGCGTTTGCAAAGGCTTCGGCGATCTGACTGCGCGCGCTGTTATGGATGCAGAGAAAAAGCACGCGCGCTCGATCGGCTGAGGGGACGCTCATGGATGCACACTCTCTTTAACGGTGAAATAGCCGCTTCTCATGCGCAGTGCGACGTTCACCAGCGCAAGCATGACGGGAACTTCGACAAGCGGGCCGATGACGGCGGCGAACGCTTCACCCGAGCCGATACCGAAGAGCGCGATACTGACGGCGATCGCCAGTTCGAAATTGTTGCTCGCGGCCGTTAGCGAGAGGGCCGTGCTCGCACCGTAGCTTGCACCCATGCGCCTGCTCATCGCAAACGATATAAAGAACATCAGGACGAAATAGAGCACGAGCGGCACGGCGATCTGCAGAACATCGAGTGGGCGCTCGACGATGCGATGCCCTTGTAATGCAAACATAGCGACGATCGTAACGAGCAACGCGATTAAGGTCAGCGGCGCGATTCGCGGCACAAAACCGTCGTCGTAGCGTTTGCTGCCGATGCGCGGGCGCAAAACGGCGCGCGTGAGTGCGCCGGCAACAAATGGCAGCCCGAGGTAGAGTGCGACGTTTTTAACGACGTCGACGAAAGAAAGATGCACGGCAAGCGCGGGCATGCCGATGAGCGGCGGCAGCACCGTAATGAAGAGCCACGCGTACGCGGCGTATCCGAAGATTTGAAAGAGTGAATTGAAGGCGACGAGCGCGGCGGCATATTCGCGATCGCCGTTTGCGAGGTCGTTCCAGACGATGACCATGGCAATGCATCGCGCGAGTCCAACCATCACGAGCCCGGCAAAAAATGCGGGGCGGTCGTGTAAAAACACTGCAGCGAGCGCAAACATGAGGATCGGGCCGATTGCCCAGTTTTGCACGAGCGAGAGCGCGAAGAGGCGCACGTTGCGCATGACTGCCGGGAGCGCTTCGTAGCGCACGCGCGCAAACGGCGGATAGATCATGGCGATGAGGCCGACCGGCACGAGAGCCCCGGGAAGATGCACGCCGACGGTGCCCAAGGCAACGCCGAGTGCCATCGCTCCGAGGATCCACAGCGTGAGGAAGCGATCGAGGAGGGCGAGCCGTTTCACGCGGACACCGCAAGCGGTAGCGCGCGTTCGAGCGCGCTTTCAATGCGTTCGCGCGCGCCCGGTGCGAGCCGATAGAGGCCCCAAGTTCCGCGCCGTTGCGCGTTCACCAGCGCAGCCTCTTTGAGGATTTTGAGATGGTGGGAGATCGTCGATTGCTGCAGATCGAAGCCCGCGGCGAGATCGCAGACGCAGACCTCGGTGCTCGAGCGAGCGAGCGTCGCCACGATGCGGAGACGCACCGGGTCGGCGAGGGCGTGGAAGAGCTTGCATTCCGAGCTGAGTTCGCCGGCGAAGAGTACCGGTTCGGGGGCGCAGCGTTGCATCGACATCCATCGATGCTAAAGGCTGAATCGAGTTTTGTCAATTCAACCCGAGGCGGAAGAGCGCTCGTCGGCTTCGCGCCCGGCGTGGGGCCGGGGGATTTGGGTATACTCACCCTACCGGATATCAGGAAGGATCACGATGAAACGACGCTTATTCCATCTCTTCGCGATGCTCGCGCTGGCATTGAGCCCGCTGACGCTTCCCGCGGTCGCCTCGGCGAAGACCTCGACGTTTTACGGCATCACGCTTCATGTCTCGACGACGAACATCAAGGTCCGCAATCCGCGCACCGGCCAGATATTAAGTTTTGAGATTCTGCCGAAGTTCGACCAAATATTCTCCGATGACGGGAAGACGACGTTTCAAATGCGAGACGTGAAACCCGGGCGCTACGTCGCCATCATCTACGATCAACGTGCGCTCGGACTGCGGCACGCCGACCGCATCTACTTGATGAATAGCGAAAACGAGCGTATCGGCAAGCAGTGAGCGCAGAGCGCAGCGAAGCGGGAGCGGCTTCGTCGTAGGCGAAGAACTCGACGATGCTTCGCCCGTTTGCTGCCGTCGCACTCATCGTAACGCTTGCGCTCGCGTTCGGAGGCCCGCTCTCCGCGCGTTACTACCACCACTATGAACGCTTGAAGCCGATTCGCTGCGGCATCGAACTTTGGGCGATGAAGACGCTTCGCGACAACGGTGCATCGCACGTCAATTTTACACCGCACGCGACCTCGATTTCGTGGCTCGCGGCGCAGCGGGCACCGCGCGATCCGGATCTGGTTACCCATCGTCTCGCTCCGATTGAAACGACGGTGTGGAGCGTGAGAGCGCAACTCGTCGGCTATCGCATTGAGGCCGACGGCGATTACCACTTAGTGTTGCGCGATCCTCAGAGTGGAGCGACGATGATCGGCGAGATCCCGATGCCTTCGTGCGTCACGTCGCGCGGCGCAACGTATGCCGCGCTTCGCACTGAGGTGAATCGTATCGGACATCACGCGGCAACGCGATTTTGGTGGTGGTTGGATTATCACGGCGCGACGCCGCCCACCGTAACGATCTCCGGCGTCGGTTTTTTCGACCGGATTCACCAGCAAGATGGTGTCGCGCGCAACGGCGTCGAGTTGCACCCGGTGCTCGGGGTTCGCCCGTAGCCGCGCTTATCTGAGTGGCGTCGCCGAGCTGACGTTCCGATTGAAGCGCGAAAACGTCGCCGGATAGGTTTGAAAAAGATTTTCTAACGCCGTGATTCGCTCGGCATCGCCGGGGTGATCGGAGAGAAACTCCGGTGGGCTTGCCATGGCGGTGTTTTCAAAACGCCGGAAAAGCCAGACCATGCCCCAAGGGTTCATTCCCGCCGCCGCGCATGTGAATGCGCCTTTTCGATCTGCGTTTTGTTCGACGGCGCGCGAAAATCGCAGGCTTTCGAGTTGTGTCCCGATTCCAAGGACCATATTCACGACGCGGTTCTTCCCTCCGCCGAAAAGTAAATCGGCAAGCGAGGCCAACACGCTTAGGCGTTGGTTTTTCAGCATAAGGTTATAGACGTCATGGTGAATATCGTGCGATGTTTCGTGACAGAGTACGCCGGCGAGCTCCTGCTGGTTCTGCACGAACGTCATGAGCGAATCGGTGACGTAGACGTTTCCGCCGGGTACGGCAAAAGCGTTCGGCTGGCTCATGTGAACCAAAAAGAAGTGGAACGGGAAATCGTATTGCGGGTCTGCGACCTTCGCGATGCGCGCGGCAATTGGGTTGAGAATGTTGTAGTAGGGCGACGAATGAAGAATGACGCCCTTGTTTTGCAAGGTCTGGTACTCTTGCCGGCCGACCTGCGCTTCCCATTGGTGTTCGGTAATCGCCGCGGCAGGGGAGATCGCTGCGAAGGCGAGCATCGCTGCGAGGATCGGGACAACGATTCGGAGCTTCATGGAATCTCTCTTTCGCCTCCTCGTCGAATGAACACCGTTCGACGCGCTCGTCGGATCTCTTCGACGGGCATGTCGTTCGACGCCGCGCGAAAGGATTCCACGTTATAAAACGATAAATCACGAGCGTTCGCTGCCTGGAACCCGGTGAAAATCCGGGACGGTCGCGCCACTGTAAGCGGGGAGCCTCCATCGTCACTGCATTTGCGGGAAGGCGTTTGGAGCAAAGGCAACGATCCGCAAGTCAGGATACTGCATCGAACGCTATCTGCTGTACACCTCGCGCAAAGGTGGTGCGTTTGATCCTTTCAATTTGTAAATCGATGGCGAGATCGTGAGCTCGATCTCGACGAGAAAAGGCGATGCCGGCGTTACCCGTCTCGGCGGCGGCGAAGGCATTTCGAAAGCCGATGCGCGCGTGGAAGCATACGGCGCAATCGATGAACTCAACACCTACATCGGCTTGGCTCGCGCGCTCTGCACCGACGAAGAGATCCGAGGGATCGTCCGCTCGATTCAACGGGAACTCTTCCCCGTCGGCTCGGCAATTTCTACGAAGCCGACCGCGAATAAAACCGTGCCGATAATCGACAAGGCGATGGTGCATCGCCTCGATGCGCTCGTCGAGCGTTTTGAAGCCGAGCCGCATATTCTGCGCGACTGGTCGCTGCCGGGTGAGTTTCGGGAGTCTGCGGCATTCGACATGGCGCGCGCGCTCTGTCGGCGCGCAGAACGCGCGGCGGTGCGCTATGTTACCAACGGCGGCGTCGTGCAGCCGACCGTGCTCGAGTACCTCAATCGCCTGAGCGATGTTCTCTGGCTCTGCGCGCGGGTCGTCGAAGCGCGCAACGGTATCGATGCGCGTTTGCGCGACGAAGAACACCAAGGGCCCCCGTGGTCGCGCGCGTGGTAATGCGCTCCGGAGTTTTTGCCGCCGCAATCGCTCTCGATATCGTGATCGGCGACCCGCAGTGGCTGCCGCACCCGGTTCGAGCGATCGGTGCCGTAGTCAACGCCTGCGATCGGCTCGCGCGCGACCTCACGATGCGCGAGCATCAAGTCGCCGGGCGCATTGCCGGAATTGTTACGACCGTTGCGGTCGTCGGCGGAACCTACCGCGCTGCGGATTGGTTGTTGCGACGAACTGGGAAGAGCGCCACGGTACTCGAGAGCATTCTTGCAGCGAGTACGCTTGCGTGGCGGAACCTCATGGATGAAGTACGGTCGGTGGAAAGGGCGCTGGAGAGCGGCGACTTCGAGTTGGCACGACGGCAACTCGCGCGGATCGTCGGACGCGACACGCACGAATTAAACGAAGCGGAGATCGCGCGAGCCGCCATAGAAACGCTTGCGGAGAGCCTGTGCGACGGCATCGTTGCGCCGCTCTGCTATCTTGCGCTCGGCGGGGTTCCGCTCGCGTTGGCATATAAGGCGGTCAATACGCTCGACTCCATGATCGGACATATCGAGCCTCCCTATCGCGCTTTCGGATGCTCTGCGGCCAAGCTCGATGACGCGGCAAATTTCGTTCCGGCACGCGCGAGTGCGCTTGCAATCGTCGCGGCCGCGCACTGCTCGTTCGGAAACGCTTCGCAGAGTCTAGGGGTATGTCGACGCGATGCCGGCGCACATCGCAGCCCGAACGCCGGATGGCCGGAGGCCGCGATCGCCGGCGCGCTCGGCGTGCGCTTGGGTGGTGGCAACAGCTACGACGGGTTGCTCGTGCACGCTCCATCGATCGGTGCGGAGTTTCGCGCGCCGCGCGCAGCGGATCTGCCGTGCGCTCGGCAGATCGTGAGCCTCGCTGCCGCGCTGCTCGCGATGACGATCCTCGCTCTCCTGGCGGTGCGCGATGCTCTGCGCTAAACCGCGAACGCCGATACACGGCGGCGCTCTCGAAGGGCTTGCGCAGCGGTATGCTCTGCATGCCGCCGACCTCATCGATTTCAGCGCCAACATCAATCCGTTCGGTCCGCCGCCGGCCGTCCTCGCATTGCTCGCCGACCGCGATGCGGTAACCCGTTCGCTCGCAGCCTATCCCGATCGCGATGCGTCGTCGCTCAAGAGTGCGATTAGCGAACGATACACCGTACCACGCGCGGCGATCGCCGTCGGCAATGGGGGTGGGGCGTTGTTCGATTCCATGCTTCGTTCGATCGCCCCGACGCGTTGCCTCGTGCCGATTCCCGCATTTAGCGAGTATCGTCGCGCCATCGAAGCTTGCGGACACGGTTGGGAAACGTTTGCTCTCGAAAGCCGGGAAGATTTTCGCCTCGATCCGCGCCGTACGATTGCAGAGATCGAACGCAACTCCCCCGGCGTGCTGATTCTGACCAACCCGCACAATCCGTCGGGAGCGCTCGCTCCGCGCGATGCGCTCCTCGATATCGTCCATGCGGCCTCGGCGATGCACTGCACGGTGCTGCTCGATGAAGCGTTTATCGATTATGCTCCCGGGGAATCGCTTCTCGCCGATGCGGCGACAATGGAGCATCTCGTCGTCTTTCGCTCGGTGACGAAATTCTATGCGATGCCGGCGATGCGCGTCGCCTATGCCGTTGCTGCTCCACCGCTCGCCGAGCGAATCGAGGCGTTTTTACCGTCGTGGTCGACGAGCACGCTGGCGATCGAAGCGGCAGCGCGTGCGATCGGGGATCGCCTCTTCGACGAACAAAATATTCGGCGTAATGCGATGTTGAGAGATGAAGTTGCGCGTCATCTCGGAGATATCGGCGTGCGGGTGCTGCCGTCGGCAGCGAATTATGTATTCCTCGAACTCCCCGCATCGTGGGGCACACGCGAGCTTATCTGCGAGAAGCTCGTGCGGTCTTGGGGAATGGTCGTGCGCGATTGCGGCGATTACGACGGCCTGGCGGATCGATCGTTCGTACGTGTCGCCGTGAAAGATCGCAGTAGCAACGAGCGCCTCATCCAAGCATTTCGCTCGCTCTCTCATGAAAAGTAAGGACAAATGACGGTAACCGGTATATTCGACTCAACATTCCAACAACAGCTCGGCGAACTACTCGAAGCGCGTCGCGACGTGCGCAGCTTTAAGAGCGACCCCATCCCCGACGAAGTCGTCGCTGAACTGGTGGCAATGACGCGGTTTAGCCCTTCGGTCGGCTATTCACAGCCGTGGCGTTTCGTTCGCGTTGATTCAGCGCAACGACGTGAAGCCGTTGAAGCGTCATTTAAAATCGCGAGCGCGGACGCGACGGTGGCGACGGCGCCGCAACTGATCGCCGCCGTCACTTCGCAGGCCGCTGCGGCGATCGGCCGGCCCGATCTGGGCATCATCCGTCCTGGCGCCGCGG
>DAIBFU010000027.1:0-18870 GCA_027422105.1 Vulcanimicrobiota bacterium | reverse complement strand
CGCGCTGCTGCTCGAACAGAACGACGAGTGGCAACTCAACCGGCGGTACATGCAGCTCGAAGGAATGGAGGCCGTCAGCGATAACCAGAGACCCAGGTTGTCAGCGGTCATTACCGGCTGATGCCGACCTCGCCGAGTCGCGGCTCGTACACCACTCCGCGGGACACAATCTGCGTTGCTCCACTTCGGCCGAGCCAAGCAAGCGCGGAGTTGCAGTTCGCCGTGTATTAGGGGGACCGTCAAAAGCGTTCACCATTCACAAAGTACTTTGCGACATCGGCGACGCAACCGGGAGGTTCCGTGCGCATACATGCACCTGCGCGTTTGCAACCGCACGTTGCTCTCTTGTCATGCGCAGTTCCAGCAAACGATCCTTTTGTCCAGGTTGAAAATAGGGTTCCTGGCGCGATCTTTTTTGAGGGGGATCGTGGAGCGGGCGGCGCAGGCTCCTGCAAAAGGGGAACGATCGCAGAGGCAGTGCCGCGATGGCGGTACGTTCGCTTCGCTATCTCGCGCAATGCACGCCGAGGTCACGCAAAAAGCGCCCCCTCAAGAAGGGACGCGATGCCGCTTGGTGCCCAGGAAGGGACTCGAACCCCCACGGTGTTGCCACCACTGATACCTGAAACCAGCGCGTCTACCAATTCCGCCACCTGGGCACGGCTCGCCTTGATTCGCGCCCGCGAGGCCCCGCCCTCTGTGAAAGCGGAGGCGCCCGAGTTCTCCCTGAAGCCTTCCGGCACGTTCGCGTGTCCCTAGCCTGAAGAGCCCCATGATTCGTAAACTCGCGCCGATCCTCGGCATCACGTTTATCGATATCCTCGGTTTCAGCATGCTGATCCCGATGCTGCCCTATTTCGTCACCCATTTCGGGGCGGCACCGGTCGTCGCCGGCCTCCTCTTCACCACGTTTTCGCTCTGCCAGCTCATCGCGGCGCCGCTCTGGGGCAACGCTTCGGATCGGCTCGGGCGGAAATTCGTGCTCGTCATCAGCCAGATCGGTGCGACGATCGGGTGGGCGATGTTGGCCTTTGCGCCCAATCTCCTCATCGTCTTCATCGCTCGCATCATCGAAGGGCTCTCGGGCGGCAATATCAGCATCACCCAGGCCTACGTCGCCGATCTGGTCGCTCCGAGCGAACGCGCGCGCGCCTTCGGCTATATCGGTGCGACGTTCGCCGGCGCGATGGTCTTCGGCCCCGTCGGCGGCGGCCTGCTGTTCGCGCGCTTCGGTTTCACCGCACCCTTTCTCGCAGCGGCGGGGCTCCAGCTCATCACCTTGATGCTCACCTATTTTATGCTTCCGGAATCGAAGCCGAAACCGGAGGAACACGAGGCGCGCGTCGGTTTCGGCGATGTGCTCGCAACCTTACGCAATCCGCACTTGGCGCGCATTCTTCGCCAAAAACTTGCGCTCTCGCTCGCACTCTACGGCTACTACAGCGTCATTGCGCTCTATCTACAAGCGCAACTCGGTTTCACGCTCTTTCAAACCGATATTGCTTTTGCGTGCTATGCCGTGTTCACGGTCTTTGTGAACGCCGTACTCATCGGGCGAGCCTCGGAGCGGTTCGGTGACCGGCTGATGTCGACGATCGGGCTCGCGCTCCTCGTTGCGGCGCTCGTGCTCTTACCGTTCGTTCACAATCTCGCCATGCTCGCGGTTGCCTATGTCAGCCTCACGATCGGCGTCGGCTTTGCGAACACCGGCATCACCGCGCTGGTCAGCGCGCTCGCTTCGGAGCGCGAACAGGGTACGGTTTTGGGTGTGAGTTCTTCGCTCGATTCGGTCGCCGGCGTCATTGCGCCGCCGATATCGACCGGAATGCTGACGCGCTGGGGCAGTCCCTTTGCCGGTATTGAATCGCTGCTCTTCGCTGCCGTTGCACTCGTGCTTGGGCTGCGTCTCGGGCGACCGCCGCTTAACGCGCCCGCAGAGTCGTCATGACGGCGGCGAATACCACGCATCCGATGACAATCGCAACCAAACCGAGGAGACCGGCAATCCGCGCTCGCCGATGCAGTTCGCGTCGCTCATCCTCGTCCGTCTCAGCCACAACGGCACTGCGTTAGGCACGGAGAAGCATCGTGCCTTCCATCGACGCCATCGGCACACTTGCGGCGCTCGCGCTCGCCGTCACGGCCTTCATGCTCTCGCGACGAACGGCGGGGCACCCCTATGCCGAAGAAATCTATGCGATGACGCCGCAGAAACATCGCCGTTACGCGATGCTCGGCATCCTGTTCGCACTCGCGCTCGCCGCCGCGCACGCGCTCCATCTGCCGACGGTACCGCTCGTCGCCGTGTTGACGCTGGTGATCGTTCTATACGCGACCTCATTTCTTCGAGGCTTCTCCGATGGCTGACGGTTTTCGTTTCTCGCCGCGAACGAATCGCGCCGCCGAAATTCCTTGGCAACACTGGGGGCCGGAGGCCTTCGCCCTCGCACGTTCGAGCAATCGTCCGATTCTGCTCTCGCTCTCTGCGGTGTGGTGTCACTGGTGCCACGTAATGGACGAGACGAGTTACTCCGACCCCGAAGTCATCGCGACGATCGCGCGGAATTTCGTGCCGATTCGCGTCGATAACGACGAACGCCCCGATATCAACGCGCGCTACAACATGGGCGGATGGCCGACGACGGCATTTCTCGCTCCCGACGGATCGATTCTTACCGGAACGACCTATCTTCCGCCGCCGGCGATGCGTCAAGTACTCGCCCGCGTCATCGCCTATTATGCCGAGCATCGCGACGGTGTCGAAGCGGCGATCGATGAGACGCAACGAGAGCGCGGCGTGCCGACTTCGGCCACCGATCTCGATGCGAGCGCTGCCGATTGGCTCTTCGAGCGAGCGCGTGCAAGTTACGACGAACGAAACGGCGGCTTCGGCGATGCACCGAAATTTCCGCAGAGCGATCTGCTGGAGTTTTTGCTCGACGACGGGCTCTCCGGTCGCCATGAGTCGCTCGCGATGACAAAACGAACGCTCCACGCGATGGCGGGCGGCGGCACCTACGACCGCATCGAAGGCGGATTCTTTCGCTATTCGACGACCGCGGATTGGTCGGTACCGCATTTTGAAAAAATGGCCGAGGATCACGGCGCACTGCTGCGGATTCTCGCGCGCCTGCTCGCCCACGAACAGGATGCCGCGTTGCAGAGCGCTCTCGCGCAGAGTACTACATACGTACGCGCGACGCTCTTCGACGACGCGCGGGGCGTGTTTTGCGGCAGCCAAGATGCCGACGAACGCTACTTCGCGCTCGATGCTGCCGGACGCGCTCGCAGCGAGAAGCCGTTCGTGGATCCCACCTCGTACACCGCTTGGAGCGCCGGCCTCGCAGGCGCTTTCGCGCAGATCGCGCTCGTCAACGGTGATGAGGAGATCGCCGAGATCGCGCGGCGCGTGCTCGATACGCTCGACGCGCGCGTGCGCGATAGCGACGGGCTGATGCTGCGGGTCTGGCGTTCCGGAGAGGAGCCGCGCGTGCGCGGGATTCTCGCCGATCAGTGCGCGACGATCGCCGCATCGCTCGATGCCTACGAAGCCTTCGGCGAAGAACGCTTCTTCGAACGCGCAGATCGACTCGCCCGCACGACGCTGGCCACGTTTGCTCCCGAAGGCGGCCCCGCAAACGACCGTATCGCCGGTGAGAAGCCACTCGGGCGCCTGGCGCTGCGCGATCGTCCGCTCGCCGAGAACGCCTCGCTCGCGCGATCGCTGCTGCGCATCTCCGAACTCACCGATCGCCCCGCAGAGGCCGATCGCGCGCGTTCGATCCTCGCGGCCTTTGCTGCGAGTTATCGCGACGCGGGGCTCTTTGCGGCGAGTTACGCTCGCGCGACGACGCTTGCACTGCGCCAACGGGCAAAACTCACGATTCGCGGCGCCGCCGACGAAACGCACGGATGGCGCCGCGCGGCGCTCGCACTCGGAGCGCCCGAACTCAGTATTGCAAGCGAATCACGTTCGGGGGAGGCCCCATCGGCAACGCTCTGCGTCGGGAGGCTCTGCGGTGCGCCGATGCGCGAACCGGACGCACTCGCAGCGGCCTATCGAGCCTTAGTTTCCGGGTCGAATAAACACATTCCAGTACCAGCAGCCCCAGAGCCCGACGATCACCGAGTAGAGGATTAGCGAATATCCCCACCGCGGGATGCCGCGTCGGAGCGCAATCGCCATCAGCACCGCGGCGAAGGGCTCGAAATCGAGCGCGTGGCGCATGCCGAATTGTGCGAAACCGTTGACGTAGTACACGAGATTCGGCAGCCACGCCGCAAGCAACATCAACCAAAGGACGACGGTATCGCGCAACGGTTTGCGTGCCCATGCGACGAGCACCAACGCAGGTGAGGTCCAGGTCAGCGCGACTCCCGTCATCTCGGGGCGCAGATACGGAAAATTCGGAAGTACGGTCGGCATTTGCAAGAAGAACGATTGCAACTGATAGGAAAGGTAGCGCAGCGCAAAAGGCGATCCGTACGGGCTGCCCATCGGATCTTGATGAAACCACATGGCGTAGCCGATATCGTCCCAGGTTCCCCACCGGCCGAAGTTATAGGCGACCCAGAGCGCCGCGACCGGAACCGCTACCGCCGAAAAACCGATCAGTCGCGGACGCCACTCCCGGTGCAGCCGCAGCAACCCCTCATCGTCGACGAGCAAGAGCCCGAGGACGAGCGGAGCGATGATGACGAGACTAAAACGCGACTCGACCGCTGCCGCAAAATAGAGTGCAACGAGCCAACCGCGCTTTGCGGTACGAAGTTCGAGCCAGAGCAGCAACGTGAACGCGAACGCGCTGACGTTGGCGATGAACCAGACATCCCCGAGCATCGACGCCCATAAGAGATCCGTTCCCGCAAAGATACATGTCGTCAGCCACAGATTTGCGCGAACGTCAAGGCCGTAATGTTCACCGATGCGCCAGAGCACGCCGATCGAGAGTCCCCCGAGCGCGCAGGCGAGCAGCGTTTGATTCGCCGCGGTACCGAATAGCGCAACGAACGGCAGCAGAAGAATCGCCGGAAACGGAGCTTCGATGATGTAGTGCGCGCCGTGATAGGCGAGCGCGTCGATATAAGCGCCGGGCCAATCGATTGCAAGCCGGCCGTGCAGAAACGCCTGTGCGAGAAGAACGTAATTGTTATACGGCGTCGAGCGGCCATGAGAAATAATCCAGGAAATGAAAAAGGCTGCGACACCGGCGAGGACGCTCCGGGGAACCGCGAAGCGTTTAGATGGGAGGGAGCGTTGCACTCGGAAGCGGTCGCGGTACGCGGAAGGTCGTTTCGGGCAGCGAGCGCGGGAAGCGGCAATTGCTCCACGTGATGCGTTCGTTCGCCGGTTTTCCGTGGAGACTTCCGGTCACGTAGACTTCGTATGGAACCCAATAACGCCCGGCAGCGTGGTACAGCACGGCACCGTGCGCTTCCGCTCCATTCCCCGATGACGTAAATGCAATCGCACTCGGGAGAAAACGACCGCTGGCGATCGTAAACCCGGTGATGGAAAAGCGCGTTGTCGGCGCAAGCGCGGTCGCTTGATAACGATATTGGAAATCCGGCCCGACTTTATGAGCGGAAAGAAAGAGCACTTCATAATCGTGAAGCGTCGGCGCAAGCCGATCGATCGCGTATCGATTCGCGCGGTGCGCGATCACGATCGATTTTTCACGCACGGGTATTCCTTGCGATGATAAGAGCGTGTCGCGAACGAGATCGCCTTGACGGTAGAGCAAATGCTGTTGCTCGATCTGTATCGGCCCGGCCTGCGAAATCGAGTAATTGCAGATCGATGCCGTCGGCATCGACAATGAATCCATCGCATGCACGTATTCGTCGAGAACGATTTGTGAATCTTGGCGTTTCGGCGTTCCGACAAAAGCAAGCAAAAGGATGGCCGCGCAAGCCAGAGCAACGCTCGCGCGACGGCCGATCATGAGTCGGCGAGTACGGCAGCGCGTATCGTCGCGAGTGCCGCCGGAGCACCCGCTACGTTTTTGCCGCCGCCCTGTGCGTGCGCGGCCTGCCCACCGCCCTTTCCGCCGAGCGCGGGAGCGGCGAGTTTGACGAGATTTCCGCTGTGGACGCCTGCGGCGACGGCGTCTTCGGCCGCACTTACCAGCAGGCTCGCGCTCTCGCCGTCGGTGCCGATCAGCGCGATCGTCCCGTGCGGCATCCGCGATCGGATTGCCGCCTGCAGATGACGTAGCGCCTCGGCGTTCGCCTCGGGGACGACCGCACCGACGAACCGTCGTGCGCCTTCGCCCTCGGCGGCATCGCAATAGCGAGCGGCGTCTGCGCCTGCTAGTCGAGCGTTGAGCTGTCCGAGCGCGCCCTGCAGGTCGCGGACTTCACGTTGAAGGCGCGCGACGCGCTCGCCGAGTTCCTCGGGATTGGTGGCGAGCGCCCCGGAGATCGTTGCGACCATATCTTGTTGCTTCGCTACGAATTGCTCGGCGGATTCCGAGACGCAGCTTTCGATCCGGCGCACTCCGCTGCCGATCGAAGATTCGTTGAGGATCACGAAGAGCCCAAGCTCACCGGTGGAGTGAGCGTGCGTACCGCCGCAAAATTCGACCGACGGCCCCGCCTGCACCACGCGCACGAGCTCGCCGTACTTCTCGCCGAACATCCAGACCGCTCCGGTCTGCTTTGCTTCGTCGAGCGGAAGTTCTCGCGTTTGCAACGGCGAGTCGTCACGAATCATGCGGTTGACGCGATGAGCGACTTCGTGACGTTGATCGGGCGAGAGCGCGCCTGCCGACCAGCGGAAATCGAAACGCATGCGGTCGGTGCCGACCCACGAACCCGCCTGGGCGACATCGTCACCCAATACCTCTCGTAGCGCGCGCTGTAAGAGATGCGCCGAGGTGTGATGGCGACGAATTTCTCGGCGCCACCAATCGTGAACCGCAGTCGTCACGCGTTCGCCGACCCGCAGCGATCCGCTGCGAACGATGCCGATATGCGCAACCGCATCGCCGAGATACTGTGTATCTTCGACTTCGAAAAGCGCATCCTCACCGAGGAGGACGCCGCGATCGCCGATCTGTCCACCGCGCTCGGCATAGAACGATGTAGAGTCGAGGACGATCCGACCGCGCGCCCCGCCGACCAGCTCTTGCGTCGCTTTCTGCTCGGCATCGAGCATGGCGACGATCGTGCCGGCACCTTCGAGCCCATCGTAGCCCGTAAACGCCGTCTTTATCGCCGGTAACTCCGCGAGGGTCACGACCGCGCGTTTGGATGCAGCATCGTTGCGGGCGCGATTGCGCTGCGCTTCCATCTCACTTTCGAAGGCTGCCGTATCGATAGCGACACCGCGTTCGGCTGCGATCTCGCGGCTGAGTTCGATGGGGAAACCGTGCGTATCGTGCAACGTAAACGCGTCCTCGCCCGAGATAAGCCGCGTACAGTTTTCGTTCGCTTCGTCGATCATCCGGTCGAGAACGGCGAGCCCGCGTTCGAGCGTACGATTGAACGTCTGCTCCTCGCGCTCCAACGTTCCGACGATGCGCGCGGTATTCTGTCGCAATTCAGGGTAGCCGCTTGCGAGCGATTCGACGACCGACGGCACGAGTTGGGCAAGAAAACCATCCGGGTATCCCAGCAGTCGCCCCTGACGAATCGCGCGACGAATCAAAAATCGCAGTACGTACCCGCGGTCGCTATTCGAGGGATAGATTCCATCGTTGATCAGAAACGTGACCGCGCGCGCATGGTCGGCGATAATGTTGCGACGGACGTGCTGCTCGGCAGGCGGGAGCGAACTCGCCTTCGGCTGCGGTTGCGCTGCGACGAGGTCGAGAAAAAGATCGGTCTCGTACATCGACGCTTTGCCGTTGACGACCGCCAACATCCGCTCGAGCCCGGCGCCGGTATCGATTGATTTTCGCGGCAACTCCGAGAGCGTGCCGTCGGCTGCGCGATTGAACTGTTGAAAAACGACGTTCCAAATCTCGACGTAACGATTGCCGAGGTTCGGGCCGATGTCCTCGGGGCCGCTCGCGTACGTTTCGCCGATATCGTAGAAAATTTCGGTCGAAGGGCCGCACGGACCGGTCGGGCCCATCGTCCAGAAATTATCGTCGTCGAAGCGCGTGATGCGCGCCGCGTCAAGCCCGATCTCGCTCTCCCAAATGCGCGCAGCTTCGTCATCCTCGGTATGGACCGTGACGTAGAGCCGCTCCGGATCGAGGCGCATCACGCGCGTGACGAATTCCCATGCCCACGCGATCGCTTGCGGTTTGTAGTAATCCCCGAAACTAAAATTGCCGAGCATCTCGAGAAAGGTGCCGTGCCGCCCGGTCCGCCCGACATTCTCGATATCGCTCTTCGCTCCGGCGACGCGCAAGCAGCGCTGCACGGTGACGACGCGCGGTGCGGGCGCGGGTTGCTCGCCGAGAAACGCCGGCACGAACTGCTCCATTCCCGCGATGGTGAAAAGCGTCGTGGAGATCTCGTCGGGTATCAAACTCGCCGATGGAACGTGTTTGTGCCCTCGGGCAACAAAGAAGTCGATCCACGCTTGGCGGAGTTCTTGGCTCGTCATCGGCATAGGCACCCCGTATGGTAGCAGAGTGCCGCGGGTTGCGCTACGACGGTGGTGCCAGCAAGCTGCGCAGGCGGGCCAGCGCCCGCTGCTCGATCCGGGAGATCTGCATCTGCGAGGTCCCGAGCCGCTCGCCGACCTCGCGCTGGGTCTGCCCCTCGAAAAAGCGAAGCCGCATCACGATACGTTCGCGCCCCGGGAGGCGCTCGAGGGCATCGGCGATCTCCGCGCGCTCCGGAACCAGCTCCAGGTCCCCGTCCTGGACGCCGATGCTGGGCTCGAGGCGTCGGGCACCCTCCTCGCTCTCGAAACCGGCGTCGAGCGAGAAGGGCGAGAGCGCTCCCCCGGCCTCCATCGCCTCGAGTACCGCCTCGATCTCTACCCCGAGAAGCTCGGCGATCTCCGCCGGAGTCGGCTTTCTCCCGAGTTCGGCGGTCAGTCGATCGGTCGCGGAGCCGATCGAGAGCGCGAGCTCCTTCAATCGGCGCGGGACGTGAACCGACCAGCGCTTATCGCGGAAATAGCGTTTCAGTTCACCGAGGATCGTCGGCGTGGCGAAGGTCGCAAACTGCGTGCCGAACGCCGGTTGGTAGCGATCGATCGCGTTAATGAGTCCAAGCGTGGCGATCTGCAAAAGATCGTCGTAGGGCTCGCCGCGATCGACGAAGCGTTTTGCGAGAAAACGGACGAGCCCGAGATGTCGCTCGACGAGTTGCGAACGCAGCGCCGAGATCTCCGCAGAAAGGCTGTTGCTATTCCCGGCCTGCTTGAGCGCAAGAAAACGCGCAAGCAGCGCCTCTGCCGATTCTCCCTCACTCATCGATTTCTACCGGAGCGCTTCGAAAGATTCGGCACTCGGACCGCACCCATCGAGCACTCCCCTATCGAGCGCTATCACCAAGTTTCTTAAACATCATCAAGACGGTTCCGCTCTCCGCTTCGACGCTGTATTCCACTTCGTCCATGAGCGCGCGGATGAGATAGACGCCGAGGCCGCCGACGCGCGGCTCGCCGAGATCGCGCGAACGGATTCGTTCGGCCTCGGTGCCGATACCGAAGTCGCGGACGCAAATTTGCAGTCCATTGCTATAAATGCGACAGGTAATGACGATTTCATCGCTCTCGCGAGCGTGTTGAATGGCGTTGGTACATGCCTCGGCGACGGCAAGTTTGAGATCGGCAATTTCGTCGACGTTGAAATGCATGCGTGCGGCGACGGTTGCCACCGAGAGCCGTGCGAGTGCAACCCACTCGGGGCGAGACGGAATGCGAACTTCAATCTCCGGGGCCTCTGCGCCGATCTCTCGCGCTTGCATCATTTCAAAGCTTTGACCGCATCATCGACGCTGTCGTAGATATCGAACACTTTAATGAGTCCGGTAATATCGAAAATTTTCCGTGTCTGCGGATTTGTCGAAACAAGCGTTACCGCACCGCCGTGTTCGCGCACGCGCTTGAGCCCGCCGATAAGGACGCCTAAACCGGTTGAATCGATATAGCGAACGTTTTGCAGATCGATCGCAAACGTATAGGTGCCTTTATCGATAAGTTTTCCGATAAAATCTTTGACCTTCGGGGATGTATAAACGTCGATTTCGCCGTCAAGCGATACCACAGCGATCGACCCGTTCACCGATCGTACTTGCATATTGATATCCACGCGCGCCACTACGCCCCGTCCGGTCGCTGTTCGGCGTGACCGTTCTCGGAATGGCCGTTCCCCGTGGCACGCGCTTGCTCCAAGATCGTTCGACCGCGTTCGTAGAGATCGGCGGCATTGCTCTGCCACGCCGCCGTCGCTTCACCGACGCGGTCGCGAAGGTCTTCGGTCGCATCGACTGCTTGGTTGCTCGCTTCGCGCGCTCTTCCGATGACCACGTCGCGCGTCTCTTCGTCGGAGAGCAAAATTGCGGCGGCCGCGCCGATTGCGGCACCGATCAATAAGCCGATAACGAACCCACCGCCGTTGGGGCGATTACTCACGCCGCATTTCCTCCACGAGGATCGTTCCCACCGACAAAGCGTTTCAAACGGTCGGCGACGATATTCATACTTTCGCCGAAACTCGTTACGCCCGGCACGACCGCACTCTTCGAAAGTTCGGCGGTTTGCGCGAGCGCCGAAGCCGCACCTTCTAGCGATTTTGCCGCCGTCGCCAGGTGGCCGACGGCTTGTTCGGCACCACTTGCCGCACCGCTGACATGTTGCAGCGTCGATGCAGCGGCCGGGCCGATATCGCCGATCTGACTATCGACGACTTCAAGCGTCTTGTTCAGACGACCGAAGGTTCGAGCGAACGCAATTGCAGCGATGATGAGCGCGAGGCCGGCGAGGAAGGCGCCGCCGCCGACACCGTAATCGAGCACCGCGTGAAGTGTAGAGGCGTCATTGGTCATAATGACCTCCCCTTTCGCGACTGCCCCCCCGGAGGCTTGCTAACGCAAGCGCTCGACTGCGGCAACGAGGATCTCGCCTGCGGCCTGCACCGCACGTTCCTCGCTCTCCGGAGCGAAGGAAAAGCGCACGACCCCGCGCTGTAGCGTGCTCTCAAGCCCCATCGCGGCGATCACGTGGCTCGGCTCGAAGACCCCGGAGGTGCACGCACTTCCGGCCGAGGCGGCGATGCCGTCGAGATCGAGCCTCATGAGGAGCGCCTCCGATTCGATCCCGGAGATCGCGAAGCTCGAAATATTGGGCAACCGCTCGGCGTCGGCGCCGTTGATCTGGAGCGCCGCTATGGAGCGCCGGGCTCGCTCCTCGAAGCCGGTGCGCAGCAGCGTGACCCGCTTCACCGACTCCGCGCGCTGCTCGACCGCGCGTTCGAGCGCGACGGCAAGGGCGCAGATCCCGGGAACGTTCTCGGTTCCCGCCCGCGATCCGTACTCTTGGCCACCGCCGTAGATCAGCGGTTCGAGCGCGATCTCGCTGCGCAGCGCGAGGACGCCGACACCTTTGGGCGCGCCGAATTTGTGCCCCGAGATCGAAAGCAGATCGCTTCCCAACGCGTCGAGGCGGCAATCGAGCCAGCGCGCACCCTGCACCGCATCGGTGTGAAAGAGCGCGCCTGCGGCGTGCGCCTGCGCCGCCAAGAGCGGAATCGGCTGCAGCACGCCGGTCTCGTTATTGGCGAGGTGGATCGAAACGAGCAAACTTCGCTCGTCGAGTTCGCGGCGATAGGCATCGGCGTCGATGCGACCTTCGCGATCGACCGGGAGGGTAACGATCTCAAAGCCGTCGCGCTCGAGCGCACGCGCGGCATGTAGCACGGCGTGATGTTCGGTCGCACCGACCAATATCCGACGGCGCCGGTCGTCGCGAGCCGCTCCGGCGACGCCGAGGATCGCCAGCGAGTCGCTCTCCGAACCGCCGCCGGTGAAACGAATATTTCTGCGCGGAACGCCGAGCGCGTTTGCAACGCGGTCGCGAGCCGTATCGAGCAGCGCATGCGCTGCTCGCCCCTCGGCGTGCAACGAACTCGGGTTATAATCGCTTGCTAACGCTTGGATATAGGCGTCGCGTGCGGCAGCCGAGATCGGCGTCGTTGCGGCATGATCGAGATAGATGCGATCGCGCATTACGGCTCGAAATAGCGGCGTCCGTGCAACCGCTCCGGCAGAAACTCCTGCGGTTTCTCAGGATCGTCGTGCGTGTAAATATAATCGCGCCCGTAGCCTAACGATCGCATCAGGCCGGTCGGCGCGTTCCGCAGATGGAGCGGCACCGGATCGCGAGATCCCTGCGTCACGTCGGCGAGCGCGGCGGAATAGGCGCGGCCGACGGCATTGCTTTTCGGCGCTCGCGCAAGGTAGAGCGTTGCATGCGCGAGCGGGTAATAGCCTTCCGGCATCCCGACGAAATGCACCGCTTGCTGTGCGGCCATTGCCAACGGAAGCGCCGCCGCATCGGCCAGACCGACATCTTCAGAGGCAAGAATCACCAGGCGTCGCGCAACGAAGAGCGGGTCCTCGCCGGCGTCGAGCAGACGCGCCAACCAATAGATGCTCGCATCGGCATCGCTGCCCCGAATCGATTTAATAAACGCGCTAATCGTATCGAAGTGTCGATCGCCGCTCTTATCGTGGGCTCCGCGGTGTAACATCGCCGCGCGCACGCTCTCGAGATCGATGCGCCGCACACCTTCGTGCACCGGTGCGATACTCGCCGCGAACTCTAAACCGCCGAGCGCCGAACGCGCATCGCCGCTCGCCATCGCAACCAATGCTGCGAGCGCTTCGGGCAACAGCTCGAGATGTTGCGCACCGAGTCCGCGCTCGCTATCGGAGAGGGCACGCTCGATGATGCGCCGCATGGCCGCTTCGTCGAGCGGCGCGAGCACGACGACGCGAAGGCGTGAGAGCAGCGCGGGATTCACCTCGAACGACGGATTTTCGGTCGTCGCACCGATCAACGCGATCGTACCTTCTTCGACATCTGGTAAGAGCGCGTCTTGCTGCGCTTTATTAAAGCGATGGATCTCGTCGAGAAAGAGCAGCGTGTTCCGCCCCACCGCGCGGCGCTCGCGCGCGTCGGCGACGATCCGCCGCACATCGGCGAGCCCCGCATTCACTGCCGAAATTTGTTCGAAATGCGCGCCGACGGTTGCGGCGACCGCGCGCGCAATCGTGGTTTTTCCGCTTCCCGGTGGGCCCCAGAGCAAGAGCGAGGGTAACGCACCGCGGTCGAGAGAGATGCGCAGCGGACTTCCGCTGCCGAGCACTTCTTCGTGGCCGAGAATTTCGTCAAGCGTGCGCGGACGCATCCGTGCCGCGAGCGGTACGCTCCCCGACATCGATTCCTCAAAGAGCGAGCGCTCCATTGAACGGCTAACTCAGCACCCTAACGATGGATGATCTTCGGGTTCTTGATAACGATCGGCTTGGGGGTCGCAACCGATTCACGAATTTGGCTCGGGAAGCGAAGGACGACGTTGCCCTCAGCCTGGGCCTGTCCGGTAATCGTATTATAGATCACGTGGTCGGCGATCAGGGAACGCGCGCCCTGTCGCACGTGCACGTTACCGTGTAAATCGAGTTCGTGCGTGACGTCGTTGAGTTTTCCGCTCTGTGCGTCGACGGTCGTATCGGCTTGCGTGTAGTGCATGTGCCCTACGGCGGTATAGATGCGCGTTTTCTCGTCGATCGTCATTTTATCGGCGGTGAGGGTAGCCGGGCCGCGCCCGGAGGCTTTTTTGGCGCTGCTCAGCCCACCGAGATCTCCGTTTTTGTCATGCAACACAACATGGCCAAAGAGCATTGCCTGCCCACTTTTTGCGTTTCCATTCGCGCGGTCTGCATCGATGGTGGTTCCATCGCGCGTCACGAGAACGTGTTGCGGAGCGCTAAAATCGTTGGTTTTTAAATTAAAGTCGACGAGCGCCGTATGAATGTTCCATTCGCCGAACGTAAACTGCGTCTGCGATTTTGCAGCAGGGCTCGCCGTGGGATGCGCGGCGGGTTTGGCAGCGGCGAGCAAAACGAACGCCGCCGCGAACAACGGCGCGAATCGCGCGAGCGACCTCATCGGCGCGCCTTTACGACGTGCCGCTCCGCCATACCGAGTCGGGCCTCGATAAGTTCGAAACTCAGCGTTCCTTCACGTATCACCAACGGGCGCTCTCTCGTACAATCCACGATTGCTGCTTCGCCGTCGTAACGGGTCGGCCCGTTTTCGATGATGAGATCCGCGGCAGGAAGGCGTTCCGATCCGCCGCGCCCCCGATAGGGTGGGTCGCCGCTGGCGTTCGCGCTACTGATCGCTAGCGGCCCGCAGCGGTCGAGGATGGCGCGCGCGAGCGCTTCGTCGGGAACCCGCATTCCCAGCGTCGGCTGCCCCGCGGTAATCTCTTCGCTGATGAATGATGGGCGCGCGACGAGCAGCGTCACCGGGCCGGGGAGAAGCCGTTTGGCAACGGTCGCCGCCACGACGTTCCCGGGTGCATACTCGAGAAGCTCGGCGACGCCGGCGACATGCAACGTGAGCGGCTTGTGATCGGGGCGCCGCTTCTCTAAATAAACGCGATCGACGGCATCGAGGCGCAGCGGATCGCAAGCGAGCCCATAACTCGTATCGTGCGGAAAGATGATCGTGCCCCCGGCAAAGATAACGCGCGCGACCTCCTCGATAAGGAGATCGCGCGGCATCGTCCGTGCATCGAGTGTAACGGCCATCGCGCTAGACGCGAATGCGCATCCCCGTGCCGAGCGCAACGCAGGAGAGCGGATCTTCGGCGATGATCGCCGGCACGCCGGTCACCTCGGAGAGAAGGCGGTCGAGCCCGCGTAATAGCGCTCCGCCGCCGGTAAGAATCACGCCGCGATCGATGATATCGGCAGAGAGTTCCGGCGGAGTCTTTTCGAGAACGCCCTTCACCGCTTCAACGATCGCGCCGATCGGCTCACCGAGCGCCTCGCGAATTTCTTCGCTCGTAACTTTGACGGTCTTGGGCAGACCGTTGATGAGATCGCGCCCGCGAATCTCCATCGCCAACTCCTGTTCGAGTTTGAAGGCGGAGCCGACCTTGATTTTAATTTCTTCGGCGGTCCGTTCGCCGATCGTGAGGTTGTGAACGCGGCGGATATAGCGCGTAATCGCTTCGTCCAGTTTATTTCCGGCGACGCGCAACGATTGCGAGACGACGACCCCGCCCAGCGAGATCACCGCGACGTCGGTCGTGCCGCCGCCGATATCGACGACCATGCTGCCCGAGGGTCCGTCGATCGGAAGCCCCGCCCCGATCGCCGCAGCCATCGGTTCCTCGACGATCTCAACGGCGCGTGCGCCGGCGAGTTTCGCCGCATCTTTCACCGCGCGTTCTTCCACGCTGGTGATTTCGGCAGGAACGCAAATCGTCACAAACGGCTTCGGTGCGAAAAGCGAACTTAACCACGAACGGTCTTTCATCACTTTTTTGATGAAATACGAAAGCATCGCCTCGGTGACTTCAAAATCGGCAATAACGCCGTCGCGCAGTGGGCGGATCGCTTGAATATGTGCCGGCGTCTTACCGAGCATTTGGCGCGCCTCTTCGCCGACTGCGAGCACCTTGCCGGTGTTCATGTCCTTGGCAACAACCGACGGCTCGCGCAAGACGATCCCTTTGCCTTTAACGTTGACGAGCACGTTTGCCGTGCCGAGATCGATACCGATTTCCAATTTAGACTCCCGTTGAAGAGGTGGTGCCCGTAGCGACACGGGGAAAGCTTTGTGTCTCAAAAAGCCCGTTCGGCTCTTCGAGCGGAGTGATGCCGCTGGAACGTTGCGCTTGTGCGCCCAACGCCGAGAGCATCGTTTCGAGGTGTTCGTACCCGCGGTCGATATATTCTAACCCGATGATCTCGGTCTCACCCGATGCGGCGAGCCCGGCGACGACCAAGCCCGCGCCGGCACGAATATCGGGAGCTTCAACCGGAGCACCCGATAGGCGTTCGACACCGGTAATCGTTGCCGTATTGCTTTCCATAGCAACTTTGATATCGGCACCCATACGCGCGAGTTCGTTGACGTAAGAGAAGCGCGCGTTGAAGATCGATTCTTCGACGAATGACTTTCCGGGGCAGGTGCACAGCATTGCCGTCATCTGCGGCTGAAGGTCGGTTGGGAAAGCGGGGTACGGCGCGGTGACGATCGAGGTGCCGCCGGTGACGCGTTTTCCGTCGACGCGCACCCAATCATCGCCTTGCGTGACCGTTGCTCCGCATTCGGTGAGTTTTTCAGTGAGTGCGAGCAAATGTGCGGGAATACAGCGACGTACCGTAACGTCGCCGCGCGTTGCAACTCCCGCAACCAGCAGCGTTCCTGCAACGATGCGATCCGGAATGATTTCGTACTCGACGCCGTATAACGCCTCGACGCCCTCGATAACGAGCGTGTCGGTTTCAATACCGGCGATCTTCGCGCCCATCGCAACAAGAAAACGCGCGAGATCGACGACTTCCGGCTCGAGCGCGACGTTACGAAGCGTCGTTGTTCCCTCCGCGAGAACCGCGGCGAGCAGCGCATTTTTCGTCGCTCCGACGCTGGGCATACGAAACTCGATTTCGCCGCCGCGCAAACGCCCGTCGCGCGCCGCAGCGAGAAGATATCCATGTTCGTTGCGCACTTCACAACCGAGCGTTCTGAACGCCTGTTCGTGCATGTCGGTCGCGCGCGTGCCCAATACACAGCCGCCCGGCAGCGGAACTTCGGCGCGGCCGAAGCGGCCGAGCAGCGGGCCGACGAGATCGAATGATGCTGCGAGCTTGCGAACTAACGCGTAGGGTGCGCGATAGGTCGCGACGTTGCTTGCATCGACGACGAGCGCATCTCCGTCATAGCGCAGGCGTGCGCCGAGCGCTTCGAGCAGCGACCACATCACGGATACATCGGTAATGCGCGGGACGCGACGAAGCGTTACCGGCCCGCTGGCCAAGAGCGCAGCAGCCATAATCGGCAGCGCGGCATTTTTCGCGCCGTGCGTCTCAACCGAACCTACCAGCGCGCCGCCTCCGCGAACGCGCAAAACCGTATCGAAGCGATCAATCATGCCTGTACTGCGATGCTTCGCGCCCGGGAGCGGAGCGCCCCGCCCGGGCCGAGCGCCTACGCGCTTCGAGCGAGCCGGAGTTTCGCCTCGGCAAAGGCGATCGCGGCGGGCTCGGTCGCCGCGGCGAGTTCCGCGCGGGTCGCCTCGAGGTCGATTTCTTCGAGCGAGAGGGCCCGTTCCAGCAATACCGTCACGCGATCCGGGAGCGCCTGAATGAACCCTTCATCGGTCGCGAGTTCGAGGCGACGGCTACCCGATTCGTCGCTCACCTCGGCACGTAAGACGCCGGGCTTGAGCGCGCCCACAAAGGGAGCGTGCCCGGCGAGAATTCCCTCCTCGCCTTCGGTCGTCGCGGCGATCACCAGCGAGGCTTGGCCGTCGAAGAGGACGCGCGTCGGAGCGATCAGCTTCAGTGCGAAGGTAGACATCGTCGGCGACGCTAGACCTTCGCGCCCATCTTATCGGCGTTCTCTTTGACCTCATCGATACCGCCGGCATAGAAGAACGCGCTCTCGGGCAGATGGTCGACCTTGCCGTCGAGTACTTCCTTGAACGACGCGATCGTATCGCTGAGCTTCACGTACTTACCGGCGCGTCCGGTGAATTGCTCGGCAACGAAGAACGGCTGCGAGAAGAACCGCTGGATGCGACGAGCGCGACCGACGGCAATTTTATCTTCTTCGGAGAGTTCCTCGACGCCGAGAATCGCGATGATATCCTGTAGGTCGCGATAGCGCTGCAGCGTTTCTTGCACGCCGCGCGCGACGGCGTAATGATCGTCGCCGATAATCTGCGGGTCGAGAATACGCGAGCTCGATGCGAGAGGATCGACTGCGGGGTAGATGCCGAGCTCGGAGATCGGTCGCGAGAGCGCCGTCGTCGCATCGAGATGCGCGAACGTCGTCGCAACGGCGGGGTCGGTGTAGTCGTCTGCCGGAACGTAGACCGCCTGAACCGAGGTGATCGAACCTTTGCGCGTCGAGGTGATGCGTTCTTCGAGTGCGCCCATGTCGGTCGAGAGCGTCGGTTGATAGCCGACGGCCGACGGCATGCGGCCCATCAGTGCCGAGACTTCAGAACCCGCTTGCAGATAACGGAAGATGTTATCCATGAACAGCAACACGTCCGCGCCGAGTTCGTCGCGGAAATATTCGGCCATCGTTACGCCGGTCTGCGCGATGCGGAAGCGAACGCCCGGGGGTTCGTCCATCTGTCCGAAGACCAGGGTTGTCTGCGCGAGCACGCCCGACTCTTTCATCTCGAGCCAAAGATCGTTTCCTTCGCGCGTGCGCTCGCCGACGCCGGTGAATACCGAGAAGCCTTTGTGAACGTTGGCAATGTTGCGGATAAGCTCTTGAATGAGCACCGTTTTACCGACGCCCGCGCCGCCGAAGAGACCGACCTTACCACCGCGCGTGTACGGCGCCATGAGATCGATGACTTTAATGCCCGTTTCGAAAATTTTCGGCGTCGGATCCTGATGCTTGAATTCGGGTGCAGGACGATGAATCGGCCACGTTGCGGCCGCGCTTACCGGCGCATCGGTGTCGATCGCTTTTCCGAGAACGTTGAAGATGCGACCCAGCGTGCCTTCGCCGACCGGAACCGCTATCGGGCTTCCCGTCGCGGTCACCTTGGCTCCGCGCACAAGACCGTCGGTCGAACCCATCGCAAGACAGCGCACTTGGTTGTTGCCGAGCTCGTCTTGCACCTCAAGGGTGAGATCGCGCATCTTCATCGCCGTTCCGCCGAGATTCGCGCCGGTTTTGGCCGCGGCATCAGCAGCATC
>DAIBFU010000026.1:0-19050 GCA_027422105.1 Vulcanimicrobiota bacterium | reverse complement strand
CGGTAGGCTCGCGGGTGCAGCGACCTTTCGAACCGCGATCCCGACCGTGATTTTGGAAAATTGTAGCCCGAACGAACGGAAGCCCATGACAAATCGCGCGTCATGGATGAGCCAATAGCCTGCGCTTTCGCCGAAGTGGAGGGCGAGATAGCCTGAGACACCGACGGCAACGAGCGAATCGGCGATCGAAAAACGCATTTCGCAGAAACGGCCGGTCGCACTTTCGACGACGACGTGCGTTAAGAGCCGGCGTTTTTTGTTATGGATCGCTTCGAAGTGCAACGCGTGGCCGGGCGCTCCGTTCGGACAGGTCGCAGCGCCCAGATCGGTGATGCGATAATCCTGCGGCGCGACTGCCGTGGCGATTACGATTGTTTTGATCCCGTGCGGCTCGCTGGGCTTTTTCCCCTTCGCCGACGCGCGCTGCGCGTTCTGCGCTTGAGCGATGTAGAGCCCGTAGCGAACGAGTCGATCGACTCCGCGCCAAGTCGGGTCAATGCCGGTGTCGCGTTGCAACTCCCATCTGCCGTGCGGCAACTCGCGCGTACTCTCGATCTCGTCACTCGTGCGCAAGCGGTATCGGTCGATCGTCGGTGGGTGGTTGTGGAGATACAACACGGTATCGAACGTCAGAAACGGCGGCATTGGTTGACGCTGCATGATGGCGAGCGCGTCGCGATAATACTGCGCCGCAGAGGGCGGTGTCGCGGCGCGCGCCGGCAGCACGGTACCGATGCCGAGGAGCGCCGCTGCAAGCGCGAGCGTGCGCGAAAAAAATGCAATCGATGCGTTCATGTTGCTCGCTCTACGGCACAGCGGCGGGAAAAGTTTCAGCGAACGATCCGTTCGACGGAGAACGCGAGGGCGAGTGCATCGGGCGGCAACGCGATGCGCGCGATCTCGTCGTAACCGTCGTGCCCTTCGGCGAACGCAAAACTCCCTGCGGCGAGCGTTTCGCCGGCGAGTACGAGCGTGCCGCGGGCGAGAAAGAGCATGAGCGCGGAGCGATGCTCGGCGGGCGCGGCGGCGAGGGGGAACGCGAGTGGCCGGTGCGTGACTGCTCCGTCACGGGTCATAATATTGAAGGCCTCGATCGGCCCGTCGGCGAGCCGCGCACGAACGCGCTCCGAGCCCGCGAAGGAGAAGCCGCTCATCGCCGGGATCGCAATCTCGCGCCGTTCCCCCAGCAGCAGCGAGAGCCCATCGCCGAGCGGCACGATCGTGCGCGACCAGCCGCTAAAATCGGAGAACGCGGCTTCACTGCGCTCCGAGGCGACCGTCACGCGCAGGTCGCTCTCGAGGTAGAGTTCGCGCGTCGTGCCGGCCCCATTGCGCCAGGGAACCGGTGGACAATCTGCGAGGCGGCGAATCAACATGAAGGCTCTTTCGCCGATTGGCGAGCGCGCTCCGGCGAAGGTTTACCGAGTGGACAAAGGCCGGCCGGGCTCGGTGTGCCAACCCAACCTCCCATGAGTAGCGAATTGCGTGAGTTCCTGACCCTCTCGTACACCGAGCTCGAAGATTTGAATCTTCGCGCCAAACAGCAGCGCAAGGACCGGGTCGCACCGGCGACGCTGAAAGCCGAACGTCTCGCGTATCTTCAGGAAGAGCATCGCATCAAGGCGGTCACCGTGCTCTTCAGCGATCTCGAAGGGCGCTTGCACATGCTCGATTACGACAAGAAATTTTTGTTGAAATCGCACGACAATCTCACGTTCGACGGCTCGTCGATTCGCGGTTTTACCGCGCAACGCGAGAGCGATTTGCGTCTCTTTCTTGATTGGAGCGCATTCTATTGGGCGCCCTCGGATATCTTCGGCCCCGGCAAGGTGCTGGTCTTCGCCGACGTTATCGACCGCAGCGGTAAACCGTTTGCCGGCGACGTTCGCGGCTCGCTCAAAAAATTCGCGACCGAACAATTCACGAAAAACGGCTATACGCTCAACGCGGCAAACGAAATAGAGGGCTTTCTCTTCCAAGGCCTCGATGCCGAGCGCCGTTTCCACGAAACGGCAAAATTCGAGTACGTTAATACCGGCGGCTACTACCACTCCTTGCCCGGCGACTCGCTGCGCACGTTTATCGATATGGTCGCCGAAGTGCAGCGTGCAATGGGCTTCGAGAACGAAAAAGATCATCCCGAAGTCGCCCCATCGCAATTCGAAATCAACTATGGATACGGCGAAGTCGTTGCCGCCGCAGACCAAATTCAGCTCTACAAACTTATTTGCCGACAGGTCGCGACACGTTTGGGGATGACTGCAAGTTTTCTTCCGAAACCCGTCATTGGCGTCAACGGCAGCGGAATGCATACAAACGTTTCGGTGAAGAAAAACGGGAAAAATATTTTCTGGGATCCCAAGGGACAAGAAAAAATCAGCGCGTTCGCGTGGCAATTTATCGATCGACTGCTCACGAGCGGCAACGACATCTGCCTCGCGCTCAACGCCAGCGTCAACGCCTACCGGCGCCTCGACCCGCATTTCGAAGCGCCGAACCAAATTAAAGCATCGGCGGTCGATCGCGGTTCGATGATCCGCATTCCGATCGGCAATGAAGGCAGTGCGCGGGTAGAGGTGCGCTCGGTCGGCCCGGACGCGAACCCATACATGGTGCTACTCTCCGTCTTCAAAACCGGTCTCGAAGGGAACATCAGTAAACTTCGCAACCTTCGCCAAGCGGATCGCTATCTGCCCGATAATATTTACGACGCGCTCGCGTATTTCCGCGAATCGGAGTGGGTAACGAAGCTCGTCGGCGCCGAGGTCCAAGCGAAATATGCCGAGCTCAAACAGGCAAGCGCCGATCGTTGCCCGCGTCTTTTGGGAACGATCGTAAAACCGCAAGAAGTGCAGTACCACCACGAAGTGTACAATCAATATCTTTGGAATCTCTTTTAGCGGCACGTTCTAGGGAGTAAGCCCATCGCGCCGAGGCGAATCTGCAATCTATGGAACGGAACCTGCAGATTCGCCTCGCGCGTCGCCCGGCCGGCGAGCCGACCGTTGAAGATTTTCGCCTCGTCGAAGAGGCGGTGCCTACGCCGGGTGAAGGCGAGGTGCTGCTCCGCACGCAGTGGCTTTCGCTCGACCCCTATATGCGCGGGCGCATGAGCGAGGCGCGTTCCTACGCTGCGCCGGTCGCGCTCGATAGCGTCATGGTCGGCGGAACCGTCGGCAAAGTGGTCGCGTCAAAAGACCCGCGCTTCGCCGTCGGCGACCTCGCATTGGGATATGGCGGTTGGCAGCAGTGGAGCGTGGAATCGGCGGAATCGCTGCAGAAGCTCGATTCGGCGATGGCGCGCCCCAGCTATGCTTTAGGAATCCTCGGCATGCCGGGGATGACGGCCTACTGCGCGCTCAACGACATCGGCGCTCCAAAGGCCGGCGAGACGCTCGTGGTATCGGCAGCCGCAGGTGCCGTCGGTCAGGTCGCCGGGCAACTCGGCAAAATCGCCGGCTGCCGCGTCATCGGCGTCGCCGGCGGGGAAGAAAAATGTCGTTATGTGGTCGAGGAGCTCGGTTTCGATGCTTGTATCGATCGCAAGACGGAATCGCTCGACGAAGCGCTCGCGAAGCACGCACCCGAAGGCATCGATATCTATTTCGATAACACGGCGGGCGCAATTCTCGAAGCGGTGATGAAGCGCTTGCGAATCGGTGCGCGCATTCCGCTCGTCGGGTTGATCGAACAGTACAATGCCTTGAAAATGCCGCCGGGCCCGAACCTCGCTCCGCTCTTGATTGCGCGCGCAAAAATCGAAGGCTTCCTCGTCTCCGATCACACTGCGCATACGCGCGAGTTTCTCAAGACGGTTGGTGGATTATTGCAGAGCGGGAAACTTCGCTATCGCGAAGATATCGTCGAAGGGCTTGAAGCGGCGCCGGCTGCCTTTATCGGCTTGTTGCGCGGCGCAAATCTCGGAAAGCTTTTGGTGCGAACAGCCTAATGAGCGAGGGCGAGGCGCTTTTCGACGCGCTGCTCGACATCACCGAGAGTATCCTCGGCGCCGAGCAGAGCCAAGATGCGCTCGAAGCGATCGCCAACGCGGTATCGCGCGTCTTTCGTTTTCGCTACGTCAGCATCGTCGCTGCCGACTCGCCCGATAGCGATATGAAACGGCGCATCATGCTCGGTTGGAGCGACGAAGAAAAGCAGAACCGGCTTGGCGAAATCGTCTCGCGCTCCGCGACTCGTGAATTCCTTTCGTCGGAGTTCGAAGTCTATCCGCACTGTTATTATTTCCCGGCGGAGCGTTTCGTCGAGTGGAGACATGCGCTTTATTCAGATGAAAGCAACGGTAGTATCGGGCGCAGCGCTCCGAACGCATGGCACGAACGCGATTCAATCGCATTGGTGTTGGCCGACGCCTCAGACACGATGCTCGGGTATATCTCCATCGATGCTCCGGAGGATGGGAAGGTTCCCGATAAAGCGACGCTGATGCGCATGCGCGTTTTTGCCGACCTCGTCGGGCTCGCGCTTGCAAACGTTCGCGCTCGCGTCGCCGAAGCCGCGCGGCGAGAGTTATTGGAGAGTCGGGCTCGGTCGCAGAGCGAATTTTTAGGAATCGTCGCTCACGAATTTCGTTCTCCGCTTGCCGCCATACGCGGCGCCGGGGTTCTCCTCGAAACAAATTTCGATCGCCTCTCCGAAAAGCGCCGACGAGAGTTGCTGCAAACGATCGCTGCATCGACGACCCGCATGTCCACGCTTTTCGACGACTTCCTCCTCTTATCGCGCGTCGATGCCGGCTCGCTCGCCTTGCAAGAAGAGGTCGTCGATGCGCAACTCATCGTCCGCGAGGCGCTCGGCCGAATGCGCAGTGAGTACCCGTCACGCTCGTTCTCGGTCGACTGTTCCGAATCGCTTCCAAACGTTCGTGGCGATGAAACGCGAATCGTTCAAGTGCTCTGCAACCTGCTTTCGAACGCGGTTCGCTACTCGCCGAAAGGAAGCAAGATCAGCATTACGTTGCAGGAAGTGCGGTCGTACGTCCGCTTTTCGGTGCAAAACAGCGGCCACGGCATCCCCGAAACGGAGCGCGATCGACTTTTTACGCTCTTCGGACAGATCGGAAAGCACCCCGACGGGACCGGCCTCGGACTCTACTTAAGTCGCCAGCTGGTCGAACTCATGGGAGGGCAAATCGACTTTGAAAGCACTCCCAACGACACGACGACCTTCTGGTTTTCGCTTCCAATCGCAGTAAATGCATAAATAGGCGGCAAATACGGTAGGTTCGGGGTATTTGTCGTGCCGAACAGTAGAGTATCGTGAAAACTCGTGCCGATATCCGCAACGTCGCCATTATTGCCCACGTCGACCATGGGAAGACGACCCTCGTTGATGCCATGCTCCGCCAGAGCGGAATTTTCCGTGAAGGGCAGCAGGTCGAGACGCGCGTCATGGATTCCAACCCGCTCGAACGCGAGCGCGGAATCACCATTTTGGCGAAAAACACCGCCGTTCGTCACGGGGATTACAAATTCAATATCGTCGATACGCCGGGGCACGCCGATTTCGGCGGCGAGGTGGAACGCGTATTGCAGATGGTTCAGGGCGTGTTGTTGTTGGTCGATGCCGCCGAAGGCGTTATGCCGCAGACGCGTTTTGTGTTGCGGAAGGCGCTGGAACTCGATCTGCGCGTCATCGTTGCCGTCAATAAAATCGATCGCAAGGATGCGCGCGCTCCCGAAGTCGTCAACGAAGTATTCGATCTCTTTATCGATCTCGGAGCGAACGACGAGCAAGCCGATTTTCCCGTCGTCTTTACCAACGGGAAATTGGGAATCGCGAAGCGCTCTTTAGATGCGGAATCCGACAACCTCGAGCCGCTTTTCGATATGCTCGCGCGCCATATTCCCGAAGCCCCGGCCGAAGAAGGCCCGTTGCAACTCTTGATTTCGGCGATCGACCATAACAAATACGTCGGGCGCATCGGGATCGGGCGCATCTTCCGCGGAGTATCTCGTCTGAATGCGCCGATCGTTCGCGTCTCGCACGACGGGACGGTGACCGGCGGCCTTCGTCTGACGAAGATGCTGACGTTTGCCGGCCTCGAGCGCGTCGAGGTCGATGAAGCATCCGCCGGGGATATTGTTTGCGTATCCGGCATCGATAACCTCAACATCGGCGATACGATCGCCGATGCTTCGGCGCCGGAAGCGATTCCCGCTGTCGCCGTCGACGAACCGACCGTCTCGATGTTCTTCTCGGTGAACAACTCACCGTTCGCCGGCAAAGAAGGCAAATTCGTCACCTCACGGCAGATTCGCGAGCGACTCATGCGCGAGTTGGAATCGAACGTTGCACTGCGCGTCGCCGATACCGAATCGGCCGATACGTTCGAAGTGCGCGGACGCGGCGAGTTGCATCTCTCGATTCTCATCGAAACGATGCGTCGCGAGGGCTACGAAATGGCGGTCTCCAAGCCGCAAGTTATTCTCACCGAGCGCGATGGGAAGAAGTTTGAACCGGTCGAGTACGTCGTTGTGGACGTCGCCGAAGAGTACGCCGGAGCGGTCATCGAAGCGCTCGGCAAACGGAAAGCCGTCATGTCGAACATGATCAACATCGGCGATTCGCGCCGCCTCGAATACACGATGCCGACGCGCGCGATCTTCGGGCTTCGTGGAGAACTCCTGACGCTGACGCGCGGGACGGCCGTCATGTCGCACACCTATTACGATCACGAGCCATGGCAAGGCGAATTGCCGGGGCGTAGCGTCGGTGCGTTGGTCGCCAGCGATACCGGGCGAGCGACGGCGTATGCGCTTGGTGGCGTCGAGCAGCGCGGACGCTTCTTCGTCGGGCCGGGAATCGATATTTACGAAGGCATGGTCGTCGGCCGTGCCAACGACGATAAGGATATCGCGCTCAATGTCGTTCGTGAGAAGAAGCTAACGAATATGCGAGCCTCCGGCTCCGACGATAACGTCAAACTTGCGCCGCCCGACGAACTTTCGTTGGAGCGCGCGATCGAGTTCATCGATGATGACGAACTCGTCGAAGTGACGCCGAAGTCGATTCGCCTGCGGAAACGCATTCTCGACGAGGGAGAGCGCCTCAAGGCTCGGCGCCGGGAGCGCACGACGGCTTGAGGCAACTCATGAAGGGTTTCGCCCAATTTCTCGTACGCGGGAAAGTGGTCGATCTTGCCGTCGCCTTCGTCATCGGCGGGGCGGCGGGGAGCTTCATCAACTCGTTCGTGACCAATCTCTTCTCGCCGCTCCTCGCTGCGATCATCGGCCAGCATGAATTTTCGCGCGTACATGTCGTCCTGAATCATTCAACGATCTCGTACGGCAAGTTTATCGATTCGACGATCTCGTTTTTGCTGGTCGCCGGCGCGGTCTATTTCTTCGTGATCGTTCCCTCGAATCGGCTCGCCGTCAACGGCGTACTTTCGGGGCTCTCGAACCCCACGCTGAAGAAATGCCCCGAATGTTCGGCCGAGATTCCCAAAAGCGCTCGCCGCTGTATGTATTGCACGCAGCCCGTCGAGGAGAGCTAAACGACTGCGGCCGTGCGCTCCACTTCGAAGATGAGTTGCTCGGCCGGAGCGTCGTAGCCTACGCGGACGCGGTTGCCGTCGTGAATCTCGCCGGCAAGAATCTTCCGGCTCAACGGCGTCTCGAGTTCGCGCTGAATCGTTCGCTTCAGCGGGCGAGCACCGTAGGCCGGTTCGTACCCGACGCTGACGATGTGTTGCGTTGCCGCATCGTCGAGCAAAATCTCGATATGGCGCTGCTCTAGCCGTTCGCGGAGACGCGCGAGTTGAATCTCGACGATCTCGGCGAGTTGCGAGCGATCGAGCGCGTGAAAGACGACGAGTTCGTCGACGCGGTTGAGAAATTCCGGGCGAAAGTGTGCGCGCAATTCTTCGAGAACCGTCTCGCGCATGGCGGTGTGGCCGGCGTCGTTGCCGGTCCCTTGGTAATCGAGAATCCGATGGCTGCCGATATTCGAGGTCATCACTAAAATCGTGTTCTTAAAATCGATGGTGCGCCCTTGACCGTCGGTGAGGCGGCCTTCATCGAGAATTTGTAAGAAGACGTTGAAGACGTCCGGATGCGCTTTCTCGATTTCATCGAAGAGCACGACGCAGTAGGGGCGACGGCGCACTGCCTCCGTTAATTGCCCACCTTCATCGTAGCCGATATATCCAGGCGGCGCTCCAATGAGTCGCGCGACCGTGTGTTTTTCCTGATACTCCGACATGTCGACCCGCACCATTGCGCGTTCGTCGTCGAAGAGATACTCGGCGAGCGCGCGCGCAAGTTCGGTTTTGCCGACGCCGGTTGGGCCGAGGAAGATGAACGAGCCGATCGGACGATTGGGGTCGCCGAGACCGCTGCGCGAACGAAGCACCGCCTCGGCGACGCTATCGACCGCTTCGTCTTGCCCGACGACGCGGCGATGGAGCTCCTCGTCGAGATGGAGCAATTTTTGTTTCTCGCCTTCGAGAAGTTTGCTGACCGGAATCTTTGTCCAGCGAGCGATCACCTCGGCGATATCCTCTTCGTCAACCTCTTCTTTCGCCAAGCGCCCACCCTCGGCGGAATCGAGACGTGCCTCCTCTTCGGCGAGGCTCCGCTCCAGCGTAGCGAGTTCACCGTAGCGCAATTCGGCAGCGCGATTGAGATCGTACTGCCGCTCGGCGCGCTCGATCTCCACTTTCGCAACTTCGATTCGTTCGCGTAGTTCGCGTAGCGCATGTGCGCCGCTCTTTTCGATATCCCACTGCGAACGAAGGCGCGCGCGCTGCTCGTGCAGCGTGGTGAGTTCACGCTCCAACGCATCAAGCCGTTCTTTACTTCCGGTATCGCTCTCGCGTCTGAGTGCTTCTCGTTCGATTTCGAGTTGCATCGTCCGGCGCGAAACTTCATCGAGCTCTTGCGGCATCGAATCGATCTCGGTGCGGATCTTTGCCGCCGCTTCATCGACGAGATCGATCGCTTTATCGGGAAGGAATCGATCGCTGATATAGCGGTCGCTCAGCGTGGCGGCGGCAACGAGCGCGCTATCTTTGATGCGTACGCCGTGATGCGCTTCATATTTCTCTTTGAGCCCGCGGAGAATCGAGATCGTATCCTCGACGGTCGGCTGATCGACGACGACGGGTTGGAAGCGGCGCTCGAAGGCGGCATCCTTTTCGATATACTGCCGGTATTCATCGAGCGTCGTTGCGCCGATGAGATGCAACTCGCCGCGCGCAAGCATCGGCTTGAGTAGGTTGCCGGCGTCCATCGAACCTTCGGTCTTTCCTGCGCCGACGACGGTGTGCAACTCGTCGATGAAGAGGACGATGCGCCCTTCGGATTTCGCGACGTCTTTTAACACCGCTTTGAGGCGTTCTTCGAATTCGCCGCGATATTTCGCGCCGGCGATGAGCGCCCCCATATCGAGCGAGACAAGCCGACGCTCTTTCAAGCTTTCAGGAACATCTCCGCGCACGATGCGTTGCGCAAGCCCTTCGACGATGGCGGTCTTTCCGACTCCGGGCTCGCCGACGAGAACGGGATTGTTTTTCGTCCGTCGTGAGAGCACTTGCACGACGCGCCGAATCTCTTCATCGCGACCGATGACGGGATCGAGTTTTCCGCGTTCGGCATCGAGCGTGAGGTCGCGCCCGTACCGCTCGAGCGATTTATAGGTTCCTTCGGGGTCTTTGCTGGTGACGCGCTGATTGCCGCGCAAAGCGCGTAACGCGCGCAGAATCGCGTCTTCGCTCACGCGTGCATCGCGGAAGATCGTGCCGACCGCGCCGCCGCCCTGAGCCATCGCCAGGAGCACGTGTTCGACCGAGACATAATCGTCGCCGAGTTTTTTCGCCTGCGCTTCGGCGCCGTCCATGACGCGCGAGAGCTCCGGCGAGAGCGATACCTGGGCGCTCTCCGCGTTCGGCCCGCTCAAGCGCGGCAGTCGGCCGATCGCCGTTTCGCTCGCTCGTGCAATCGCCGCCGGATCGCCCCCCGCCTTCGTAAGAATATCGGCGGCGATACCGCGCTCTTGTTCGATGAGGGCGGCGAGAAGATGTTCGGGCGTCGTCTGGGTGTTGCGCTCGGCGAGCGCGCGGCTATATGCCGCATTCAAAGCATCGGAGACGCGTTCGGTCAGGCGGTCAACGTTCATACAATCCTATAATACCGCCGCCGAAGCGAACGGTTCCAGGTTGAATGTTCCCGGGTTCTTCCTATCGGATCGCAAAGGTGAAGAGTGCCGCGGCTTTCACTTCCAACGGCTGCGGCAAAATCGCCGATGGCATTGAGGCAAACGGAAAGCTCGGCAACTTGAAGCTCTCGCCGCCGATGAAATCGTCGAGGAGAATCGGTCTGACCGAGAGGAGCGCGCCGAGGTGGACGCCGCCGGCGCGGGCGATCGCTGCGGCGCGGATCTGCGCGATCCGTTCGGCCGCGACGAGGGCCTGCGTGCGGGCCGCATCGGGATCGGCGGCCTCGAAGAGCGTCACGCCTTTGGCATCCCATCCAGACTTGGTGAGCGCCGCGCTGACGATGACGACGCGATCGGGTGGGACGCGAAGAATCGCGTAGGTGGCGTAGGCGGGATGTCCGTTTTTGCCGAGCGATTCGAGCGGCACCATGCTCGCGATCGCCGAGGATTTTAGCCCGAGCGAGGGCAGCATGGCGCGCAGCGATGCGGTCGCCTCGGCGCCGAGTGCGGCGTTCGCGCTCTTGCCGAGCCGGCTCACGAGTACGCGTTCGACGGGGAGATCGACGACGAGATCGGTGGGGGTGATCTGCGCCGTCGCGGCAACCGTAATCGTGTGCGGCGTACCCGCGGAAGCGAAGGTCCCGGCAGCGCTCGCCGGAGCTCCGGATGCGACGGCGAGGAGAAGGGCGAGTGAAAGCAGCCGTTCTTTTCTCATGCTCGCGCCGTGCGCTACCGAGCGCTTGGATTCCTCTCACTTGCACGGAGTGCGCGGGTGTCGCCGTTTCGGATGGTGATGCCGCGGGCATCGAACCATTCCAAGAGCGGCACCGCATATTTTCGCGAGGTGCCGACGAGGGTGCGGAACTCGGCGACGGTGATCTGCCGCCGCTCGTGGAGGAAGCGCTCCAGGCGCGCGCGGATTTCGGCGAGCTGCGCGGCGCTGTAGAGATCCTCGCCGACGCGCACGAACGCACCGAGCGCGAGTTGCGCTGCATAGGCGTCGGCAATCCCCGCAACCTGCGAGCCGCGCATTTCGCTCTCGATTTCGGCGGCCGAGCGGGGAACGAAGGAACTCGGGTCTTCGCGTTTTAGCGCGGCGGCGAAGAAGCGTTCCTGCGCGGGGCTCAGGCGAACCTCGTGCCCGGGGAGCGCATAGAAACCCGCGCGCACGGCGAGTCGCTCTTCGCCGACGAATGCGGTGAGATAGCGGTAAAGCAGCGATTCATCGAAGGCGAGTTCTTTTGCGAGCGCCTGGAGCGTGCGCCCCATCGCCCACGGCGCTTCTTCGTGTCGGCGTGCGAGCTGCGTGAGGATCCGTTCGAGCAGCGCATCGGCGAGCGCCGCTTCGACGAAGGCTTCGGGTTTTGCAAGCGCGCGAAGGTCGCCCTCGGCGAGCGCTGTTTCGAGGATTTCGTCGAGTGCATCCGCACGAACGTTGAGCTTCGCCGCGAGAGCGTCGCGTGCGATGCCCGCCGGCCCCGCTTCTGCGAGCGCAGCGCGCAACGCCGCCGCGTGCGGATTCTCGCCGCCCGGCGCAGCGGAGTCGAGCCCGGCGATCTCGCCGCCGCCGAGGACGGTTTTCGGCGAGAGACGGCGCAGCACGAAGCGCACGCCGCCGAACGCCGTCGTCGGCGAGCGCAGCACCAAGCGCGCGGTGACGCGCTCTTCGCGCTCCGGTACGCGCTCGAAGATCAGCGTTCCGAGAATCTCCGCCGCACCGATCGATGCGCGTACGGGATTGCGCCGTCGCAAGAGCGGCAACGCTTCGGGAAGCGGAGTGAATTGCACCGCGAACTGCGTGCCGGGAACGAACTCGGGGCCGGCGAGGACGCTGCCGCGCGCGAGTCGTTCGCGCGCAACGCCGGGAATATTCACCGCAACGCGTGCACCGGCGTTCGCGACCTGCACCGATTCGCCGAAAACGTGTAGGCTGCGCACGCGCGCACGCAACCCGTCGGGTTGGAGCGTGACGCTCTCGCCGATACGTACGCTCCCTTGCATCAGCGTTCCGGTAGCGATCGTTCCGTGTCCGGGCAGCGTGAATGCGCGATCGACGGGAATATAGAGCGGTGCCTCGGTATCGCGCGGCGGGAGTGCGGCGAGTCGTTCTGCGAGCAGCGCCCGCAACTCGGGAATCCCTTCGCCGCTCTCCGAGGAGAGCGCCTGAATCGGTGCATCGGCGGCGATCGTCCCGACGAGATCGCGGCGCACCTGCGCGAGCGCTTCTGCGCGCGCGGTGCTATCGAGAAGGTCGCACTTCGTGAGCGCGACGACGACGCTGCGCACGTTGAGAAAACGAAGGATCGAGAGGTGCTCGCGCGTCTGCGGCATCACCCCTTCGGTCGCGGCGACGACGAGCAAAAGCACTTCCATCCCGCTCGCGCCGGCAAGCATGTTGTGCAAGAAACGCTCGTGTCCGGGGACGTCGATGATTCCGGCGACGAGATCGCCTTCTTCAAAGCGCGCGAAACCGAGATCGAGCGTCATTCCGCGCTCGCGCTCTTGCGCCCAGCGGTCGGGATTCGTTCCGGTCAATCGTTCGACGAGCGTCGATTTTCCGTGATCGACATGTCCGGCGGTGCCGATAATGTGCATGCTGCGGCTGCTTAAATGCTTGTAGCGATTGCGTCGGCGAGTGCGCCGTCTTCGTCGGGGAGAACGCTGCGAAGATCGAAGAGTACGCGACGATCTTCGATGCGTGCGATCACCGGCGTTCGCGCGTTGCGAAGACGGCGTGCGAAGAGATCGGCGTCCTGTCGATCGATCGCGATTGCCACCGATTCCAACGTAGCACCCGGTAACGCGCCGCCGCCGACGGCGGCACGCGATGCAACGAGTTGCCCGAGCCCGACGCGCGCGACGATCGCCTCACCGCGCCGTTGTAACGCCGCAATCGAGGTCGCGAGCATCGCATAGAGCGGAATCTCCAACCGCGTGCTCTCGTTTTCGTGAAGGCGCGCGGTCGCGTCGAGCATTGCGAGCGTCGTCTTGTCGACGCGTAGCGCGCGCAGCAGCGGATTCTCGCGCATCCGCCCGAGCGCGAGCGCGCTGCCCACCAACATGCCGCACTGCGGGCCACCGAAGAGTTTATCACCGGAGATCGCCACCACGGCGACGCCGTCGGCGAGCGCCGCGGCGACCGTGCGTTCGCGCGGGAGCCCAAACGCCGTCATATCCAGCAGCGCGCCGCTCCCCAAATCTTCGACGAGCAGCACGCCGCTGCGCTGCGCTAAGGCGGCGAGCTCGCGCGAATCGAGATCCTCGACGAAACCTGCGAGCGAAAAATTCGAGCGATGCGTGCGCAACAGGAGCGAGGTCTGCGGAGAGAGCGCGCGTTCGACGTCGGCGATGCGCGCTTTATTGGTCGTGCCGATCTCCACCAATCGCGCACCGCTCCGTTCGAGTACGTCGGGAATGCGAAATCCGCCGCCGATCTCGACCAATTCGCTGCGCGCGACGATGCATTCGCGGCCGCGCGCAAAGGTATCGAGCAATAACAACATTGCGGCGGCACAATTGTTGACGACGAGCGCGTCTTCGGCACCGAAGAGCTGCGCGAGGCGCGCACTGACGCGTTCGTAGCGCGAGCCGCGTTGCCCGCGCTCGAGATCGTACTCGAGATTCGAGTACCCGGCACCGATGCGGGCGGCGGCATCGAGTGCGGCGCGCGCGAGCGGCGCGCGCCCGAGATTCGTGTGCACGAGAATCCCGGTCGCATTGACGACCGGTTGGAGGCGTGCGGCTGCGGCGGCTTCGAGGTCGGCGAGCAGGGTGCGTTCGAGATCGAAGGGCTGCCCGGCGGCGAGCGCCGCGCGCGCGCGGTCGAGCGCTCCCTGCGCGATGGTTTTGAGCGCATCGCGCCCTAACGCCGGCTCGAATCCGGCTACCGCGGGCTCGGAAAGCAAACGATGCACGGCCGGGAGGCCGCGCATCGCGTTTTCGCTCACTGCGGTGGTTAGTTGAGGTGCCGGGCGAGCATCGAGCTGATCTGTGCCTCGGGCACATATCCGACGATGCGATCGACGGCCTGGCCGCCTTTGAAGAGAATCAGGCAGGGGATGCCCGAGACGCCGTACTGCCCGCTCAACGACGGATTTTCGTCGGTGTTGAGTTTGACGAATTTCGCTTTGCCTTCATGGGCTGCAGCGACTTTTTCGACAACCGGGGAGAGCATACGACACGGGCCGCACCAGGGCGCCCAGAAATCGACGAGTACCGGCTGGTTGTTTCCTAAAACCTCGTTCTGAAAATTTGCTTGGCTGACTTCAGCTATTGCGCTCACAATGGACTCCTTTTTCTACGATGCTTCAACCGCGCGTCCGCGGTGCCTGGTTGCACGAGCCGATCTTCCCCCACTGAGGTTGCGGAGCTCCGCCTAGGCCAACTCGGTCTGTGTCGGTTCTCCGGTGATGCCGGTAATGAGTTCGGCCTGTTTGCCGAGATTCGTGATGGCGATCACTTCGTCACCTTCTCCGAGGCGTTGCAAGCGGACCCCCTTGGTCGCCCTCCCGGCCTTGCGGATATCCTTGACGTTGATGCGAATCACCTGATTTCCTGAGGTAATCATCAGCAGTTGATCCTCGGGTGCGACCATAATCTGGTCGACGACGCGACCGATATCTTCGCGCTCCTTCGCAAAGGCCTTCACGCCCTTGCCGCCGCGCGAGGTATGGCGATAATCGTCGATCGGCGTGCGCTTGCCGAACGCTTGCGAGGTAACGAGCAGCACTTCCTTACGCTCGTCTTCGATCACATCCATCGCGATGATTTCGTCGCCGCTCTCCAGCGTCATCGCTTTCACGCCGCGCGCGTTGCGCCCCATCGAACGGACGTTGCTCTCGTTGAAATGCACCGCCATGCCGGCGCGCGTGCAGAGAATGATATCGCGCGTTCCGGTCGCGAGATCGACGGCGAGTAATTCATCGCCATCGTCGAGATTGATCGCATTGAGGCCGTTCCGGCGCACGTTGGCGAACTCGTCGAGTTTCGTCTTTTTAATGACGCCGTGCGTCGTGACCATGACGAGCGATTTATCACCCTCGAAGGTGTCGATCGGGAAGCACGCGGTGACCTGTTCGCCCGGTGGAAGGGTGAGCAGGTTGACGAGCGCCGTTCCGCGCGCCTGTCGCGTCGTATCGGGGATTTCGTATGCCCGCAGACGATAGACGCGCCCCTTGTTGGTGAAGAAGAGCACGTGGTCGTGCGTCTTCGTCGCGAAGAAATTGCGCACGACATCTTCCCGCTTGAGGTTGGAGATGCCGGTCACGCCGCGTCCGCCGCGGTTTTGCGTGCGGAAGGTGTCGACCGATACGCGTTTGATGTAGCCGCCGTCGGTGTAGGTGACCACGACGTCGGTATTCGGGATCAACTGCTCGACCGAGATTTCGTCCTCGGCGGGAAGCACGAGCGTGCGGCGTTCGTCGCCGTGTCGCTTCTTCAGGTCGAGCGCATCTTCTCTGACGATCGCGGCGACGCGGCGCGGGCTGCGGAGAATATCTTCCAAGTCGGCGATCGTTTTGATGAGCTCGAGATACTCGTCCTCGATTTTTTTGCGTTCGAGGCCGGTGAGGGTGCGCAGACGCATATCGACGATCGCTTGCGCTTGGATCTCCGAGAGCGAGAAACGAGCGACGAGTTTGCTCTTCGCTTCGTCGGTTGAATCGCTGCTGCGAATGAGGGCGATGATTTCGTCGATGTTGTCGAGCGCAATGCGATAACCTTCGAGCAAGTGCGCGCGTTCTTGCGCCTTGCGAAGATCGTAGGCGGTCCGTTTGAGGATGACGTCTTTGCGGTGCGTGATGTAGTGGTCGAGCAACTGGCGCAGGTTGAGTACCTGCGGCTCCAGCGGCGTCGTGCCGTCGGCCTTCGGCGCGCCCGCCGGCACCAATGCCAGCATGTTGAAGCCGAAGCTCGATTGCAGCGGCGTGTGCTTGAAGAGTTGGTTGAGCACGACTTTCGGCGTCGCGCTCTTTTGCAACTCGACGACGACGCGCATGCCCTTGCGGTTGCTCAGGTCGTCGAGACGCGCGATCCCTTGAATTTTCTTCTCCGCATGTGCTTCGGCGATCGCCTCGACGATGCGGCTCTTGTAGACCTGGTACGGGATCTCGGTGATGACGATTTTGTGGCGGCCCTTCTCTTCGATGATCTCGGCCTTGCCGCGCATCGGAATCGATCCGCGCCCCGTCTTATAGGCCTGTCGGATCGCTTCGTGCCCGAGTACCGTGCCGCCGGTCGGGAAATCGGGGCCTTTGACGATATCGCAGAGTTCGTCGTCGGTGATGTTCTCGTTATCGAGCATCGCGACGACCGCATCGGCGACCTCGCCGAGATTGTGCGGCGGAACATTCGTGGCCATGCCGACCGCGATACCGCTGCAACCGTTGACGAGCAACTGCGGCAGACGCCCGGGCAGAACCGCCGGCTCGGTGCTCTGGTTATCGAAGTTCGGAGTGAACGGAACCGTCTCTTTATCGATATCGGCGAGGAGGTCGAGCGCGAGACGCGCGAGCCGAGCCTCGGTGTAGCGATACGCGGCGGGAGAGTCGGGGTCGATCGAACCAAAGTTTCCGTGACCGTCGACCAGCGGATAGCGTAACGTGAAATCCTGCGCGAGGCGCACGAGCGCATCGTAAACCGATTGGTCGCCGTGCGGATGGTAGCTCTTTAAGACCTCGCCGATGATACCGGCGCACTTACGGTGCTGCTTGCTCGGGTCGAAACCCATCTCGCGCATCGCGTAGAGGATGCGGCGTTGGACGGGTTTGAGGCCGTCGCGAACGTCGGGTAATGCCCGCGAGGCGATGACCGACATCGCATAGGAGAGGTAGCTCTCCTTCATCTCCTCTTCGACGTTGACCGTTTGAATGCGTTCGTTACTCAAGGCTTAGGGTTGACTCCGGCGTGCAGATGCTAGAGTGACGTCGAAGACGCCACCGACACAATCCCGACTCCTTCGCGGTTTACGTGCCTTCTTCCCAGGTTGGGAGATCGTCGAACTGAACGACTGGGGCAGGCTCGTCCTCGTCGAACGTCACGCGCGAGCCACCGTCATCGGGTGGTGGCGGCGGCGTGGCGGCGGCGCGCGAAGCAGGCTCCACGGCGGGCGCGGGGGGCTCAGGCGGATGCGGCAGCGAGCGGGCCTCGATCTCGGCGAGATCGGCGTGCAACGCCTCACCGGCACGAGCGAAGTCCGTTTCGAGCGCCGTGAGCGCGCTCTCGAAACGCTGATGGAGCGCGCCCGCGAGATCCTCGCTCAGGACGCCCAGCCTTCGACGGCGAAGGAAACCGGAATAGTGAAGTTCACTGCGAGCGCCTTCGACGCCACCTTCCGCGAGACTTGCCGCGACATCGCTGCATTCGATGCCTTCGCTGCGGCATTCGCCGCGCGTCTGCGCCCCGGCGATGTCGTCGCGCTCCACGCTCCGCTCGGCGCGGGAAAGACGCGCTTCGTGCGCGCGGTCGTGCGCGCGCTTCAGGGGCACGACGATGCGGCGAGCCCGACGTTCACGCTGCGCCATCGCTACGAGCGCGCCGGCTGCATCGCCATCGAGCATCTCGACGGCTACCGGATCGAAAGCCCCGGCGAGCTCGCCGAGAGCGGGCTCGAGGAGGCATTCGACGGCAGCGCGATCGTGTTCGTCGAGTGGCCCGAGCATCTCGCCGATCTCTTGCCGCAGCGCCGCTACCGCATCGAAATCACCGGGGCGGGTGAAGAAGCGCGCACGCTCGTCGTCGAGCCGCCGGCATGAGACTGCTCGCCATCGACGCTGCGCTCGGAGCATTCGAGTGCGCGCTCCTCGAGGGTGAGCGCGTGCTTGCCGAGCGCCGCGTCGAGGCCAACCACGCGCTCGAAGGCGGGCTCGCCGCGATCTCCGCGCTCTTGGAAGCAGGGGCGATGGCGCCCGGCGAGCTCGAGCGGATCGCCGTCGGGATCGGCCCGGGGAGCTTCACCGGGCTGCGCGTTGCCTTAAGTTACGCGAAGGCGCTCGCGCTGGCATGGCGGCTGCCGCTGGTTGGGGTCTCCTCGTTCGACGTACTCGAGAACGGGGCGGCGCAGCTCCCGCGGCTCGCGGTCGTCGCAGGGCGTCCGGGCGTCATCTCGGCGCGCCTGCGCAGCGCGGAGGGTGAGCGGCGCGCTTCAGGGGAGATCGCGACAACGCTCGCCGCGCTGCTTCCGCAGCCGTTCGCCGAGCCGCTTGCGCTCGCCGGGGCGACGGCGGGCGTCGCGGCTCTGCTCGCCGAACGCGGGCAGCCCGTGCTCTCGTTACCGCCGGTTCCCTCGCCCATCCTCGCGCTCGCGCGACTCGCCTGCGCCATGCCTGCGGCCGCCTCGCCGCACGCGCTGGTCGCCGATTACGGCGAGGCGCCCGCCGCGAAGGTACCGACGCGCGCGTGAAGCTCGATCTCGACCCCACCCGCGCCGGCGCACCCGAGCCGCTGCAGATCGAAGCGATGCAGTTGAGCGATATCAGCGCGGTCACGCGGATCGAACTGCTCTCGTTCACGACGCAGTGGCCGCACGATGCATTCGCCAACGAATTGCGCTCGAATAAACTCGCGCATTATTTCGTCGGGCGCATCGGTTCGCGCATCGTTGCCTACGGCGGCATCTGGGTGATTCTCGAAGATTCACACGTCACGACCATCGCGGTCGATCCCGATCTGCGCGGACGCCGGTACGGCGAGCGTTTGCTGCTGCATCTGCTCGATACGGCGATCGAACTCGGGGCGGCATGGATGACGCTGGAAGTGCGCGAGAGCAACGTGTCGGCGCAGCAACTCTATCAAAAATACGGCTTTACCACCGTCACGACGCGAAAATCGTATTACAGCGATAACAACGAGAGCGCGTTGGTGATGTGGGCCGGGAAC
>DAIBFU010000025.1:0-19328 GCA_027422105.1 Vulcanimicrobiota bacterium | reverse complement strand
TCGACGGCAAAGGCGACCGGTTGCGGAACGTTGAGATGCGTGTACTTCACCATGCCCGTCAAAATCGCCGCAACGATGATATAGAGCACCGTGCAGATCGCAAGGCTGCCGACGATAGCGATCGGCATATCTCGTTGCGGGTTCTTCGCCTCTTCGGCGGCGGTCGAAACCGCGTCGAAGCCGATGTAGGCAAAGAAGACGAAGAAGGCGCCGAAGAGCGTTCCACCCCATCCGAACGGGAAGTACGGCACCCAGTTCCCGGTGTTGACGTGCGCGAAGCCGATGCCGATGAAGAAAAGTACGATCGCAACTTTGATGGTAACGATAATCGAATTGACGACCGCCGATTCGCGCGTTCCGCGAATGAGGAGTACGCCGATGAGGCAGATGATCAAGAACGCCGGCAAATTCATGATGCCGTGAATCGGTGTGCCGGTCGGCCCGGTATCCCAGTAATTATGTTGCCATGCGGCGGGGATGTTGATGCCGAAATGGCTGAGAAAATTTGTGAAGTACCCCGACCAGCCGATGCTGACGGTTGCGGCGCCGAGTGCATATTCTAAGACGAGATCCCACCCGATGATCCAGGCGACAAACTCACCGAGCGATGCATACGCGAAGGTATACGCGCTTCCGGCGATTGGTACGCGGCTTGCGACCTCCGAATAACAAAGCGCGGCAAACGCGCTGACGATACCGGCGATGATAAACGAAACGGTGAGCGCCGGCCCGGAGAATTTCGCAGCGGCAACGCCGGTCAAAACAAAAATACCGGTGCCGATGATCGCACCGATACCCATCGCGGTCAGTGCGCCGGGGCCGAGAGTTTTCTTGAGAGCGTTTTTTTGGTCGCCGGCCTCGTTTAATAGGAGCGAGAGCGGCTTGACTCGTTGTAGCAGCATGAAGGCCCTCAATACCCGTTCGGGGCGCTTTGACCTTGTTTTTCCACGCTCGACGGCGCTTCGCGCCAGGGAGCGCGCCCCAAGCTGGGAACTCCTGAGCCGATGGAGCCCTTCGATACCATTGTCGTCGGCGGCGGGAATGCGGGCTGCGCCGCCGCGATTGCCGCGGCTCGGCATGGTGCGCGAACCCTGCTGATCGAACGGTATGGCTTTCTCGGGGGAACCGCAACCGCGGCGATGGTCGGACCGTGGATGACCTTTCACTCCGGCGAGCGCAGAATCGTCGGGGGGATTGCCCAGGAGATCGTCGAGCGGTTGGAAGCGATGGGCGGCTCGCCCGGGCACCTGCGCGACAGCTCGGATTACGTCGCGACGATCACGCCCTTCGATCCCGAACTGCACAAGGCGCTCCTTTTCGAGATGATGGCCGAAGCCGGCGTGACGCTGCTCGTGCATGCGTGCTTTCTCGCCGCGATCTGCGATGGGGAGCGCGTTATCGGCGTGCGCGTCGCGACGATCGGCGGCGAGCTCGAATTTTTCGGAACAACGACGATCGATGCGACCGCCGACGCGCTGGTTGCGCACTCTGCCGGGGCGGCAACCTCCCGCGGTGACGAGCGCGGCCGCGTGCAGCCGGCGAGTTTGATGCTGCGCATCGGCCCGGTCGACGGCGAAGCGCTCGCCACCTATCTGCGCGCGCATCCCGATCAAGTGCGCAGTTCGTTGCCGGTTGCAGATCTTCGCCCCGAAAATCTTTCGGCGGTCGCCGGGCTCTGGGATCTCTGGAATCTCGCGCGCGAACGCGGCGAGGTGACGATTCCGCGCGACATCGTCTCGCTCTTCGCATCGCCCTATCCAGACGAGATGACGGTGAACATGTCGCGCGTGCTCGATGTCGATCCGCTCGATGCCTTCGATCTCACGCGCGCCGAGATCGAAGGGCGCCGCCAAGCGCTCGAACTCATTCGTTTCTTCAATCGCTACGTTCCCGGTTTCGAACGCGCGCGCATTCTCGCCAGTGGAACGCAGGTCGGTATTCGTGAATCGCGTCGCATCGTCGGGCGTTACACGCTGACCCGCGACGACGTGCTCTCCGCACGCAGCTTTCCCGATGCCGTCGCGCGCAGCGCCTATCCGATCGATATTCACGATCCTTCGGGGCTCGGTACGACAACGCATCGTCTTGCCCCGGGCGGGGCGTACGAGATTCCCTTTCGTTGTCTCGTTCCCGAAAAGACGGAGGGATTGCTCGTCGCCGGGCGCTGCATTTCAACGACGCATGAAGCATTGGCATCGGCGCGTTTAACGCCGACCGTGATGACGCTCGGGCAGGCTGCCGGAACTGCTGCAGCGATAGCGAAGAAGGGCGCGCGTTCGGTCGGAGATATCGATATCTTCGTGCTTCGCGCTGCGTTACAAAACGATAGAGTTGACTTGGGGGATGGTAAAGAATGAGTGAAGCACTGCGCCGCGCGCGAGCGCTCGGGGTTGCCGTGGAGTTCGCCGATCTCGGCGAATGGGGCGTCGACGAGTTGCGTTCGGAGTACGACCCGGAGGGGCCGACGATCCGCGTGAATCTGCGAATCGCCGAACATCTTCCCTCGGCGGAGCTCGGGGAATTTATCTCGCTTGCCGTCGGGCACGAACTCTATCATCACCGCGAACGAACCAACGAGGTCGCGCGTCTGGAGAATCGCGCGACGCGCGAGTTCGCGGCGAATGAATACGCGCGATCGTTGCTCGCACACGATTGAAGCCGAGCCCGATGCGCCTCTTCGCCGGAATCGATGTCGGTCAGAGTGCAACGAAAGCGGCACTTGCCGATGAACGCGGACGGATTCTCGCCCGGGCGAGCGGTGGAGCGGGTGACGAGCTTGGGCTGGGTGCGAGGTCGACGCGCTTACGCGATGCCGTCGAAGCGACGCTTGCATCGGCGATGCGCCGGGCGCGGATTCCGCAATCGGCGCGGATCGAAAGCGCGGTTGTCGGCATCAGTGGTTTCGACACCCGTCTGCAGGGGCGCCATCCGCGGATCGCCGCCCGACACCTTCGCTATACGCACGATTCGGAGATCGCGCTCGTCGGGGCGCATGGTGGTGAACCGGGAATCGCGGCGATCGCCGGTACGGGCTCGGTCGTCGTGGCGCGGGCTCGCGACGGGAGCGAGGTGCGGGTCGGCGGACACGGCTATCTCTTCGGCGATGAGGGCTCGGCGTTCGGGCTCGCGCGCGACGTCATGCGCGCGCTCCTGCTCGAAACCGATGCCGGGCGTACCGGCGCGCTGCGCTCCGCGTTCGAGCGGCATTTCGGCGCGAGCGTAGCGGAGTGCGCGCGGCAGTTTTACGAAGGCGCAATCGCGCGCACGGAGATCGCCGCGTTCGCGCCCGCGATTCTCGCGCAGGCAGAGGGGGGCGATCGTACCGCACGCGCGTTGCTGCGTGCGCACGCCCGCGCGCTCGCCGAGCAGATTCGCGTCGCCGCGCGCCGGGCGCGACTGCGCGCTCCCTTCGTCGCGCTCCTCGGCGGCCTCGGCGAGGCGCCGCGTTTCTCTCGCGCGCTCCGTGGCTCGCTCCGCGCGCTGCTTCCCGGGGCACAGGTGCGCCGAGCGCGTTACGATGGGGCGCTCGGAGCGCTACTCCTGGCATTCGCGCAGGCGGGGCTCGCGGCTCCGGATCTGGAGGAGCGATGAACGCGCTTGCGGCACTGCGCGGCGGCCTCATCGTCTCGGTGCAAGCGAAGCCCGGGAGCGCGCTCGACGACCCCGCCGTCATCGCCGCGCTGGCACTCGGAGCGCAAGAAGGCGGAGCGGTCGGATTGCGGATTCAGAGCGCGGCGCATATTCGCGCGGTGAAGGCGAGATGCAACCTGCCGGTCGTGGGATTGGTCAAGCGCGTATATGACGGCTTCGAACCCTACATCACGCCGACGTTGCGCGAGATCGCCGAGATCCTCGATGCCGGGGCGGAGATCGTCGCTTTCGATGCGACGCCCCGCGAGCGCCCCGCGGGGGCGACGCTCGAACGGATCGTCGCTGAGATTCACCGATCTTCGGGAACGGCGATGGCCGATTGCGCGACGTTCGACGATGCCCGCACGGCGCACGCGCTCGGTGCCGAGATCCTCGCAACGACGCTCTGCGGCTACACGACGGATACGAGGGGGAGCACCCTTCCTGCAATTGCGCTCGTTGCGCGAATCGCCGAACTCGGGGCTTTTACGATCTGCGAGGGTGGCGTCGGCACTCCGGAGGCGGCGCGAAGCGCCCTTCTCGCCGGGGCGGAGGCCGTCGTGGTCGGTACGGCTCTTACCGGGCTTTCAACCCGCGTCGGGGAGTTCGCAGCGGCATTGCAGAAGCACGGGCCGGGAGGACCCTCCGACCTCTAAAGTCGGTGCGGGAGCGCCTCGCTCTTTCTATAGTTGAGAACGATTCGGGAAGAAACGAAGAAGAGAGCCTCCGAACGATGCATCTTGAAAGGATAGTCGGTGATTGAGAAACAGTCCAGCGTGAAGGGGCTCGGCCCGGGCTTTTGGCCGTTCACGGCCTTGCTTTCACTGCTCGCGGCCGCGAATATCTATTTCTGGGCGGTGACACCGATTTCGCGGTGGATGCCCACGGCCGTTACCGTCGCCACGCAGATCGACACGCTCTTCCGCGTTTTCCTCGCGGTCGGCATCGCGCTCTTTATTTTTATTCTCGGATACGCAGTATTTTTCTCGATCGTTTTCCGCGCGCGTAAGGACGACCCACCCGACGCACTCGGCGTCCAGATTCACGACAATCATAAGCTCGAGCTGTGGTGGACCGTACTCCCAACCATCGCCGTTATTCTTATTTCATGGGCGAGCGTTCGCGTATGGTTCCCCATTCAAATTGCATCGGCTGCCACGCCGGCGGGTCTCGTCGTCGAATCGATCGGCCATCAGTGGTTCTATACATTCCGTTATCCGGGGATCAACGGTGAGGTCACCGGGAATATGCACCTTCCCGTCAACCAACCGGTCACGTTGAACGTGAGTTCGGAAGACGTCATTCATTCATTCTGGGTTCCGGCGATGCGCTTGAAGCAAGATATGGTTCCCGGGCTCGTCAATATTATGCGCTTCACCACCGATCGCGTCGGGCGCTATCGCATTATCTGTACCGAATTTTGCGGCTTGAACCACGCGATTATGAACAAGCAATACCTCGTGATCCAGCCGAAGGCGCAATTCGATGCCTGGTATCACCAGTGGCAAGTGAAGAATGCAACCGCGAGCAACGCGTTGCCGCAGACCTCGTCGGCCCCGATCGATCTTAGCGATGGTTCCGCTGCAGCCGGCCAAGTGCTCTTTACGCAAAAATGTTCGGCGTGTCATGCGATCGGGCCGTTCACGCAACGGATCGTCGGCCCCGGCCTCAAAGGCGTCTTGCACGATCCAGCGCATCCCAACTTGCTCAGCGGCAAGCCCGCGACTCCGGCGAACGTCGCCGACATTCTCCAACATGGTCTGCAAGGCTCGTACGGCCAAATGCCGACTCAGGTGCAAAACGCACTCACCGACAAAGACATCGCAAACCTCGTAGCCTACCTCAATTCGTTGAAGTAGCGGGAGAAAGATTATGGCAGTAGCAGCAACTCATGTCGGCGGCGGCATCGCCGACCACGTGCATCCGGAGCCGCAAGGCTTCATCCGGCGGTACGTATTCTCGATCGATCATAAGATTATCGGAATCCAGTACCTGATCACCGGCTTTATCTTTCTCGTGCTCGCCGGGCTTCTCGCCGAAGTCATCCGCACGCAGCTCATGAATGCGAACGGTGGTTTCGTCAGCAACAACACCTACAACGAGGTATACTCGATCCACGGTAGCGCGATGGTTTGGCTGGTCGTCATTCCGCTGATGACCGGCGCCTTCGGCAACTTCGTGATGCCGTTGCAGATCGGTGCGCGCGATGTCGCCTTCCCGTGGCTCAATATGATTAGCTTCTGGATGTTTCCGGTCGCCGGGTTGATGCTCTTTAGTTCATTTTTGATGGGCGCACCGGTCGCGGGCTGGACCGAGTATCCGCCAATGTCGCTGCAAGGCGAAGCGGGCACATCGATGTGGTGTGCGGCGATCTTCTTGGTCGGCATTAGTTCGACGTTGACCGGCATGAACTTCATGGTGACGATCCTGAAGTTGCGCGCGCCGGGCATGACGCTGACGCGGATGCCGCTCTTCGTCTGGGCGCAGTTGGCGACCGCACCGCTTTCGATGGTTGCAACCACGGCACTTGCAGGAGCGCTCGCTGCACTCTTTATGGAGCGCCAATTCGGCGTTCCGTTCTTCGACCCGACTAAAGGCGGCAGCCCCTTGTTGTGGCAGCACATGTTCTGGTTCTACTCTCACCCCGCCGTCTACATCATGATTCTTCCTGCGTTCGGGATGATCTCCGAAATTCTCCCAACGTTTGCGCGAAAGCCGATCTTCGGTTACAAGATGATCGCATTTTCCTCTGTGACGATCGCGTTGGCAGGCTTCATGGTCTGGGCGCACCACATGTTCACCTCGGGGCTCGCGCCGTTCATGCAGCTTCCGTTTATGTTGCTGACGTTTGTCATCGCGGTGCCGACCGGGGTGAAGATTTTCTCGTGGATTACGACGCTGTGGGGAGGGAAGATTCACTTCACCAGCGCGATGCTTTTTGCAATCGGATTCGTGGTGCTCTTCGCGCTGGGCGGTATCACCGGTATCTTCCTCGCTTCGGTTCCTACCGATTTGCATCTCCACGGCACCTACTTCGTCGTCGCACACTTCCATTACGTGCTGGTCGGCGGCAGCCTCATGGGCATCTTTGCCGGCTTCTATTATTGGTTCCCGAAGATTTCCGGACGCATGATGAGCGAGACGTTCGGCAAGTGGCATTTCTGGCTCTTCGTAGCGGGCTTTAACGGCACGTTCTTACCGATGCATTGGCTTGGGTTCGAAGGAATGCCGCGGCGCGTTGCCGTGTACGATCCGCAGTTCCAGTTCTGGAATCGCGTGGAATCGGTTTCATCGTATGTGATGACCTTTGCGATTCTGCTCTTCTTCGTGAACATTCTCATAAGTTTACGGCGCGGAAAGAAAGCGGGTCCGAACCCGTGGAAAGCTCGAACGCTCGAGTGGCAGATTCCCTCGCCGCCGCATTATTACAACTTTAAACACGTGCCGACCGTTTACGGCCTCCCCTATGACTTTAGCGAGCCGCTTCCGTACCGCGGCCTCGACGACGAGTTGAACGATGCACCCGCTCCGGTTCCGGCCGGCGCTCACTGATCGCGTTTTTAAGGAAAGGTAGTAACGGTGGCAGTCGCCTCGCTTCCCCAGCAGCATACCGAACGCGTCGAAGGCGGCGTCGATTTTCTACGAGGAAACGGCGACCTTCGGCTGACTGGATTTTTGTTCTTCCTGTTCAGCGACGTCGTGCTCTTCTCAGCGTTCATCTTTGCGTATCTTTATCTCCGCAACAGCGGCCAGTCGTGGCCGCCGCCGGGAATCGCACGCCTTGACGTCGCCTTCGCGGCGTGGAACTCCGTCGTCCTCTTCGGTTCCGGCGCGACAATGCATTATGCATTAGAGAATTGGAAGCATGGGAATTTTAATAAATATGCCGGCTTCCTTATCGCCACGATCGCGCTCGGCATCACCTTTCTCGGCGGGCAGGCATACGAGTATACGCATCTCTATTTCGTCGATAAGATATCGTGGGCCGGCAGCGGGATATTCGGCGCTTCTTTCTTTACGCTTACGGGGATGCACGGCTTTCACGTCGCCGTCGGCATCGTCTATCTTACCGTGTTGCTTCTTCAATCCGTTCATGGTGTCTATACCAAGGAGAAGTATTTCGGCCTCACCGCCGGCACGTTGTACTGGCATTTCGTCGATATCATCTGGGTCGTGCTGTTCTCGATCTTCTACCTCATTTAAGGAGCTGCGTACGTGACTGGTTCAATGATCGCCAATTTCGAACGGGCCGGCGCCATAGCAGGCGGCATCGTCGTGTTCTTCGTCTCTGCAGTTGCGCTGAAAAACGATTGGAAGACGCCCGGGCTCGACAATCAGTTCTTTAAAATCATGTTGGCGCTTCTTGCGTTCGGTGCTTTGATCGCTCTGTTGGCCGGAGCGCACGTGCTCGGGAACTTCGGAAAGGCGGCATAAAGAGATGCACGACAAACCTGAAGGGATCGACTTTTCCACGATTCCGCAATCCGGCGGAATTCCGAAAGCGGTTATCGCGCTGGTGGTCTTCGGCGTTATTGCCGTCTTTACGATCGGCGGGAGCGTCATCTTCAACGCGGGATTTGGCCACGTGTGGCCCGCGCTCCAGTCGATACGGATCGATCTCTCGAAGGCGTTTTAGTTCCAGTCGCGCCGAGAGGCGATCCCGATAGCCAAGAGCGGCAACTCACCATCAGGCAAAACGCCGGTCGAGACGCCGTCGATTCGATGAATACCGGCGTATCTCGAAAATTCGAGGTGCGCCGGAATCATAACCGGTTCGAGATCCTTACTGCCGAGAAACTCCCATTCACATGCAACGCTGCGGTCTTCAAAGAGCGCTGCTACGTATCCCGATGCTTCTTCGCTGGAGCGTTCGTCGGGGCCACGGTAGCGGACGTAGCCGTCGAGAATAAAGATGGGCTTGAAGGTTTGGAGATAGGCGATAAACGGCGCGATGAGAACGGCGACGAAATACGCCGCGAAGGCGATCGCTCCGACCCCGAAGATCCAGGCAATTTTGATAAGATCGCGGTCGGATGCGACATGCTGGGAGCGCCAAACGATTCCCCAGGTCAGAAACCCCATGAAGATCGTGCCTAATAACGGCTCGATGGCGATCGCCAAGCGGCCGCTCAATCCACGCCAGACGATTCGCCGCTCGCGCTCGGTCCACGCGCGGTGAGCCAGATGGCGGGAATTGCGGACGAACTTCGGCGTGCGCATGTGTGACATAGGCAACCTATGAAACGGGCGCAGCTCTCTTAACGATGCGCCGAAACGGAATTTTTGCCGAAATCGCCCCGTAAATGCTGCTGCGTTCACCAAACCGTGTCTCGATAAACGCATCTGCCACGTCTTGAGGCGAATAGCGACGAACGAGCGCTGCCTGCCAGAGCAAGGCAAGCCGCTCGACGAGTACCCGCACACTCCCTTCGAGTTCCTCGGGATCGGCGGAGAGATAGCGCTCGACGAGCGCCAATGCATCGCGCACGCGCGCATCGTCGCGTATTGGTTCGTACTCGGCACGCAGCGCCTCGACGCTCTCGGGCTCCTTGCGGAGTACGCGCAGAATGTCGAGCGCATTGATATTGCCCGAACCTTCCCAAACGGAATTGACCGGAACTTCCCGATAGAGGCGCGGCATCATCGATTCCTCGACGTAGCCGTTTCCTCCGAGTGCTTCGATCGCTTCGCCGACATGGGCGACCGCGCGCTTGCAGACCCAAAACTTCCCGATTCCGGTGCCGATACGTTTGAGGACCGAGGCGTGGCGGTCGCCGTTCGGTGCATCCGCGAGATCGGCGAGCCGAAGTGCGAGCAGCGTCGCCGCCTCCGATTCCAAAGCGAGATCGGCGAGGACGTTCGCCATCGACGGGTGTTCGGCCAGTACTTTTCCAAAACTCATCCGATGACTTGCATGATGGATCGCTTGCGCGAGCGCCTGTCGCATCAACGCAGCCGATCCGAGCGCGCAATCGAGCCGAGTCTGATTGATCATCGTCGCGATCGTGGCGACGCCGCGCCCTTCCTCGCCGACTGCCCATGCTTGCGTCCCATCGAATTCAATCTCGGCCGAAGCATTGCTACGATTGCCGAGTTTCGATTTTAGCCGCTGGATGAGAAAACTATTTTTCGTTCCATCCGGAAGAATGCGGGGAACGAAAAAACACGTCAGCCCTTTCGGAGCTTGCGCGAGCACGAAAAAGAGATCGCACATCGGTGCCGAGCAGAACCACTTGTGCCCGACGAGCGTGTAGAGGTTGCCTCCGCCCGAAGCCCCTTGTGGTGTTGCCGAGGTCGTGTTGGCGCGCACGTCGGATCCGCCTTGCTTCTCCGTCATCGCCATGCCGCAGAGCGCGGATTTCTTTTCGGCGAACGGCGCCAGCACCGGATCGTAGCTGCGCGCGGTGATGTGCGGTTCCCACTGCGCTGCGAGTTCGGGTTGATGGCGAATCGCCGGAATCGCCGCCGCGGTCATCGAGATCGGGCAGACGTGCCCGGCCTCGACCTGGCTCCAGAGATAGAAGCCGACGGCGCGGCGGAGATGCGGGTGCGGGCGCGGATCGACCCATGCCGCTGCGTGGAGCCCGCGCTCGGTCGCCTCGCGCATGAATTCGTGCCATGCGGGGTGGTAACGCACCTCATCGATTCGTTCGCCGGTGGCGGAAAAATTATGTAATTCGGGCGTGTACTCGTTTGCTAAACGGCCGCGTTCGATCCACTCCGCCTCCCCGGCGAGTTGCCCGAGCGCGCGCGCATCTTCGAAATCCGCTCCCGGCGCAAGCTGTTGCAAGAGATCGGTGAGCGCGCGGTCGGTGCGAAAGAGATCGTAGCCCTCTAACGGAGGGACTTGGTTGAAAACGCGATGGGTCTCCATCCGTTTACCGTTCGGCGAGCGCCGATGGGAGCCTCGCAGCCGTTTACGCTGCGCTTCCCTCCGCGGTTTCGGCGCTCTCGCCCATCCGTGCTCGGGCTTGGGAATCGAGCCGACCCGAGAGGATGAATGCGAGCAGCGCGACGAGGACGAATGCGAGGTATGCCTCACGGAATCCGGCATTATGATTGTGGCGTAAATCGAAGAGTCCGCCGGCAAGCGAGCCGCCGATCAGTTGCCCGACGATCAACGCTTGGCTCAAGAAGCCCAACGCCGTCGAGCGATGGGCGGCATCGGCGGCGTTGGTAATAATATAGCGCGTCGGTGCGCCCAGGAGCGCTCCGAAGCCGACCCCGGCGACAAGCATCGCGGTGATACTCCAGAAGAGCGAGGTAAAACCGAAGGCGAAGATCGCCAAGCCGAGTGCCGTGAAGGCGCTTCCGAGCAATAAAACGCTGCGACTACCAATGCGGTCGAGCGCCTTTCCGGATGCGGGAATGACCACCACGAAGGCCAGCGCGCCGAGTGCGGCAATCGCACCCGCTTGGATCTCATTGCGGTGTTGCGCGGCAACGATCACGGTCGGGACGAAGAAGAGCGAGCCCTCGAGAATGCCGACCAGCAATTCGATGCCGTAGGTCTTTGCGAGTTGCGGCGTGCTGAAAAGCGAGAGCGGAACGACCGGGTGTGCAACGCGTCGCTCGAAGAACAGAAACACAGCGAGAACGATGGCGCCGAGAACACCCAACGGTATATCGAGCGTCGTAATGCCGGCGACCATCGCGAGTAATCCGCCGGTCATCGCGATGAGACCGAGTGCATCGAGCGGTGGGCGCACGCGCGGTGCGGAGGTCGGCACGTCGCGCAGCGCGCGCACGAAGACCCATATCGCAAGCGGAAGGTTCGCGGCGAAAATCCACCGCCAACTCAATGCGTTGGTAAGAATGCCGCCGATCGTCGGCCCGAGCACCGCCGCGGCACCCCACGTTGCTGCCACCGCGCCGAGCGCGGCTCCGCGTTTCTCGAGCGGAATGACGTCGCCGATCGCCGCGGTTGCAACCGGGAAAATGCCTCCGGCGCCGAGTGCTTGGATCGCGCGCGCGAGGAGGAAGAGCGGGTAATTTTCTGCGGTGATCGCCAGCAGCGAGCCGAGTGCGAAGAGCGAGATGCAGAGAAGATAGATCGGGCGTCGCCCGTAGCGGTCTGCGAGGGTCGCGGCAATGGCGATGCTCGCAACGTTGGCGAGAAGATAGAGCGTGAATATCCACGCGAGATTGCCGAGCGGAACCGCAAATTCATGACCGATCGCGGGAAGTGCCGGCGAGAGTACGGAGAGATCGAGCGCGCCGGCGAAAACGCCGAGCGCAAGCGTCAGGAGTAACGAACGAGTGCGGGTGTCGAGCGCGGGTATCATCGAATGATTATACGATCGACGACCATGGCGAGCGACATCAAGGCGAGATAGACGAGAGAGTAGCGAAAAAGTTCCCGCGCAAAGGCGTTGGACGCGTCGCGTAACGTATGAAACGCATAGTAGAGAAAGAGCGCGCCGAGAATCGCCGCGGCGATCGCATATGCCGGCCCGAAAACATGGAGCGGATAGAAAGCCAGCGATCCGAGAACTAGCACGACGCTATAGACGGCGATTTCGATGCGCGTTCGATGTTCGCCGACCACGTTGGGAAGCATCGGAATTCCCGCTTTATCGTAGTCGGTCTCCGTCATGAGCGCGAGCGACCAAAAATGCGGCGGCGTCCACAAAAAAACTAGAACAAAGAGCCCGAATGCCGCCGGCGCGAGCGTTCCGGTCACCGCCGCCCAGCCGACGAGCGGCGGAATCGAACCCGCAGCGCCGCCGATGACGATGTTCAACGGAGTTCTTCGCTTCAACCACATCGTATAAATTCCGACGTAATAGAGATTACCGGCGAGCGAGAGCCACGCGGCAAGCGGATTCACAAGAAGAAAAAGTAGCGCAAAGGCGAGAACGCCGAGTACGACGGCATAGATCGTTGCCGGAACCAGCGCAATACGCCGCGTGGGGATCGGCCGCATCTGCGTGCGACGCATCAGCCCGTCGATATCGGCATCGTAAACGCAGTTAAGGGCGCCGGCCGATGCCGATGAGAGCGCTCCGCCCAAAAGCGTGAAAAAGACCAACTTGAGCGGCGGAATTCCGTGCGCGGCCATCATCATCGCCGCGAGGGTCGTCACGAGCAGTAGCACGATGATGCGCGGTTTTGTTAATTCGAGATAGGCTGCGGCAAGCCCGATTGGCCCACCGACGGGGCGTGCGTCGAGCCCGTCGATGCGCGCAAGCGTCGAGCTCATCGAGCGCTCGAGTCGCGCGGGAGCGCAACACCGCGAATCGCTGCGAAACTAAACGCGCTGCAGTAGGCGATGAAGAGGAGCGCGGCATTTGCCGCATGCGCTTCGCGAAGATCGGTGGGTAAACGAAGCGCGACGTTCATCAGCCCCAAAAGCACCTGCGTGCAGAGCAAGACGAAGCCGAGCGCTGCCGTGCCGCGAATTCGGCCGGCTGGTTCGCGGAGAAAGACCACGATCGTGGTGATGACCGAGAGCACGAAGGTCAACGCGGCGAAGGTGCGGTGCAGCATCTGTACCTGCTGTGCAGGCTGCATCACCAGGACGTGCCCGGCGCATCCCGGCAGCGAGAGGCATGCCAGCCCCGCTCCGCTGGAACTCACATACGCTCCCACGCACATGGTGAAAAACGCTGCGATCGTCGTTGCGAGGAGCAAGGCGGGAACGGCGGTTGCCGTGTTTGCCGCCGGCGACTCGCTTGCATGCTCGGGAATCGTCGTGATCGCGGCGATCGCGACGAGCGATGCGATGAAGGCCATTGCCGTTCCCCAGTGCAGGACGACGGAGATCGGTGAGTTTCCGAGTTTCACCGTCGCGGCACCAAGTAAAACTTGGACGAGAAAGAGCGCTGCGACGGCAAGAACCAACGGAGCGAGCATCGGTGCGCGGCGGCGCAGACGAAACGCCAGGAACGCGACAACGGCAACGAGCGGCGCAGTCGAGAACGCAAAGAGTCGGTGCGTCCACTCCCAGATCGTGCCGTCGGCCATCGAGGGAATCAGCTTCCCGTGGCAGAGCGGCCAATCGGGGCAGGTCATTCCGGCGCCGTTAATGCGCGTCCAACTTCCGAGTAGAACGGCCCCAAACCCGACGATGGCGGCGGCGACCGCAAAACGACGCAGATTCCTCACAAGCTCCTACGATAACCGTGGGTTCGGAGGTGGGCCTATGACAGTCGTCGCTCGTGCCTAATGGCCCCGTTAACAGTGTTCGGCTGCTCGCAAGATCGGCTGGGCCGCGCTGCTCTCGTCGCCGGCTATAGCAGGCAACCGGCCTTGGAAATCGAGCGCAGCTTCCCTCGCGAGTTGCGTATCGCTGAGCCCCGTCTTCTCCGACGGCGACTGATGGCCGTTCCAGTAGATCGGGTAGCGGCCGGAATAGATCGCGACCCAGTCGCGGTCGCGCGCCGGCGTCGTGCGTATCTCCGTGGGGTCGGATACCGTCGGGACAGTATAGAAACCGGTTTCGAAATGCTGCATGCTCGCCTCGGTATCGTGCACGCGCATCATATCGTAGGCTTCGAGCGTCGTGACGAATCCATCGAGGTCGCGCGCGGTCTTTCGCTGCCGCCCGACCGCTCCGCCGAGCGCATGCACGAAGGCGACGAGCGCTGCCTTCTCTTTCGGGTCTTTCAGATGCTTGGCAAAGTTGAGTATCTTCCCCGTCTCGCGGTCGGCGTCGCGCGCATTTCGTAAGAGTTGGCCGGCGAGATTGGAGAGATCGTTGAGCCCGTTGCGTCGGTCGATGCTGTTTCCATCACTGAGTTTGACGGTGCGTAGACGCGCAATGGTCTGCTGAAGTGTCGCGTCATTGCGCAGCGTGAGGAGAATCGCGGCGTTCGCATGGACTGCCATCCGCGTGCAGGGCGTCGTTGCTTTTACGCGGACGATGACCTTTAGCGGCGGCAGCACGGGAGCGGCTGCCGGGGCGGAGGAGGGAGTCGGAGAGGCCAGCCCGGTCGAGGCGGCGAGCGCGAAGGCGACGATTCCTTTTGCAATCATCGAAACACCATCCTGACGCGACATTTGACGGATTCAAAGATACAGCATGCGCCTCAAAAGCGCTTTATGCAAGGGGGCCGGAGTCGTTTCAGCCGAACCCATGGCCTCGTGAAGCGTCTCTCGGCCTTGCTACTCTTGCTCGTCTTAGTCGGCTGCCGCGACGTACGCGTTCGCACCTACGGCGAGGGGCTCACCTACGATGCCGGGCACGGCGACCGCATCGCGATCATTCGCAGCCAAGCGCAACTGCATCGCTACGGTCTCTCGGCGCCGGACGTACAGTTTCGTGCCGAATTCTGTGTGGCACTCCTGATGGGCCCGCATCACCGAAGCGGCTTTCGACAGATCGTCGAGTCGATCGACGCGGGGCTGCGGCACGTTCGCGTGGTTGCTTTCGAACAACCGCCAAGCGACGGCGGGGAGCCGACGCGCGCCTACCGCACCTATACTCTCTGGGTTGTCCCGAACGCGGTCTATCGGCGCGGCATTCAGGTGGTGGTCGTGACGCCGGAGGATCGCCAGGTCGCCGAGACGGTTTTGCCCTGATGGTAGCAGTGACGAATTTTTCCTACGACGTGCATGTCGAGCGCCGTGGCCTCATGCTCGCGCCGAACGGTCGCGCCGATGCCGAAGAGGGGATGCTGAATCCGGCATTCGTTCAAGCGCGAAACGGCGAGCGCATGCTCTTTCCCCGCATGGTTGCCGCCGGAAACGTCTCGCGTATCGGTCGTTTTCGCCTTGCCGGCGGCACGGCAACCATCGACGAAGGCTACGCGCTCGAACCGACGCTTCCGTACGAATTGCGTGCGGCGCACGGTTGGGGCTGCGAAGATCCGCGGGTGACGTTCGTTCCCGCGCTCGACGCCTACCTAATGGCGTATACCGCGTACGGGCCGCGCGGTGCGCGCATTGCGTTAGCGTACTCGCAGAGCGGAATCGATTACGAACGTCTCGGCCTCGTCGATTTTAGTGCGGCCGGATTGCCCGATCACGACGATAAGGATGCCGCATTTTTCCCGGAGCCGGTCCTTTCTCCCGAAGGGCATCTCTCGTTGGCGCTCTACCATCGACCGATGCTTCACCTGTCGGCGGTCAACGGTGTTGCCGCGATTCCGGTGATTCGTGCAATGCCATACGATCGGCGCGAATCGATACGCATTGCGTATATCCCGCTCGAAAATGTCAAGCGCGATCGCCGCGCATTGTTACAAGTCCGCGAATCGGCGCTCGTGCTTTCTCCCGATGCTTCGTGGGGACGAATGAAGGTCGGTGCAGGCACGCCGCCGATTCGCATTCCCGAAGGCTGGCTATCGGTCTTTCACGGCGTCGATTTACGCCGCATCGACGGCGTTCATCCGCGTTTTTCGTATCATGCCGGGCTCGTCGTCCATGATTTCGAGCGTCCCGACCGCGTACTGTATCGTTCGCCGGAGCCGTTTCTCGTCGCTACCGAAGCATACGAATGTCACGGCGTGGTCGACAACGTCGTCTTCCCCACCGGAATCGAGCCGTTGCCGCATCTCGGCGAGCGCGTTTTCGATATTTATTATGGAGCCGCCGATTACGTGATCGCAGTCGCGCGCGTTCGCTTATCGCTTCGCGCATGACGATATCGCTGTTTTTGGCGATCGTCATCGTCATGGGAACGTTGATCGTCGTGACCTCGATCGTGCACTTTCATCGACTGCAAATTCACGTAGCCGCGACCTCGGTGCCGGCGCCGCCGAAACCCTATCGCGACCGTAACATCGGTCGGGCTGCGCACGGTGCGATTGACGCGCGTGGAGTATGGGCCCTCGCCGCGCAGCCGCGTTGCTTTGAAGAAGTAGAAAAGAGTGCCGGGTCGGAAGCATACGTACGAGCGCATTTGCCGCAAAAAGCGCGTCGGGTGATCTCGGGACGGACGCTCACCTTCGGAAGTTGTCGTATCGTCATCGAAGGCAAAAGCGTTATCGTCATGCGGGGCAACGAACGGATCGCCGTTCCGGCGCCGGCCGAACTCTACCAATCCGCATCGCGGCTCTATCTGTTGGCACGAGGTGCCGCGGGTGGTCCCGAGTTGCGTGCCTATAAAGTGGTATCTCAACCGTGAACGAACTCGAAGCCCGCGTCGGCGAGCGACGCACCTTCGCCATTATTTCGCATCCCGACGCCGGCAAAACGACGCTGACGGAAAAACTCTTGCTCTACGGAGGGGCTATTCACGTCGCGGGGCAGGTCGCCGCACGTCGCGCGCGCCGCTCTGCTACCAGCGACTGGATGGAATTGGAGCGCGAGCGCGGGATATCGATCACCTCGACGGTGCTGCAATTCCCCTATCGCGGCCATACGATCAACCTCCTCGATACGCCGGGGCACCAAGATTTCGGTGAAGACACCTATCGTACGCTGATGGCTGCCGATAGCGCGGTGATGCTCATCGACGCCGCTCGCGGCGTCGAACCGCAGACGAAAAAGCTCTTCGCCATCTGCCGCGAGCGCGGCATTCCGCTCTTTACGTTCATCAATAAAATGGATCGTCCGAGTCGCGACCCGCTGGAGTTGCTCGACGAACTCGAGTCGGTGCTCGGTATCGCCGCGTTTCCGATGAATTGGCCGCTCGGGAACGGGGAGCGTTTTCGCGGCGTCTACGATCGCACCACGCACGAAGTGCATGTTTTCGAACGTACCGCTCACGGTGCCAAGCGTGCCGCCGTGCAGATGGCCGGGTTGAGCGATCCGGGACTTCGCGAACTCGTCGACGAGGAGAGCTATCGCGAATTTATCGACGGCGTCGAATTACTCGAAGGTGCAGGCGCGCGTTTCGACCGCGACGCCTTTGCTCGCGGCGCGGCGACCCCGGCCTTTTTCGGCAGCGCGGCGACGAACTTCGGGGTACAGCTCTTTCTCGATCGTTTCCTCGAACTCGCACCGCCGCCTGGTGCGCGCGCCTTGCGCAACGAAGTGCCCGTTCCACCGGCCTCGCCGCAATTTTCGGGGTTCGTTTTCAAAATTCAAGCGAACATGGATCCGCGCCATCGCGACCGGATCGCGTTTCTTCGTGTCTGCAGCGGCGAGTTTGCGCGGGACATGGTGGTGCGCAATGGGCGAACCGGAAAAGAAGTTCGCTTGGCGCGTGCGATGCGTCTCTTCGCCGACGAACGCGAATCGCTCGAAACGGCGTACGCCGGAGATGTCGTCGGTCTCGCGAACCCCGGGGTCTTCGCGATCGGCGACGCCGTGTTCGTTGGGAACGATCTCGCCTTCCCGCCGATTCCCGCCTTCGCGCCGGAACATTTTGCAAGCGTTCGCAGTATTGATAGCGCAGGGTACAAATCGTTTGCAAAGGGGATCGCGCAGTTGCGCGAAGAGGGAGCGGTTCAGGTCTTCTACCCGTACGGTTCGATGCGCTCCGAACCGATCTTAGGTGCAGTCGGCGAACTGCAATTCGAGGTTGCGAAATATCGGCTCGAAGCGGAGTATAACGTGCGCACGCAGTTTTCGCGCTTGCCGCACGATACGATTCGTCGCGTCGAGGGAGAACTCGTCGGGGCGACGCCGCTGCAGTTAGGGAGCGGTTCGATGCTTGTGGAAGATTGGGAGGGGCACCCGATCTTGCTTGCCGAGCGCGAATGGAGTTTGCGATTGATCGAGGAATGGAATCCCAATCATCGGCTGGTGCCGTTCACCAAACGTTTGCAACAGGAGGCTACGGCTTAAAATGAAACGGATCGCACTCGTTCTTGCTGCCTTGGCGACGTTGGCGCTCGCCGGCTGTGGCGGGGAGAACCGTTACGAACGCCTCGCCGACCGAATCACGCAGGCGATGCAAAACAACTCCATCGCTCCGGTGCAGAACGAACTCGCGAAGGGAATCAATATCGACCGCGTGCGCATCGCCGAAGCTGCCGATGTGCTCGCTCCGCTCGGGAAGATCGAGTCGGTGAAAGAAGTGAAACCGTGCGATCCCGGGGTGCATTGCTTCATTGTGAAGTTCCAGAAGGCAACGTATCGCGAGAAACTCCGACTCGACGAAAATGGGAAGATCGTTGCGTGGCGTTACTCCCCGGAATAGAAGAGGTTCGTGCAGCTGCAGAGCGTCTGCGCGGCATTGCCCATCGCACGCCGGTGTTGCAGTCGCGGACGCTCGATGCGCTTGTTGGGGCGAAGGTCTATCTCAAATGCGAGAATTTTCAGCGCGTCGGGGCGTTTAAATTCCGCGGCGCCTACAACGCACTTGCCTCGCTCTCGGCCGACGAGCGCGCGCGCGGTGTGGTAGCGTATTCCAGCGGCAATCACGCGCAGGGAGTTGCGCTCGCTGCCTCCCTGCTGGGGATCGAGGCGACCATCGTCATGCCGCATGATGCTCCCACGAGCAAGCGCGATGCGACGCGCGGATATGGTGCGCGCGTCATCGAGTATCGACGCGGCGAGGAGGATCGCGAAGCGATTGCCGCCGAGATCGTCGCGCGCAGCGGTGCGGTGAGTATCGCTCCGTACGACGATCCGCGCATCGTTGCCGGGGCAGGGACCGCCGCGTTCGAGCTCTGCGAAGAGGTTGGGGCGCTCGATCTCCTCGCGCTTCCGGTCGGTGGCGGGGGATTGCTCTCGGGAAGTGCGATCGCCGCGCATGCAGCGTCGCCGAATTGCGCGATTTGGGGCGTCGAGCCCGAAGCGGGGAACGATTTCCAGCGCTCGCTTGCAGCAGGTGAGCGCGTGAGCATTCCGGTTCCACAGACGAT
>DAIBFU010000024.1:0-20686 GCA_027422105.1 Vulcanimicrobiota bacterium | reverse complement strand
TGCCCCAGAACGGGACGAAGTGTCGTTCGTTGGAGAGGTAGAGACCGAAGAGATACTCGAGCCCGCGCCCGGGAGCGTAGAGCGGGTCGCCCTCCATATCGAAGAAGATATCACCGAGGTTCGGTTTCGGAAGCAGGCCGAGTCCACGCAACTGCTCGGGGGGAAGGAGTTCGTAGCGCGGTCGGCCGCTCTCGCGTTGCTCGACTTGCAGGCGCGCCTGGCGACGGAGCGTCGCAAAACTTTCGCGAGAGATGCCCGGCGGTATCGCGTTGTCGGGTGCTTGCGCGAGTTGATGCATCGTCACGATCGGCGGATCGGCTGCGGCGAAGCGGCGGATGGAATCGGAACGCATGCGCGCGACGAGACTGAGATGGTCGCGCTCCTCGCGGCGATTCGCGCAGTGCTCCTTCCAGTGACAGAGCGTGCAGTGGGAGACGGGGAGCGGCACCTCATCGAGTCGCCCTGCGAGGGCGCCGGCCTGAAGCGCGGCGATTTCGTTGAGAAAGGACGCCTTCAGTTTACGATAATACGCGCTGAACTCGTCGACGCGAAAACTCCGCCGTTCCTCGGAGCCGAGCAGCACGTGCATGAACTCCGGCGCAACGCCGAACGTGCGCTCGAGTTGCTCGCTATAAAAGCAGAGTTGAATGATAAAATACGGTTTCTCCGAGAGCGCGAGCTTGGTATCTTCGACTTCGTAGGATCGTGCGTTTCCCGGGGATGCGCCCGTGACGCGGCGGAGAAAATCGGCGCGACCGAACCACGTGCCGTCGAAAAAGGCGCCCTGATAGATCGTCGGAACGTTCTCGCGCATCGCTGCAATCGTTTGTTCTTCGGCGAGTTGATATGCCGCAAGCGAAGGCCTGCCGATCTCGGGAATCGCGAGCACGCGCTCGGTTCGCTCGAGCGCAGCGCGATAACGACGCTCGTGTTCGAGCCCTTTACGAGCGAGCAGTTCGCTCTGCGGATCGGGCTCTTCGTCGCGGCGGCTCTCGCCGACAACCGAAAGATCGAGTGCTGTCAGCATTCGGCACTCAAGAAAGCGGTTCAAATCGGAGCCTGAAAAAATCAGGCGTCCATCGAGCATTTGCACGCGATGCCCTCCCCCGTCGCCGTGCGCGGTTCCTGCAAGGATGAAAGCGGCCGGAGGTGAGAACAGCCCCCGAGATGTCGCTACGAACTCCCTTGCTGCCGCTCTACGCAGGACGCGCCTTACGCAGCATCTCCCAGGGATATCTGGCGATCGTGGTTCCGCTCTACCTGCTCTCGCTGGGATACAGCGCGACGGCAGTCGGGCTGCTTATCGCGATCGGCTCCGGCTCGGGAGCGTTGCTGACGCTCGCGGTCGGCGCGCTCGCCGATCGGATCGGGCGCAAGCCGATTCTCGCGGCGTTCGGCATTCTCACCGCGCTCGCCGGCGTCGTCTTTGCGCTGCAAGGGAATTTCATCGTCCTTGCCATCGCCGGAGCGCTTGGAACGATCGGGCAGGGCGGCGGTGTCGGCAGCGGCGGAGCCTTCGGTCCCTATTTCGTTGCCGAACAAGCGCTTACCGCAGAGCTCTCCGGAGACGAGCAGCGCACGGCGGTCTTCGCTCGTCTCTCGTTGGTCGGAACGATCGGCAGCGTGCTCGGTGCGGGGCTTGCCGTCTTTCCGGCGCGCCCGCTCTTTTGGTTGACCGCAATCATCGGCGTTGCCTTGGCACTCGTCGTCATGCCGATCCGCGAGCGGCGTACGCGGGCGATTCGCGCGCAATCGAAAGCCTCGCTCACGCCGAATACCTGGAAGTTGATTCGACGCTTCATGCTGACGAATGCCACGAACGGTCTGGCGATCGGTTTTCTCGGCCCGATCTTGGTGCTCTGGTTCCACGAACGCTTTCACGTGAACGCCGATCAAATTGCGGCGCTCTACACGACGATCAACGTTCTCTCGATTCTCTCGTACCTCGGAGTTACGCGTATCGTCGCGGCGATCGGCGGAGCCGTTCGCACCGTCGTCGCCTTGCGCGTCTTTTCGTGCGTACTGCTTGCGGCGATGCCGTTTGCGCCGAGTTTCGTTCTCGCCGGGGCGATCTACGCGCTGCGCATGCTGGTCAATATCGTGACCTTCCCGGTGCGCCAATCCTATGCGATGGGGATTATTCCGGCCTCGGAACGCTCGCGCGCATCGGCGCTCTCGAATCTTCCGGCACGCGTCGGTTCGATGGGGGGACCGTTGGTCGCCGGTGCGCTCATCGAACACGCGTGGATCGGTCTGCCGCTGGAGTTTGCGTCGGTGCTGCAGCTGCTCAATGCCGGGCTCTATTGGCTCTTCTTTCGCAACTTACCACCACCTGAAGAGATCGAGAGCGAGGATCTCTAAGGGCGCTACGCCTCTGCCGCCGCGAGGACGGCGCGCACGATCGTGCTGCGGATCCGTCCATCTTCGAGTTGCATGAGCCCCGCGATCGTGCAGCCCGCGGGCGTCGTCACTGCGGTTTTCAACGCCGCCGGGTGCTCGTTGCTTGCTAAAACCGATGCTGCCGCGCCGAGCATTGTCTGCGCGACGAGTGTGCGTGCGGTTTCGTAGGAGAATCCTAATTTTATGCCGGCGTCGATCCATGCTTCGACGATGAGATAGACATACGCGGGGCCGCACCCGTTCATCGCGGTGGCGGCGTCCATCAAGCGCTCTTCGATACGCACCGTCCGCCCCATCGTGCCGAAGAGTTCCTCGCAGCGTTCGAGATCCGTCGACGCGCTCTCGCAGGCGAGTGCGGTCATGCCCGCGAGTTCGCCGACGGGAAGATTCGGCATCGCGCGCACCACGCCGATCTCTGCCGGCAGCGATGCCCGCAACGAGGCGAGCGTCGTTTTTGCCGCGACGCTCGCGAGCGTCGTTCCGGGGCGCAACCTCGGCGCGAGCGTTTCGAGCGCGCTCTGCACTTGATGCGGCTTCACGCAGAGGAGTACCACGTCGGCATCGGCGACTGCCGTAATGCTCTCTCCGCGGCCGAGTATCGTAACCTCTCGCAGCGGGTCGACGCGGCGCAGTGCCTCGCGAATCGCCTGGCCGATCGTTCCATTTCCGATGATAACGGGATGCATTTCCGGGTGTACTCCTTTGTGGGGATCGTTGAGAGCAATAAAAAAACGCCGCTCCGACTGGAGAGCGACGTTCTGCGAGCGGTTCCTCGCGGCGTGCGCTATCCGGCCGGCACCCTTGGGGGCGGCGTAGGCAGGCACGGAGGCATCGAGTGGAGGCTCACGGTTCGGCGATCATAGCGGCGGATCGCGGGCGCGTCAAGGCTTCGGACTCGGCGGAAAGAGCGGGAGATCGCGCGCCGCCTCCACCGGCTTCGGCGCGGCGAGCAGGTCGGGGCTGTCGTTCGCGGTGTCGTTGACCGCGCGCGTCACCTCGCGGAGCGCGAAGCGCATGCCCGCCTCGTCGCGCGGATCGGCGAGTGCGCGTCGTTCCTCCGGTGCGAGCCGCTCGTCGAGCCAGCGTTCTGCTGCATCGGTGCCGACGACAACCGGTTCGCGATGATGGATCGCTTGGAGTTCGCGTCGCGAAGAACGCGTGAGAATCGAAAAGCAGAGTTCGTCCTCGCGCATCTCCCAGAGCGCGGCAAAGAGGATGGGGCGTCCATCGGCGGCGGCGATGTAGTAGGGTCGCTTGCCGCTCGGGGTTGGCTCCCATTCAAACCATCCGTTCGCCGGCACGAGCGCGGGGCGTTCGCGATACGCGCGGCGATAGAGCGAGCGCTCCGCCGCGCTCTCGGCGCGTGCGTTGAACGTGTGCGGAAGGCCGAAGCCCCACTGCGCCGGGGTGAGTTGCAGGTCGGCGCGCACGATCGGCGTCCGTTGCGTCGGCGCGATATTGTATCGCGGTCGAACGGCGCGATCGAAATCCGCCGCGAGCAAGAGAAACGGGAAGGCGGCGGCGATATCTGCGCGCCGCGCGAAGAACGAGAATCTACCGCACATCGCGCGCGTGGCTCCAATGCCGGGCAAGGATGGCTGCGCCGTTCGGGCGTACGAGGGCACGATGAACCCCGAAGCGCAAACGTTGGCCCTCGATGGCGGCGAGATCGAGTATCGTTATCGCCGGGGCGCAAGCGTCGATTCGCCGACCTTGGTTTTTTTGCATGAAGGGTTGGGGACGTTGGGGCTTTGGCGCGATCTTCCCGCGCGCATCTGCGAGGGAACCGCGTATGGATCGCTCGTCTACTCGCGTTTCGGAAACGGATTTTCGAGCGAACTTCAGGAAGCGCGTCGCCCGAGCTATATGCACGACGAAGCGCTGCAGGTGCTTCCGGAGTTGCTCGACCGTTTGGAAATCGAGCGCACGTTGTTGCTCGGGCATAGTGACGGCGCCTCGATCGCCGCAATCTTCGCCGGTGCCTACCCCGATCGCTGTTCGGGGTTGATTCTCGAAGCGCCGCATCTCTTCGTCGAACGAGAATCGATCGAAGCGATCGCCGCAATCGGCGAACGCTATCGATCCGACGCCGTCCTTCGCGAGCGCATCGGTCGGCACCATCGCAACGGCGAACGCACCTTTTTCGGTTGGAACGATATCTGGTTGCATCGCGACTTTCGCGATTGGAACATCGAGGAGTACGTTGCGCGCATCGTCGCGCCGATGCTCGTCGTTCAGGGGAACGAAGACGAGTACGGCACCTTCGCGCAACTCGCGCGCCTTGCCGAGATCGCGCGCGGCGATGTCGACCGCTGCTTGCTCGCGCAATGTGGACACGCTCCGCATCGCGACCGCCCCGAGGTTTTTATCGCGCTCGTGCGCGCGTGGATCGCCGAACGCCGATAGGCGCGCGTTATCGCTTCGACCGCGCGTGGAGAGCGTCGGCGCCGCCCTAGTGCGATCCCGAGCGTTGACAGCGCTCGACCCTGGGGCTGTCGCTCGGGAAGACGACGAACATCGAGCCGCTCTTGACGACGATATTATTTCCGTGGTGAAAAAAATTGAAAGCGCCGATCGCAACGCTGACGCCGGGAATCGGTATTGCGCCGAGATATCCGGGGAGACTCCCCGAACTTCCGTTCCGTACGAGATCGTTCGCGCGATGGTCGAGCACGACACCGTAGTGCCGACCGTGGAGAACGAAATAGCGCGGTTCGAGGACGAGCGTGCCGGAGACCCCGTTTCGCGCCGCGGCCGATGCGACGGAGACCACACCGTAGCCGACGGTGTGCGTCGGAATGACGATGCCCGCCCCGGCCGTGACCGCGTTGATGCTTTGAAAGCGAAAAAAATCACCGGGGCGCGCATTTGCGGAGTCGATCGTATCGATCATCTCCACGGCGACCGGGGTGCATGGGTTCAGCCCGGCAATGCTCGCTTCGGATGAGCGATGCGGAATGGCGATGAGCGAGAGAGCCAACGCGATGGCGACCGATACGATAAAACGCTTTTGTATCCGCATGTCGAGCCCTTCTCGCCCCCGCACGCTCGCTCCCGCATTGTCGCGGCGAACGCTATGGCCGCGCGATATCGATCCGGTCGTGCGCGTAGTCGAACGTCACGACGAAGTGCGCGAGTAGCCCGTTGCCGATATGGCCGTCGCCCGCGCTATGCAGCCTATCGGTCGTTCCGATCGTGACGTTCGCGAGCCGAAACGAGCCGATCGTGATGCCGGAAAGTTTGCCGAGACGCTCGGTACTCGTCCCGCCGACTCCGCGAACGAAGCGTTTTGTTGTGACGTGAAAGAGTGTGCGGTGGGCGCGGAAGAAGCGCGCTCCGAGATTGATCGTCGATTCATCGCCGGTATCGACGAGCAGACGAGCGGGCGTCGCTGCGAGGAGTGCGTGCACGGTCGGCACGAGCGAGAGAAAGCGCACCGGTAAACCCCGTGCAACGCATGCGGCGCTGCGCGGTCGCACGATAACGCGGCGCCGCGGTCCGTCGGTCGTCACGCATGCCGTCGCCAAAAAATCGGTGCCGAGGACGACATCGTAATGCGTTCCTTCAAGATCGGAGAGTACGACGTAGGTTGCCGACGGCAACGTTGCGGCGCCGATGCGAAGCGGCGGCGCCGTGACCAACTCGGTAAGATACTCGCCGAGGCCCTTCACCTCGAACGTGCCGGTCGGATGGAGATGCAGGCGCTCGGCGAGCGAGAGTGACATCGAGAGGCCGGAATTTCCGCTATCGATCAGACAACGCAACGGCCGCCCGGCGATACTGCAGTCGACGATCGGTATTTTCGCGTGCGGGCGCCACGGCAAGACGACGGGTGCTGCGGCGAAGGCGATCGGAAGCGGGTGCGGCGCGACGAACGGCGCGCTCTCGACGCGGAGGTGATGGAAGGTGATGTAGGGTTTGCCGTTGCTTTCGATGCGCGTCGGAAATCGCAGCGCTCCGAGCCGACGGTATCCGGAGAACGTGTATCGCGTCGATCCGATCGTCGCCCGCCGAACCAACGCGTCGGCACCGATATCGAGGACGAACGGTGGGACGCCGACCGCGCGAATCTCGAGCGCGGATCGCGCCTTCGTTGCCGTCGGTAGCAACGCGATGCTGCCCCCGGTTGTGCGGAAGCTGCGACGCAAAAATGTATGCGATAGCGCGAGGAGCAGCGCCGGTTCGCTCGAGGTTAATTGCGGAGCGGCGAGCGGGGCGCCGTTGAGGGTGAGGTTGTCCGCGCGTGCGCCGTAATAGAAGCGCCCCAAACAGCGATCGTCGAGGCAGCGGTGTAAGATCAAGCGATCCCCGCGAGCATCGATATGCGCGCGCGTGAGCATCGCGCCGTCGGTAATATCGACGATGGCGTCGATATGTGCCGCCCACACGGGGCCCGCGGCGGCGCGCATACGTCCGAGTAGAGCGTCGAGGGGGCTCGCGCGTGCCGATGGCGACGCCGCGAGGACGAAAAGAAGGGCCATGGTCGCGACGGCGAACCGCATGCGGTGATGTTCGAGGTTCTCGATAGCTATCTTCTTCAAAGCGAGCCCAACAAGGCTGCCGTCGTCGCCGCACTGTTGGCAGCGAGGCCCGGCGCAGAGCACCTACAACCGTTCATGGAGGGAATCGCTCGCTTGGGTGAGCGGACTCCCGATCTCGCGCTGCTCGCCCTGCGTTTGGCGGCGGCGAATCTTCGGGCCGACGATGCGGCGGTATTAGCTTTAAGGGATGCCTCGCAGCGCGCGCGCGCCGGCGATGCTGCGGCGCGCGATGCGTATTTCAAAATTCTGCAGGGCGATGGAACGTCGCCGACACTATAATGCGTTCTTGGATTATCTAACGTGAAACGCACCCTCTTTCTCTGCTTCGCATTCCTGGCGCTCGCACCGAGCGCAATCGCCGCGCATCCCTCGCGCGCGCTCTCGTTCGTCGGGCGAATCGTTGCCATTCACTATCAACATCCCGGCATCGGCGTCCGAGTCGGCGCAAAGACGATGGAGGTGACGGTGACCCCGAATACCTCGATCCAGCGGGCCGGCGGCTTTGCCACACTGGCAAGCCTGCGACTCGGCGACCGCGTCGAGGTACTCGCGGCCCGCTCCGGGAAGATGCTCGTAGCGCAATCGATCAGCGCGCACTGACACCGAGTTCCTCCCGAACGAGAAGGAGCCGTTCTGAGCGAGTTCGTCGACCTAGCGGAGGGTGTTCTTGCAGTTGGGTTTCCGGGTTCGGAGCTCGATGAAGCGACCCGTGCGGAGTTCGCGCTGCGGGGCTTCGGCGGATACGTCCTCTTCGCAGAAAATGTACCGACGGTAGAGAGCGCCCGCGCCCTCACCGACGCGCTGCGTGCCCTGCGCCCCGACGATCCGACACCGATCATCGCCATCGACCAAGAAGGGGGGCGGGTCGCGCGACTGCGCGATGGGCTCGCACCGATGCCTTCGATGATGGCCGTCGGTGCCGCCGACGATCTCGAGCTCGCGCGACAACTCGGCGAGCAGATCGCACACGATCTCCGCCGCATCGGCGTGAATCTCGATTTCGCACCGGTGCTCGATCTCGCCATCGATCACGCGAGTACCGTCATCGGTACGCGCTCCTTCGGCGACGATCCCGAGCGTGTCGCCGACCTTGCCGGAGCGCTCGCAAGCGGCATGGGGCGCCGCGGGATCGTGCCGACGTTCAAGCATTTTCCGGGGCACGGCAGCACCGCCGTCGATTCACACGTCGCGCTGCCGACGGTCTCGATTCCGACGACGCTCTTCCATCTGCGCGATCTCGCGCCGTTCTGCGAACTCTTGCCGCACGCGCGTGCGGCGATGATCGCGCATGTCGTCGTTGAAGCGGTCGATCGGGAGCAACCGGCGACGCTCTCCGAGCCGGTGATGAAATCGCTCTTACGCGAGAGTTGTTCGTTTAACGGCGTTGCCTTCACCGATGATTTGGAGATGGGTGCGCTCGACCGCTTCGGTACGATCGCCGAGCGCGCCGCTACGGCGATTCAGGCCGGAGCGGATTGCGCGCTGATCTGCGAGCAACTCGATGCAGCGATGCCGGCGGCGCGCGAGATCTCCGCGCGCATCGCACGTGGCGAGATGCGCGAGTGGCGCCTGCGAGAAGCGGGCATGCGCATGCGCATGTTGCGGGCGACCCTCTCGCGGCCGATTCCGCTCGATGCTCCTGCACCTTTTCCGAACGTCGGCACGACGATTGCCGCGCGGGCGGTGGTGTGCGTTCGTGGAATGCCGCGCGTGCGAGCCGAGGAAAGCATCCTCGTTCGCTTCGGCGTCGAGGGCGATCTCGGCCCGGCGGCGCATGGAGCGGAAGAGGCACCGCAACTGCAGCCGCAGGACGCGGTATCGGTCGATCGTACGCTCGCGGCGATCGCGAGTTCCAAACGTCGCCCCGTGTTGCTCTCGTATCGTACGCACCTCGATCCCGTCGCGATCGATGCGATTCGTCGCATCGTCGGTCGCTTTCCCGAGAGCATCCTCGTTTCGACGATGGAGCCGTTTGATATCGAAGCGGCACCCTTCGTCGAGCACGCGCTTTGCTGCTTCGGCAGCGATCCGCTGCATCTCCACGCCGCTGCCGCCGCACTCTTTGCCGGCGCACCGACGAGTGGAAAATTACCGGTCACGATCGCTCGTGCGTGATCGTTTTGCAGAGAGCGATGCCGTGCTGCGCGCGGCACTTGGGCGACGCTTCACCGCTGCCGTCGCACGCGTCGAACGGCACGGCCGCGTGCTCTTCGAACGCGCGTACGGCAGCACGCGTGCAGATGGCGATGCACGCCCGGTTGCGCTCGATACACGTTTTGATCTCGCCTCGCTGACGAAGCTCGTGGTAGCGTCGCTCGCTCTCGATGCGCTCGCGCGCGGAGGTTTTGCGCTCGACGACCCGCTCGTCGAAACGATTCCGGAGTGGGAACGGTTGCCGCAGCGATCGATCACGTTGCGCATGCTGCTCGCACATACCTCGGGAATGCAATCGGGAGCGCATTATCGCTCGCTCCGCGATCGCTCCGTCGAAGAGTATGCGCTTACCGCCGATCTTCACGCTCCGGTCGGCAGCGGCGTCCTCTACAGCGATCTCGGCTTTCTCGCACTCGGCGTCGCCCTTGCGCGCCGCGAAGGGCGCTCGTTACAAACGCTCGTCGAACGATTCGTTGCGCGCCCCGACTTCGGCTACCGCCCGCGCAAGACCGATTGGGGAACGCTTCCGGCGACGGAGTGCGACGGCTGGCGAGGGCGTCTGCAAGGACGCGTGCACGACGAGAAAGCCTACCTCTGCGGCGGTGTCGCCGGGCACGCGGGGATCTTCGGCAGCGCGGCCGACGCGGCGTGGATCGGCGAACAGTATCTTGCGGCGTTGCACGGCCGCTCCTCGGTGATCGACGGAGCGCTTGCGCGCGAAGCGGTGCGCGAGCAAGCCTTCGATCCGACGCTCCGTCGTGGGCTCGGCTGGGCGCTCAAAACGCGGGATGATAACTCGTGCGGCCCCGGTTTTTCGCGCGATTCGTTCGGACATACCGGATTCACGGGGACCTGCATCTGGGTCGATCCAGAGCGCGATCTCACCGCCGTGCTGCTGACGAACACCGTGTATTTCGGGCGCGAGGACAGCACCGATCTACGGCGAGCATTTTTTACCGGCGTGACCGATGCAGTGAATCGCAGCGTATGATCGCACTGGGAATGATGAGCGGCACCTCGCTCGACGGGATTGACTGTGCGCTCGTCGATCTGCACGTGCGCGGCGAACGGATCGCTATCGAACTGCTCGACGCGCAAACCTTCGCCTTCGCGCCGGAGAACGCGGATCTGCTCGACGAGGTCATTCGCCGCGGGAGCGGCGGTATCGCCGCCGTCGCGCGCCTTCATCGCGAACTGGGAACTGCGCACGCCGATGCCGCGGAGCATTTTCTCTCCGGTCGCTCGGTCGATTTTGCGGCGATGCACGGCCAAACGATCTTCCACGACGGTGCTGCCGCACTCACGTTGCAAATCGGTGACCCATTTGCGCTACGCGAGCGCATCGCCGCGAGCGTCTGTTTCGATTTTCGAAGCGCGGATTGTGCGCTCGGTGGATCGGGCGCGCCGTTGGTTCCCTACGCCGATCTCTTGCTCGTCGCCGCCCCCGACGAAAAGCGCATCGCACTCAATTGCGGCGGGATCGCCAATCTCACGTTGCTCCCCGCAGGCGCGAGCCCCGATGCAGACGAGATCGTTGCGTTCGATACCGGCCCCGGGAACATGTTGCTCGATGCATGGATCGCCGAAGCGAGCGGCGGCGCTGCGCGCTTCGACCGTGACGGCGCAGCGGCGGCGCGCGGCAGCGTCGATGCGACGCTGCTTGCCGAGATGCTCGCCGATCCTTACTTTGCGCTCCCCGCACCGAAATCGACTGGGCGCGAGCGCTTCGGCGAGGCTTTTCTGCGCCGCTTTCGCAGTTCGTTGCAGGCGCAATCGCTCGAGGACGCGTTGGCGACGCTGCTTGCCTTGACGGTCGAGAGTATCGCGCAGGAGATCGAACGCCACCACTTCGAGGATGCACGCATTCTTTGCTCCGGTGGTGGAGCGAAAAATACTCGGCTGCTGCAAGCGCTGCGCGAGCGGCTATCGCGTGCGCGCGTCGAATCGAGCGACGCGGTCGGGGTGCCGGCCGAATCGAAAGAGGCGGTCGCCTTCGCCGTTCTCGGATTCCAAACGCTGCGCGGGCGCAGCGCGAACCTTCCGTCGGTGACCGGGGCGCGAAAGCACGCCGTTCTCGGCGCGGTCGCACCGTACGCTCTTTCGCAGTTGCTTGCAAAGATCGCAAAGGAAGATGCACGATGATTCTAGGGATCGATCTCGGCGGAAGTAAGAGCGTTGCGATGGCGCGCGACGGCGAACGGCGCATGCGTGCCGAGGCCGGCCCCGCGAATCCGTCGGTTCTTTCAGTCGAGAGCGTTCGCAGCGTGCTGCACGCATTGGTGCGCGATCTCGCGCTCGGCCGCTCGCCCGAGAGCGTGGTACTCGGTGTGGCAGGGCTTTCGAATCCGGGCATCGCCGCAGCGCTCGAAGCGAGCCTGCACGAACTCTTCCCGCAGGCGCGCATCATCTGCACGAGCGATCTGGAGATTGCATTGCGCGCGGCGATTCCATCGGGCGACGGAGCGGTACTCGTGCTCGGTACGGGAAGCGGTATCTACGGCGAGCGTGGGGAGGAACGCATCGCGCTCGGCGGCGGCGGCTACCTGCTCGGTGATGAAGGTTCGGGCTACGCGTTGGGCCTTGCGGCGGCGCGTCTGCTGCTTCGTTCCTATGAAGAGCGCGCACCGCGTGCCGCATGGTTCGCAGGCATCGAGCGTGCACTTGCGTGCAGCGACCGGGCAACGCTCTTTTCGGCGCTCTATCGGAGCCCGGTGCCCGTTGCAGCGATCGCTGCACTCGCCCCGCTCGTTCTTGCAGCAGCCGATAGCGGCGAGCGTTCCGCCGTGAAGATCGTACAGGGCGCGGCGTTGGAGCTCGCCGAGCTCGTACGTGCGCTTCTTCGCCGACTCGACGCATCGCAGGTACCGTTCTCGCTCGCGCTCTGCGGCGGCTTGGTGCGCGAAAATTCTCTGCTGACCTTTCTGTTCGAGACGCGTCTTTCCAACGAAGCGCCTTTTTTAAACATTCGGAAATTTTCCGGCGAGCCGGTCGAAGGTGCGTTGGTCTTAGCGGAGCGTGCGAGCGTGCGGCAATGAGTGAAGAACTCCCCGCTACCGAGGCGTTCGCGCAACGACCGGCGCTCGACGGTTTAGATACCGTTGATTGCATCGCTGAGATCGTCGGCATGCAGGTGCGCGCGGTCGAAGCGGTCGCCGGCGCTCGCGATGCGCTTGCCGCAGCGGCCGACGCTGCCGCGGCGGCGATGGCGAAGGGTGCGACCTGGCATACCATCGGCGCCGGAAGCAGCGGACGGATCGCTGCGCTCGACGCCGTCGAGTTGCATCCGACGTTCGGGCTCGCTCCACGCCGCATCTGCATGCACCTTGCCGGTGGGAGCGCCGCCTTTCATGGCGCGATCGAGGGTGCCGAAGACGACGCAACGGCGGGCGCGCGCGATACCACCTGCGTGAACGCCGGCGATGTGGCCGTCGCACTCTCGGCGAGTGGGCGAGCGCCGTACGTCATCGCGGCGTTGCGAGCGGCACGAGCGCGTGGTGCGCTGACGATCGCCATCGCCGACGATCGCGATGCACCGCTCTTTGCCGAGGCCGATTGTGCCGTTTTTCTCGCCACCGGGGCTGAACCGATCGCCGGTTCGACGCGCCTCATCGCGGGAACGGCGCAGAAGATCGCGCTGAATGCGCTCTCGACGGCGGTGATGGTGGCGTTGGGAACGACCTACGAAAATATGATGGTCGATATCGTCGTCACGAATGAGAAGTTACGCGACCGCGCCGAACGGATCGTTATGCGCGCGGTTCCCTGTCGGCGCGAACGCGCCCGTGCGCTCCTCGACGATGCGGCGGGAGCGGTGAAAGCCGCGATTGCGATGGCGTGGCTCGATACCGACCTCCGCGCTGCACGAGAAGCGCTCGCGCGCAACGGCGGGCGGCTGCGCGGATTGAAGTGAACGGCGTGTACCGTCGCCTCATCGCGACACTGACGTTCGTCGTCGCCTGTCTTGGTATCGCGCAGGCAGCGAACGCTCCGGTCCTCTTCGTTCCGCTCGACGATCGCCCGGTAACGCGACAACTGCCCGCGATGCTCGGTGCGATATCCGGCGTTCCCGTCCTCGAACCGCCACGCCCGTTGCTGGGAAATTATCTGCGCGCGGGCGATCCCGCAGCGATCGGGCGCTGGCTCGATCGGCAGAGCGCCGAGCTGCGGTTCGGAAGCGCGGTGATCTCGACCGATATGCTCGCCTATGGAGGGTTGGTCGCCTCGCGCATTCCCGGCCCCGATTATGCGACCGCCTATCTGCGCCTCGCCGCGCTGCGCCGCTTACACCAGCGCGTTCCGCACGCATGGATCGCAGCATTTGCAACCGTAGTACGGCTAGCGCCGACCGGCGTGCCGCCGATCGGTGATGCGGCGCATTTTTTCGCCGCCTACCCGATCTGGACGTACATTCAGCGCTACGCCGATCTTCCCGATCCGCTTCCCGCGCGCGATGCCGCCTATGCGGCGCACCTGCGCGCGCTCGCCGGGCTCGCGCTCGATGAGTATCTCGCGGTGCGCGCGCGCAATCTTGCCCTCGATCGTTCGCTCTTGCTTGCGACCGCCGCCGGCGCGATCGATCGACTCGTCATCGGACAGGACGACGCGGGTCTCGTCGGCCTGCACGTTCCGGAGATCGCCCAACTGCAAACGATGGAGCGCAACGATCTCACACCGCAGCAATCCTCGATCGAACCGGGTGCCGATGAGTTGGGAATGGTACTCGTCGCGCACGCAATGGCGCGCGAAGCGCGATGGCATCCGCGCATCGAGGTGCGCTATTCGATGCCCTCGGGCGCGTTGGTGCAGGATCCGCTGGAGTTCGAACCGATCGGCGCGACGATTGCCTCGCTCGTGCGTCTCGTCGGCGGCCGTGAAGTGACGCGGCGCCCCGATATCGTGCTCGCGGTGCGCACCCCGCACACGACGCGACTCGAAGATCGTGCGTTCCTCGCCTCGATGCGTCGTGCGCTCGCGCGCAAGCGCCGCGTGGCGTTGGTCGATCTCACCTTTCTCGAGGGAAACGATCGCGCGGAACTCGCGTTCATGCAGCGATTGCTGCGCGACGGGCTCGCAGCGCGCCTCGACGCGTACGCATCCTGGAACACCGACGCGAACAGCGTCGGAACTGCGCTCGCCGAGGCGGTTGCCGCGGGGGCGGGGCGACGCTTGGGGAGCTACGATCCGCGCGCGCAGTTGACGTTTACCTTCGACCGCATTCTCGACGATGTGTACTTTCACGCATTGGTGCGCCCCGAACTGGAACGGACGCTCGTAACGGAAGGCATTTTCGATCACACCTACTTGTTACCGAAGGTGGCAGCGCAGACGCAACGCCTCGCGCGCGCAGCGCTCTGGCAATACGCGCCGGGGCTGCTCGCCGCGCTCGCGCCGCGCGACCATATCGCCGCGCTGCGCATTACGTTACCGTGGGATCGGACCTTCGAGTGCGAGATCGAACCGGCGCTCGCACCCGATATTCAGCGAGTCGCTACGCGCTCCGCGCGATCTCTTCGTCGGTGAGGTAGCAGCCGGGGTCGGAGCCCCACATATCGCCGGTCATGCCGAGCGAACGGGCGCGGAAGCCGCCGCCGCAGAGATCGAAGAAGTTGCATTTCGCGCAACGTCCGCTAATCTGCGCCGAGCGGTCGCGCAATTCGGCGAGTGTCGCGATGCTGTCGTCTTCCCAAATTTCGCTGAATTTACGTTCGCGTACGTTGCCGAGCGTGATCTGCTGCATGAATTGGTCGGGGTGCACGTTGCCGTAGAAATCGATATTCCCGATGCCGCGCCCGGTCGAGTGGCTCGCGCCGCCGTTCCAGAGCAGCATCTCGCGTGCTTTCGCCGCGCGCTGCGGCGATGCCGCGGCGAGCGTGAGATAGGCAAACGGCGCATCGGCGTGATTGTCAACGGTGAGAATCTCGCGCGGATCGCCGCGCTGCGCAAGGTCGAGCGTCCGCTCGAAGATCCGACTCACCGCACCGCGCGCCGCATCGAGATCGAGCGTGGTCGCCGCGCGACCGCGTCCGGCGGGAACGAGGTGATAGAAACACGCGCGTTCGATTCCTTCGCGCTCGATGAAGTCGAAGATCTCGTCGAGGTCGGCGATCGTCTGCGGAGTGAGCGTAAGGCGGAGGCCGACTTTTTGTCCGACGCTCTTGAGTTCGCGAATCGCTTGATGCGCGCGTTCGAATGCCCCCGGGCGTCCGCGGAAGAGATCGTTGGTCGCACCGATGCCGTCGAAGGAGATTCCGACGTAGGTGAAGCCGGTCTCTTTGATCGCTTCGGCACGTTTGCGATCGATCAGGGTGCCGTTGGTCGAGAGGGTGAGTTTAATTCCCTTTTGGCGCGCGTAACGGGCGATCTCGAAGAGATCGGGGCGCGCGAGCGGTTCACCGCCGGAGAGTAGGAGCGCGGGAACGCCGTAATCGGCAAGATCGTCGACGAGTTTGAGCGCCTCTTCGTGGTTGAGTTCGCCGTCGTAGTGCTTGGCCTCGGAATCGCTGTAGCAGTGGACGCAACGCAGGTTACAGGTTCGCGTGACGTTCCAGACGACGACCGGGCGCCGCCCGCGGGCGCTCTTTTCGGCATCGTGGCCGCGGCCGTAGCGGTGGCCGTCCATCGGCTGTTCGAGGTCGCAGAGAATCCGGGTGACGTTGAACATGTGCTCTCCTTGGGGCGGCGTTGCTGGAAGGATGGTATCGCCGAGATGGGGAGAGCGTAAGAAGAAGTTGAGAAGCGCAGGAGCCTAAGCGGAGCGCTCCTTCTGGCAGAGCTCGACCAGAACCCCCGCCGTCGAGGACGGATGGATGAAGGCAATGAGGTTCCCGTGCGCGCCTTTCCGCGGTCGCTCGTCGATCATGCGGAAGCCCCGGGCGCGCAGGGCGGCGATCTCGGCGCGGAGATCCTCGACGCGATAGGCTGTGTGATGGAGCTTGCTTGCCGCACTCCCGCGGAAGCGGGCGATCGGTGACTCCTCGTCGAGCGGCCGCAGCAGCTCGATGGTCGATTCCCCGGCCTGCAGGCCGACCGCCTCGATGCCCTGGTCGGCGATCGTCTCCCGGTAGATCTGCTCGAAGCCGAGGCTCTTGGTGTAGATGGCGAGCGTCGCCTCTAAATCGGCAACGACGATCGCGATGTGATCGATCTTCAACCGAGGCTCTCCCGTGCGTGATAGGTGCCGAAGACTGCACGGAGCGCGTCGCAGATCTCGCCGAGCGTCGCCCCGGCGTCGACCGCCTCGACGAAATGCGGCATCAAATTTTCGTTGCCCGCGGCGGCGCTGCGCACGGCGGCAAGGCGCGCGGCGACGTTGCCTGCGTTGCGTGCCGAGCGAAAGCGCTCGAGACGCTCCACCTGTTCGCGCTCGACGCGCTCGTCGATACGTTGGAGCGTCGGCATCTCGGCGGCGCTATCGGCATCGACGAAGGCGTTGACGCCGACGACGACCGACTCTTTGCGTTCGATTGCCTGTTGTGCAAGGTAGGCGGAGTCGCCGATGCGGCTCTGCATCCAACCGCTCTCGATCGCCGCGATGCTGCCCCCGAGCGCGTCGATCTCGGCGATCGTCGCTCGCGCAGCTTCGATGAGCTCGTTCGTGAGCGTCTCGACGTAATAGGAGCCGGCAAGCGGATCGACGACATCGGCGACTCCGCTTTCGTAACCGATGATCTGCTGCGTGCGCAGGGCGAGTTTCGCGCTGCGAGCGGTCGGCAGCGCGAGTGCCTCATCCTGTCCGTTGGTGTGCAGCGACTGCGTTCCGCCGAGAACGGCGGCGAGCGCCTGCAGCGTGACGCGGACGACATTGTTCTCCGGTTCTTGCGCCGCCAGCGTGGAACCGGCGGTCTGCGTATGAAAGCGCAACATTTGCGAACGCGGGTCGCGACAGCCGAATTCGTCGCGCGTGATATGCGCCCACAGATACCGTGCGGCACGGAACTTTGCAATCTCTTCGAAGAAATCGTTGTGCGCGTTCCAGAAGAAGGAGAGACGCGGAGCGATGCTATCGAGATCGATGCCGGCATCGCGCGCCGACTGCAGATAGGCCTTCGCATTTGCTAACGTGAAGGCGATCTCTTCGACCGCAGTCGAGCCGGCTTCGCGAATGTGGTAGCCGCTGATCGAGATCGTGTTCCACTGCGGCACTTCACGCGCGCAGTACGCCATAACGTCGGTGACCAAGCGCATCGAAGATTTCGGCGGATAAATATAGGTGCCGCGGGCCGCGTACTCTTTGAGGACGTCGTTCTGAATCGTGCCGCCGAGCCGGTCGAAGGGAATGCCGCGGCGCCGCGCGACCGCGAGCAGCATCGCGAGTAGAATCGATGCTGGGGCGTTGATCGTCATCGAGATCGTTACGTCGGCGAGCGGAATCTCGTGAAGCAGCGTCTCCATATCCTCGATGGAGTCGATCGCGACGCCGACCTTTCCGACCTCGCCGCGCGCGACGCTTGCATCGGAATCGTATCCGAGTTGCGTCGGGAGATCGAAGGCGACCGAGAGCCCCGTCTGCCCGCGCGCAAGGAGGTAGCGGTAACGCTCGTTCGATTCGGCGGCGGTTGCAAAACCGGCGTACTGGCGCATCGTCCAGAGACGTCCGCGATATTGATCGGCACGGATGGCGCGCCCGAAGGGGAACGTTCCCGGCGGGCCGAGATCGTGCGCGACGCCCTGCGCTGCGTCGTAAAACAGTTCGAGCGGAATCCCGCTAGCGTTGATCGAGCGTGCCACGTTCTGCGCTCCTCATGCCAGCGTGAGAATCGGACGATCCGCCTCAACCGTGCCGCCGACTTCGACGTGCAGCGCGTCGACGTTTCCGGCGCGATGGGCGCGAATCTCGTTCATCATCTTCATCGCTTCGATCACCGCGACAACCTCGCCCTCGGCGACGGCGTCGCCGGGTGCAACGCGCAATTCGATGACGACGCCGTGCATCGGCGAGAGAATCTCGGCTCCGTCCTGCGCCTGGCCGCGCCGCGCTTGGCTGCGCGATGCCGGAGGTCGGCGGCTCGGCGCACGTGCGGGCGCGGCGCCGTCGACGAGCCGTACGCGAAAGAGTTTGCCGTTCACTTCGACGCGCACCGCTTCGCTCTCGTTCTCTGCCGGAGCGAGTTGCGCCGTGGCGGCACTCGGCGCTGCGTTTTGCGCCCAGCGCTCGGTAAACGGCTCGAGGCTCGCCGTCCCATAACTTGCGTCGGCGACCATCGGTGCATCGCAGAGGGCGTGGAGCAACGGCAGCGTCGTCGGAAGGCCGCCGACGACGTATTCGCCGGTCGCGCGCTTCATGCGCGCGAGTGCTTGTTCGCGCGTCGGTGCCCAGACGATGAGTTTCGCAACCATCGAATCGTAGTCGGGTGAGATCGTCATGCCGACATGGGCGGCCGAGTCGATGCGAATGCCGAGCCCGCCGGGTTCGCGATAGCGGTCGATCTTGCCGGGAGCGGGGCGGAAATTCTGCGCCGGATCCTCGGCATTGACGCGCCCTTCAATCGCTGCGCCGTGAAAGTGCACCTGTTCTTGGGTGTATCCGAGCGGCTCACCGGCGGCAACGCGAATCATCTCGCGTACGAGATCGATGCCGGCGATCTCTTCGGTCACGGTATGCTCGACCTGAATGCGTGTATTCATCTCAAGAAAGTAGAACTCGTCTCCGACGACGAGGCATTCGATCGTTCCAACGGAGTCGTAGCCGATCGCTCGCGCAGCGCGCATCCCGGCGGCGCGCATCGCCTCGCGGGCGCGATTGGAGATCTGCGCCGGTGCCTCTTCCCAGAGTTTCTGATGTCGACGTTGGAGCGAGCAGTCACGGTCGCCGACATGCAGGACCGCACCGTGTTTGTCGGCGAGAATCTGTAACTCGACGTGTTTCGGATTATCGAGATAGCGCTCGGCGTAGACGACCGGATTTTTGAAGTACGCCTCCGCTTCGCGAACGGCGGTGGTAAAAGCGCCCTCGATATCGTCGAGGGTGCGCACGATCTTCAGTCCTTTGCCGCCACCGCCGCCGGAGGCTTTGAGCGCGAGCGGTAGCCCGAAGCGTGCGACCGCCTCGCGGACCGCGTCGAGATCGGCGAGCGGCTCGGTACCGCCGGGAACGAAGGGAACTTTTGCTTTCGCCATCGCCGCACGCGCGCGCAATTTATCGCCCATTGCGTCGATGGCGTCGGGGTGCGGGCCGATCCACGTCAGTCCGGCGGCGATGACGCGGCGCGCGAAGCCGGCGTTTTCGGCGAAAAATCCGTAGCCTGGATGGATCGCTTCGGCACCGCTGCGGAGCGCAACATCGAGCAGCGCATCGGCATTGAGATAACTCTGTGCCGGCGCGGCACCGCCGAGATAATAGGCTTCGTCGGCGATGCCGACGTGCAACGCATTGCGATCGGGCTCGGAGTAAACGGCGACGCTGGCGATGCCCATCTCGCGCAGGGTTCGCAGAACGCGAATCGCAATTTCGCCGCGATTGGCGACGAGGACTTTAGCGAACACCGACCGCACGCGTTCGGGCACGGATATCGTCGAACGTCAACTCCGGGTCGCGCGCGGCGATGCGCCACGCCGACGGCGATCTCTGCGCGCGTTCGTGCGCTTGGGGTTGTGCTTGCGCGGCGAGAACGGCGAAGATCGCTGCCGCTTCTTCCTCGGTCGGAACGGCAGAGCTCACGCCGGTTTTTCCGGTGGCGGATACATGCCCATTGCATGGAAACCCGCATCGACGAAATGGATATCGCCGGTAATCGCTGCCGCAAGCGGCGAGGCGAGATAGACCGCCGTATTGCCGACATCGTCGATCGTGACGTTTCGGCGCAGCGGTGCGGTCGTAGCGACGACATCGAGCATCTTCGTAAAGCCGCCGACCTGTCGCGCGCTCGCGGTTTTAATCGGCCCGGCGGAGATGCCGTTCACGCGAATGGCGCGATCGCCGAGGTCGAAAGCGAGATAGCGAATCGAAGCCTCCAACGCGGCCTTCGCGATTCCCATTAAGTTATAATTCGGGACGATCTGCGTTGCGCCGAGGTAGGTCATCGCCATAATCGAGGCGCCGTCGTTGAGGTGTTCGCGCAGTGCCTGCACCAGGGCGATTAACGAGTAGGCGGAGACATCGAGCGAGAGTGCAAAGCCTTGCCGCGTGGTGTCGAAGACCTTTCCGACGAGGTCTTCTTTGTTTGCATACGCGATCGAATGCACGAGAATATCGAGCGATCCGAAATCGCGCGCGAGCGACGCGCTCATCGCCGCGATCGATGCATGGTCACCGACGTCGCATGGAAGGACCGGGCCGCCACCGAGTTCGGCGGCGAGTTTTTCCACCTCATCGCGGACGCGTTCGCCCTGATAGGAGAACGCGAGTTGCGCCCCGTGCTCGTGCATCTTGCGCGCGATCCCGGTAGCGATCGACCAACGATTTGCGACACCCGTAATGAGGGCGCGCTTGCCTTCAAGAAGTTTCACAAGTCGATAGATAGCAGGGAGCCGCGCCTTCTCCCTGCCGCCGTGCTGCGGTGAGGGCTAGAGCGACGTTTGCAGCAGCGTGAATCCGCGCTCCTGGACCGCGTGAACCGCCCAGACACCCGCCGGTACGAGCGTTGCACGCGGGA
>DAIBFU010000023.1:0-20734 GCA_027422105.1 Vulcanimicrobiota bacterium | reverse complement strand
ACCGCGAAAACCCCCGAGCCGCGCGATTTCGCGCGCATCTTCTTCGACGATTTCGGGAAGGTGAACGCGATTGAACTCTCCGGCGCGCCGTTACCGATCGAGGCACCGCCGCCGATGGTGGAAAAATTCGTGGTCGCGCTCTCGACGCCATATTCGCTGCCGACGCCGACGCCGAACCCTCATACAAGGCCCGACCAGTTCCATCCGCATTTCACGCCCGGAAAGATCGTCGCCGTCACCTTTACCGTTCAGGTTCCGCCGAACACGCCGATGAACGCACAGGTTTATATCACCACCGACGCAAGCAACTGGAACCCCCAGGCGATTCTTATGCATCGCGTCGACGCGTTGCATTTCCGCGTCACGCGAAAGCTCGCCTCGGGAACCGATTTCCGCTACCTCTACACGCGCGGCTCGTTGCAGACCGTCGAACGCGCAGAGAACGGCATGGCGCGCAAGCCGCGCACGCTCCTCATCAGCGACGCCGACGCGCGCGCGGTCGGCGATATCGTCTATCGCTGGGCCGACGATTCGAGCAACGGCATCACCGCGCAGCCCAACGCGATTCCGACGCAATTCAACCCGGCGCCGTTCCCGAATCTTCCGCCGGGCGTACCGACTCCGCACCCGTAGGCGCGCGCTGTCACGCCGAGTAGGGCGCGTTAGCGCCCGTATCGTGGCGGAGCGCTGTCACGCCGAGTAGCTGCCGATTTTGTCAGCCCGAGTAGCGCGAAGCGCGTATCGAGGGCCGTCTCTCGCGCCGCCTCGATACGCTGCCTTCGGCAGCTACTCGGCGTGACAGAAGCGCGCTACTCGGCGTGACAGAAGCGGGCTACTCGGCGTGACAGAAGCGGGCTACTCGGCGTGACAGAAGCGGGCTACTCGGGCTGACAAAATCGGCGCGGGTTCTTACTCCAGAGAGCCGCTGATCGTTTCGGTCGTCGCGGCGCCCTGCGTATCGCGCGCGATCACCAGAATCGAGATCGGCCCGCGCACGAAGAACGGATAATTCGGCACCGTGTAACTCAGCGTAAAACGCCCCGGCCCGATTTTATCCATCGACATGCTGTACCCGGCGATGCGCACTTCGATGCTCGCGACGTTGAGCGTTGCGAGAGCGGTTCCGTAGACGTGGTCGCCGGGGTGGAAATTCCGCTCGCTCAAGCTGTAGGAAAGAATGCGCGGCGCGGGCGTCGCAGTTGGGGCGGGCTTCGGCGCCCTCGTCGGCTTCGGCGTTCTCGTCGGCTTCGGCGCTCGCGTCGGCGTCGGCCGAGCGGTTCGGCTCGCGGGGGTCGGCGTCGGGGCCGTAACCGGGCTCGGGGCCGGTGATGGGGCCGCGCTCGGCGCCGAGGTCGCTGTCGGGGCCGGGGTGGGGCTGGCAACCGCCGAGGGAGAGGCGCTGGGGCTACTCTGCCTCGCCGGGGCTACCTTCGGCGAGGCCGTCGGCGCCGACATACTTGCCGACGGAGCCGGATGGGCCGAACAGGCGGCGAGCACGAGGGCGGAGAGCAGCAAAAGAAAACGCGATCGAAACACGATGCCGTCACATTCGCGGCGCACGGAGCCGCATCCCACCGGAAAGCCTCTGCGGCGACCGCGTCGAACGTGCGGCCCATGCTTTTAAGCGTCGTCGTCCCGATGTACAACGAAGAAAAGAACGTCGCGCCGCTGCTCGCACGCTTGCTTCCGCTTCTCCAACGCATCGTCGGTGATGAAGGCTATGAAGTCGTACTCGTTAACGACGGCAGCTCCGACGGCACGCTTGCATCGATGCGCGCCGCGATCGAACGATACGCCGATATCGTCGTCGTCGATCTCTCGCGTAATTTTGGTCACCAACTCGCCGCGACCGCCGGCATCGAACTCGCACAGGGCGATGCGGTCGTGCTGATGGACGGCGACTTGCAAGATCCGCCCGAACTCCTCGCCGAATTTCTCGCCCGTTATCGCGAAGGATACGATGTCGTCTATGCAGTGCGACGTACGCGCAAGGGCGAGAGCTACTTTAAGTTGCTTACCGCACGGCTCTTTTACCGCATCATCAAACGTTTGACGAAGGTATCGATCCCCGTCGACACCGGCGATTTTCGCTTGATGAGCCGACGCGTCGTCGAAGCGCTGCGACGCTCGCCGGAACGGCATCGCTTTCTGCGCGGCATGGTCAGTTGGGTCGGCTACCGCCAGATCGGCGTCGACTACGACCGCGACGAACGCCTCTCCGGGGTCACGAAATATCCGTTCGCAAAAATGATGCGCTTTGCCGTCGACGGCATCACCTCGTTCTCCGACGTACCTTTGCGTTTTGTCTCGTATTTTGGTTTCTTCACCAGCGCTGCGGCGATCGTCTACGCGCTCGTCGTCGTCGGCTTCAAGCTCTTCAGCCTGCACCCGCCCGGCTACACGCGCGGCTGGGCATCGACGATCGTCGCCGTGCTCTTTCTCGGCGGCGTGCAATTAATCGGTATCGGCATCCTGGGCGAATATATCGGGCGCATCTACGACGAAGTCAAAGGCCGACCGCTCTATTTAATTCGCAGTATCGACCGATCGAACGAGCCTGCGGTAAAACCATAACCGCAGGCTCGCGCAACGAACGATTCTAGCGGATGGCACTTAGCGGTGCTTCGTCACAAACGAATCGAGCGGCAGCGCATAGACGTAGCCTTTTTTGCTTCCTATAATCAGCGTACGGCCCACGATTATCGGCGATCCGACGTTAAACGAATCGGGCATTCGCTTGCGACCGAGAACTTTACCGCTCGCCGCTTCCACGGCCCATAGCGTTCCGGAGGTATCGCCGAAATACACGACGCCGTCGACAGCCACTTTACCGCCCTTCACTTTCCCATTCGCGCGCAACCTCCAACGGATCTTCCCCGTTCGGGTATCGATGGCAAACACCGTCCGACGCATTGCGCTTCCCACGTACAGCATTCCGCGGTAAATCAGGGGAATGCTCGCCGCGTTGTTGATGGGTACGGTGCCGCGAACGAGCGCGCTATCCCATAATAGACGCCCGGTTTCACCATCGAGCGCGTAAGCATGTTCTATTCCCGGCGTCGTGTAGCCCACGAAATGGAATCGGCTTCCCGCGGGGCGCGCGAGGTACATTCCGTATACGTCCGTACCATCGCTTGCAACGGGGCAGTCGTCAAAAGCAGCCGAATCGTTGGGGAAATGCTTGCGCCAAAGAACGCGCCCGGTCTTTCCGTCGAACGCGATCACATCGTCGGGATAATCGCCCGCGGTAACCACATCGTCCCCGCGAAACCTGTTCGCCGCGCCCATCGTTGCGCTCGATTTTAGATATTCGCGCCAGCGATATTTTCCCGTAGTAGCGTCGATCGCGAAGAGCATTCCCGATGCATCGTGATGAACGTACATGCCGTCGACGATAGCGCCCGTGGACATAGCGCTTGCAGGAACGGAGAACTCCCACCGTTTGGCCCCGGTAATAGCATCGATTCCGAGAATTCGATTCGATCCGGTGCCGAGCAAGAGATAGTTATTGGGGTCGAAATTCGTCGCGTAATTATTTCCCTCGGCGACGATAACCGTTCGGCCGGTCACGAGGGGAGCGGTCATCAAGGCGTTCCGCGCTTTGAATTTCCAGAGTAATTTGCCCGTGAGGACGCTAAGGGCATAAAGCGAACCGCCATTGCTTGCAACAAACAAGGTATCGCCTGAAAGTGTCGGGCTCGACGAAATGCCGCCGTCTGCCCGAAACGTCCAGCGAACGTTCATGCCGCTTCGCCGGGCCACGGCGGCATTGAGTTCGGGGTTATACCTGAAGGCAGTCCATTTCCGCGGAAGCTGCGATTGAGCAGAACTGCACGCAGGGAACAGCGCGAGGGCTATGGCGATAAAAACGAAGTTCTTCACCTGATCTCCTTCACGATAGGCATTGGTTTACGATCCTTTACCTCATAGATCGGACGCGCGGTTAGGCTACGTATCGTTCTGAAAACCGACCGCTCGAGCTTTGCCGTTACCAAAAGCCGGCCTCCACACCGATGCTCGATATATATACAATACGCTATCGGCGTAGCGAGCACCCACGGAGCAACGACAATCGCGTTGTCGGGAGTTTGTGAAAGCACGTCGCGAACGTATGCCGGCGCTCGTACGTCATTGCGTTCGTTAAAAATTCCTCGATTTGCCCAGAATAAACCAAGGGCAAGAAGTAACACTACCGCCGCTGTCAGCGATTTTGGGGCTCGATAGAGCCGAGCGCTTCCGGTGCCGAGCACAAACGCGAGAATCCAAAGCACGAATAGCAAGTAGCTCGTTGGGTCCCCTTCGATCGAGTACGCAAACGTAAATGGTAAGACGAGACCCCCCGCGAGCAACGATCCGATGGCAAGCGATGGTTCGGCAACAAGCAGCATCAGCGCGCTTATGGACGCGATAATAAACGCAACCACGAGCAGCTGATGAAATGCGAACGATTCTCCGTGCACAATCGCATAAATAATGCGCGATGGCGAGAGTAGCGCGAAGATGGCCCGATCGGGCGAAAATTGAGCGCCGGAAAGAAACCACATGAGGTTTCCGATGCCGCCGGAGGTATGCGCGTAATCCCAAAACGGCTGCCCCGGCGGCAGCCCGAGTGCAACGGTGGGATCTCGTCGAAGGGCCGATACCTCGGCGCTTCTCAGGGGGATGTAGCAGTAGAGCAACAGGGGGGCAAGCAGAGCGCCGATCGCCGATGGAATCACGCGCGCGGGAATACGCCGCGTTCCGGTAAGCACGAGCACGAGGAGGCCGGGAAGAGCCCAGAGCGCGAGGGGATGTGTTGCAAGCGCTACGCCGACGGCAATACAGCCGAGAACGAGATCGCGTGCGCGGCCGCGCACGCGCCAGCGCATTACATATAAAAATGCTATTGCCTCGAAACACAGCACGAAATCGTGGACATCTGCCCGAGTCGCATGAAACCAAACCGCTTGCGTAAATGCGAAAACCAGAGCTGCTGAGAGGGAAGCAACGGGCAACACCTCGACTTCACGCAATGCAGCAAACAGGGCCCACGCACTCACGGCGACGGCAAGCGCGGAAAATAGATTTATTCGCCACGCGACGTTCCCAATTGGGAAAAGGTGAGCGAACACTCCCGCAATGATTACGAAGGTTGGGAAGCCGGTTGGATGCGGAACCCCAAAGATATATGGGACCGTTTGCATTTCGCCGATATCGCCAAATCCAAACGACGGCATGAGCGAGCAAACGTACACAAAAAACGGCACCGTAAGTGCTAAAACGGCACAGGCAGTCGAGGCCCTATTCCTCACGACGCCTCTTTTCATTTCTCGCGCATCGTTCGACGAACTTTGCTCTAACGTGCACCGATGATACGCAGCCTTAAACAACTTTAAGCACGAGCGGCAAAGGTTCTGTGGTGTTTTCTGCGACGATCACCGCGCTCTGGATTTCGTGCGCGCTCGCGCCCTCGCCGTAGATCGTCGCCAACGGCTCCCCGCGTTCGACGTGCTCGCCGACACGAACGAGCAGTTCGATACCCGCCGTCGCGTGCCGTTGGGCCAACCGCCGGGCGGCATTTCCCAGCGCTACTGCGTCGATTCTGCCGACCGTTCCGGCATGCGTCGCGCGCACTTCGTGCGAGCGCGGCGCGATCGCAAGCGACTCCAGGGCACCTGGCCTCGCTCCCTGCGCTTCGACTAAGGCGACAAAACGCTCGTAAGCACTACCGTCGGCGAGCGCTGCGGCCGCCCGACGCTCGCCATCCGCGACGCCGCCAAGCGCGAGCATTTTCGTTGCCACGACGGTAACCAGTTCCTGCACGCGCGCATCGCTGCGCGCGCCGCGCAAAAAATCGCGCGCTTCGATGGTTTCGATGCCGGTGCCGATGCATCGCCCTAAGGGCTCGCTCATCGCACTCACGATTGCGTGCGCCGGGCGACCGAAGCGCCCCGCGACATCCACGAGCCTGCGCGCGAGCAGCAACGCATCGTTCTCGTCATGCATGAATGCCGCGCTTCCGCATTTCACGTCGAAGACGAAACCGTGCGCCCCGCCGGCGATTTTCTTCGAGAGAATCGACGCGACGATGAGCCCGACGCTGGGCACGCTGCCGGTGCGATCGCGCAGACGATAGAGCCGTTTATCGGCCGGCGCGAGCGCTTCGCTCGCCGCTGCGATCGCACAACCGACGCGCTCCACCTGAGCGATAAATTCGCCGCTCTCAAGCGCGCTGCGAAAACCCGGTATCGCTTCGAGCTTATCGATCGTTCCGCCGGTGTGCCCGAGCGCGCGACCGGAGAGTTTTGCAACCGGAACGCCGCATGCCGCGACGAGCGGCACGGCGACGAGCGAGACGATATCGCTCACGCCGCCGCTGGAATGCTTATCGACGACAAAAGGCTCGCGCGGGAAATGCAGGCGTTCCCCGCTCTCCACCATCGCTTCGGTGAGCGCGACGATCTCGTCGAGATCGAGTTCGCGAAAATGGACCGCCATCGCAAGCGCCGCCATCTGGGCGTCGTCGACCGCCCCGCTTGCATACGCCGCGACGATAGCGCGCCAGGTTTCGGCCCCGAGGCTCTCGCCGTCACGCTTGCGCTCGATCGCCGTGCGCATCGCCTGCTCGTCCATCGTCGGCGGGGTTTCGCCTTCCCGAAAGGCGAAGCCCTGCGTCTATGCACTATCGCCCGGTGGTCGATCGATTCGTGGAGATTCCCGCGCTCGACCCCATTTGGTTCGTATTTTTCATCGCGGCGTTTCTTGCCGTCGCACTCCTCACGCAACGGCGACCGTTCTACGGCTTGCTCGCCCTCATTGCAACTGCGCCCTTTGCCTTCGCGCATGCCGTCGGACACACGACGGTGACCTTGCCGAAAGTCGCGCTGCTCGCCGTCGTGCTCGGCCTCTGCGCGCACCCGGCTCTTTTTCTGCGCCTTCGCTCGCGCGCGGCGCGCTGGTGGATCCTCGCCTTTGCGGCGATTGCGGGGACGACGCTGCTCTCGGTAACGCAGGCCGACTATCTCGCGCCTGCGTTGCGCGAGAGCTTGAAGGCGATCGAAGCGCTCGCCATTTTCGCCGTCGCTCTGCTTGCAAGCAACGAATGCGATGCGCTCGACCGCCTTGCCCTGCCGACGATTGCAGCGACGACGGTGCTCGTGTCACTGCTGGCGTTACTCGAAGATCTGATCGGCGCGCCTTCGGGGCTCAATATCGGCGCGATCGTGCTTCCGCGCATTGCCGGCCCGCTCGGCGGCCCCAACCAACTTGCGGGCTTTCTGGAGATCGCCATCGCGGTTCTCGTTGCGGCGCAACTCGCGCAACCACGGCGCTACCTCGCGTGGGCACTCGCGGCGGCGTTCCTCACCGAGATCCTCACGCTCTCACGCGCCGGTAATTTTTTCAGCATCTGCATCGTCGCGCTGCTTGCGTTTTTGCGCCCACAACACGTACGCGCGACGATCCTCCCGGTTGCGGGCGCGCTCGCATTTGCGGTCGTCGTCGGAATCGGCGCCGCGCTCGCAAACGTGCTCGCCGGCGCGCGCCCAGCGGTCGCCGGGGGCGGCACTGCGCTCGCAAACGTGCTCGCCGACGCGCGCCCAGCCGATCTGACGGCATCGATGCACGGCCTGCTCCGCATCGGCGCACGGCAGACCGGCACCGGCGGCGTCGGCACGCGCAGCGAACTCTGGCGTGCGGCGATCGCGTTGTGGCGAACCCATCCGTGGCTCGGTATCGGAGCCGGAAACTACCACCTCGAACTCGGCCGCGTCGGCCTTCCCGGCGTGCGCACACAACCGAACAGTCTCTATCTGCAAGCGCTCGTCGACGGCGGCATTCCGTTGTTAGCCGCAACGCTCTGGCTCTGGATCGGCGGAATCGTCCGCCTCGCGGCCGCACCAATTCGCAACGACGCATGGGCGGCCGCTGCATTCGCAGCCACGCTCGCGCTCGCGGCGCACGGGATCGTCGATAACTTGCAGTTCTATCCGAAGGTGCTCACTTGGTGGCTCGTGCTCGTTGCTATCGCGGTATCGCGGCAGATCGCCAAAGCATCGCGCTCTCACGCCGAGTAGGTTGCGTGGTCACGCCGAATAGGTTGCGTTGTCACGCCGAGTAGGTTGCGCAGCAACCGTATCGAGGCGGAGTGCGAAACGCCCCTCGATACGCGCTACGCGCTACTCGGGGTGACAGCGCCTACTCGGGGTGACCCTGCGCCCGATTTAGAGCGCTTCGAGTATTCCGCGTAAGAGCGGCATCCAGCGGCGTTCGTTCGCACCTTCTTGCGCGGGCGGAAGATCGACGAGAATCTTTCCTTCGGCGAAGCGAAAACGATTCTTCGTCAGCGACTGTAGCTGCGGAATCCCCGCCGGTGCGAGCGCAAAACCGGTTCCGACCCCGAGCGTCAGCCGCCGTTCGTCGACGACGACGCGCGTTACGTGTTTCGCTAACGCGATCGAACGCAGTTTTGTAATTTCGACGAGCGTCTCCAGCGGGCGTGGGAGCGGGCCGAAGCGGTCGCGCACGCCCGCCGCGATCTCCTCGACATCGCTCTCGCTGCGCGCACGCGCGAGTTGCTGGTAGATCGCGATCTTCTGCGAGACCTGCGGCACGTAATCGTCGGGAACGAACGCACTGACCTTTACGTCGATGACGGCTTCTTGCCGTTCCTCCATCGTCGCACTCGCACCGCGGCGAGCGGCGATCGCGTCGGCGAGCAACTGGCAATAGGTGTCGAAACCGACCGATGCGATAAATCCGGATTGCGCCGCACCGACGAGATTTCCGGCGCCGCGAATCTCGAGATCGCGCATTGCGATCTGCAGCCCCGAACCAAGATGCGTGAACTCCCGAATCGCTTCCAAGCGCGCCTTGGCATCTTCGGTGAGCACCTTATGCCCCTGATAGAGCAGGTAACAATACGCTTGATGGTTCGAGCGCCCGACGCGTCCGCGCAATTGATAGAGTTGCGCGAGCCCGAAGCGGTCGGCGTCGGCGACGATCATCGTGTTGACGTTGGGAATATCGATGCCGTTTTCAATGATCGTCGTGGCGACGAGCACGTCGGTCTCACCATCGATGAATTTTTGCATGACCGGCTCGAGCTCGCCTTCGGTCATCTGCCCGTGCCCGATGGCGATACGCGCGCGCGGAACCAACTGTTGCAAGGCGTTGGCGACGGCGTGAATCGATTCGACGCGATTGTGCAGGTAATAGATTTGGCCGCCACGATCGAGCTCGGCGGAGATCGCTCGCGTGACCACGGCGTCACCACCGGGCAAGACCACCGTTTTGATCGACATGCGATTTTTCGGCGCGGTTTGGATGAGCGAGAGATCGCGCACGCCCATCAACGACATGTGCAACGTCCGTGGAATGGGAGTCGCCGACAGGGTGAGCACGTCGACGCTGGTTTTGAGTTCCTTCAGGCGTTCTTTGTGCATCACGCCGAAACGCTGTTCTTCGTCGACGACGATTAAACCGAGATCGGCGAACACGACATCTTTTTGCAGCAAGCGGTGCGTGCCGATGACGATATCGACTTTCCCCTCGGCGAGCGCCGCGAGCACCTCGCGTTGCTCGGCCTTGGTTTTGAAACGCGAGAGCTCTTCGACGCGCAGCGGATAGGCCGCAAAGCGCGTGCCGAAGGTGCGATAATGCTGCGCTGCAAGCAGCGTCGTCGGAACCAGAATCGCGACTTGTTTCTTATCGGAGACCGCCTTGAACGCCGCGCGCAGCGCCACCTCGGTTTTTCCGTAGCCGACATCGCCGCAGACGACTCGGTCCATCGGGCGCTCCCGCTCCATATCGCCTTTTACCGCCGCGACCGCAGTCGCTTGATCGGGCGTTAAATCGTAAGGAAAGGCTTCTTCGAGCTCGCCCTGCCACGCGCTGTCGGGCGAGAACGAGAAACCGCGGCTCATTTCGCGCTCGGCATACAGTTCGACCAGCCCGTCGGCGATCGCGGCGAGTTGCGAGCCGACGCGCGCTTTCGTGCGCGCCCATTCGACGCCGCCCATCTTCGAAAGCCGCGGCGTCGCGCCGTCGCCAGCGGCGTATTTCGTTACCTGGTGCATCTGCGTTACCGGCACCATCATGCGGTCGCTGCCGGCGTAATGCAGATCGAGAAAATCTTGCGTGACGCCGAAGAGCGTTTCGCTGCGTAGGCCGACGTATTGGCCGATACCGTGCACCGCATGCACGACGAAATCGCCGACCTTGAGATCGGCGAGCGTTACCGGAACGCCTTCCTTAACCGCGCGGAGCTTAACGCGTTTCGGCGGCGCGCCGAAGATCTCGCGGTCGCCGAGGATACGCAGGCGCGCATCGGGGAGCGTGAAGCCGCCGTCGATCGATCCGTGCTCGATACAGATGCCGCCATCGGCGAGCGCACGGGAGATCGGCAGCACGTCGACGCCCGCCGCACTAAAAATTTCGCCGACACGCGCGACGCCGGAGGTAAGAATGACGATGCTCTCGCGGCGCGCGAGCGATTCACGCAGCGCTTCGAGGAAGAGCGTCATCTGACGGTTATAGTGCTCGCTCGGGCGCGTCTCGAGCACGAACGATGTATCGACGCGCGGCAACCATGCGGGCGCGAGGCCTTCGATCGCACCCGGAAAGATGAGGCTTTGCAGGCGCGCGCAAGTTTCGCCGAGCGCATCGAGACGCGGGTGCGGTGCTTCGATCTCGGCTAATAATGCGTCGTCGACGAACTCGTCACGGACGTCGAGTTCTTCGGCGGCGGCATCGGCGAGCAAGGTGCTGCGCGCGCGGATGCGTTCGTCGTCGAGCGCACTTTCGATCGCCGCGAGCGTCGCCGGTTCGACGAGTGCGAGCAGCGCGTCGGCGGGAAGATAATCGAAGATCGTCGCGGGGCGCTCGTAGGCGAAGGCGATCCATGCATCGGGTAAATCTTCGCCGCGGTCGAGAAAGGCGCGCACCGCTCGCTCGCGCGGGCCGTCGCCGCCGATGCGTTCGGCGACGCTCCGACGGTAGGTTTCATCGCGCGGAATCTCGCCCCACGGTAATACGTCGAGCGCATCGAGCGGCGCGACGCTGCGCTGGCTCTCGATCTCGAAACTGCGAATGCTCTCGATGGTATCGCCGAAGAATTCGATGCGCGTCGGGCTCTCGGCGGTCGCAGCATAGAGATCGAGAATGCCGCCGCGCACCGCGTACTGCCCCACCGCGCCGACGATATCGGTGCGTTCGTAGCCGAGCCGATGCAGGTTGCGAATCGTCGCTTCCCAACCCGGCTCCCCGCCGACGCGGAGCTCGGAACGCAGTTCGCGCAGCAGCGGGCGCGGCATAACGTAGGATCGCAGCGCGGCAACCGAGGTGAGGACGAGCAGCGGTGCATTCGAATCGAGCGCCGCGAGTAGCGTGATGCGGGCGCTGCGCTCCGCGGGCGATTCGATGCTGCCGAACGCCGCTTCGCGCCCGCGATGCAAAAAAAGATCGGCGGCGTGCGCTTCGCCGAGATAGCAGAGCAGGTCGGCGTAGGCGCGTTCGGCGGCATCGGGGGTCGGCAAGATCGCAAGGGTCGGCCGCCGCCGGGCGCGATAGAACGCGGCGAGCAACGCCGGGCGCGCCGCGGGAATCGTTTCGTGCAGGGCGACCGCGCGAATTCCCCGTTCGAACGCACCGAGCGCCGCGGAGAGCGGCGTACGCTCGCCTGCGAGGCGGTCGAGCAGGGCGTCGAGCGCCGGGCGTGGTGGGCGGGCAAGCGTAGCGGTCATGAGCGCCTGATTATAGCAGGTCAGCGCAGCCGACGGGCACGACCGTTACGCGGAAGAGGGTGCACTGTCACGCCGAGTAGGGTGCACTGTGTCACGCCGAGTAGGGCGCGAAGCGCCCGTATCGAGGCGAGGGAAGCGGTCCCTCGATACGCGCTTCGCGCTACTCGGCGTGACATTGCGCTACTCGGCGTGACATTGCGCTACTCGGGAGGACTGCGCGGCGGCTAGAGTTGGAGCTCGCGAACGACGTAGCTCCCGGCTTCGGTGATGTAGAGCGCGTTGTTCGTGGGATCGTAGGCGAGAAAATCCGGACGATAGAACTGCGCCGCGGTACCGATGCCGTCAGCCCAACCACCGGACCCGCCGGCAACGATCGTCGCGGTCGCGCTATCGGCAGTGCCGTTTCCGGGGGTCATTTGCCAAATCACGGAGTTCGTATAATCGGTGATATAAAAATCGCCGTTTGCGGAATCATATGCGATCCCCGATGCCTCTCCGAATTGTGCGCTCGCTCCGGTTCCCGGAACTCTTCCGCACGTGCTGCCGGCGAGCGTCGTGACGGTGCCGCTATTCACCACGCCGTTCCCGGGGGTTACCTGCCGAACCGCGCAATTGCCGTTATCGGTAACGTAGAGATCCCCGTTTACCGGATCGTAGGCGATACTCGCGGGATTTTTAAATTGCGCGGCGGTGCCGGTTCCATCGGTGAATCCGCAGGTCGTGCTTCCGGCGAGCGTTATGACCACCGCGCTCCCCGCCGTTCCGTTTCCGGGGAAAATCTGGCGAACCGTACAATTTCCGTCGTCGGTAACGTAGAGATCTGCGTTCGTAGGATCGTACGCAATGCCGGCCGGGTTGAGAAACTTCGCTGCCGGTCCGGTGCCGTCGGCGAATCCACAGCCGCCGCCGCCCGCTACCGTTACCACGGTTCCGCTTCCCGCCACCCCGCTTCCAAGAGCGACCTGACGAATCGCGCAGTTCGATAGATCCGTGACATAGACGTACCCATTGGCGGCATCGTAGGCATCGCCGACCGGATTGGCAAAGCGCGCGGCCGTCCCGGTGCCGTCGGCGAGGCCGCAACCAGCTGGGCCACTCCCCGCAAGGGTAACGACGGTGCTGCTATTCGCGTTGCCGTTTCCGGGGCTCACCGAACGAAATGCACAATTGCCGGTGTCGGTAACGTAGAGGTCGCCGTTCGCCGAGTCGTAGGTGATGCCGGAATCGCCGTTAAAGCGAGCCGTCGTGCCCGTACCATCGACAAACCCGACGATGTCGGGATCACCGGCGACCGTCGTCGTCAGCGATGCGAACGTCAGCGGCACGTTCGCCGAGAGCGGAGCCCCGGCGGCGGCGACGATCGGCGTCGCCGTCACCGCGAGCGTGCCGGTGCCGACCGTCTGAGCGCTCACCGTAAACTCGTTGGGATTGCTTGCGTTCGGCGCAACGGCGATGCCCGACCCGGTACTCGCACCGCTTATCGAGACTGCGACCGTCGGCGCGCCGGGGCCGATGATGAAATTGCCATCCGCATCGAGCGTGGTGACGGAGAACGGCACCGAGAGCGTGCCCGCAAGTTGCAGCCCCGAAGCGATGCTGCCGCTTACCCCGGCGCCACTTCCCAGCGGGCTCACTAGCAGCGACGCGGGAACCCCCGCGAGCGTGACGTTGATGCTATTGGTTTGATTCGCTACGATCGTCTGCGTGACGGTATTGGTGGAGAGCTTATTACCGGCTCCGCCCAAGGCATCGTAGGTGCTCAACGTGAACGCGTGCGAGCCCGCCGTTACGGCAATCGGGAGGGTGCAGGTGAGCGCACTCAAAGGGCCGCCGACGCTGCAATTCGGCGAGGTGGGCGTGAGGTTCTGCGCCGTTGGAGCCCCACCGTCGATCGCAACCGTCAACGATTGCGTTGACGGCGAGACATATGCGGGGGCCCGCGTACCCGCCGCGGTGCCGGTTCGCTGCGGAATGGTAATCACGACGCGCGCATCCGCAGTTGGAGGCACGCTTCCCGTACCGGGAAGGGCGGCCGCTCCGCCGGCACCACCGGCGCCGCCGCCGCAGCCGACGAGTGCGAGCGAGAGAGCAACGCTCGCGGTAAAGATCAAACGTTTCATAGCTGCACCTGTCGGATCGTGTAGTTATAATCGCCAACGTAGAGCGAGTTGTTCGTCGGGTCGTATGCAGGGAAATACGGATACTTGAAAAGGGCGAGACTGCCGAGTCCATCGGCAAACCCACACAGAGGGCGATCGCTGCCCGCGATCGTCGTCACCACACCGCTATTCGCGGTGCCGTTTCCCGGAGTCACCTGTCGCACGTTGCAGTTGTCATCATCGGAGACGTAGAGATCGCCGTTGGTGGAGTCGTACCCGATGCCGTTAAGGCCGTACGCAAACTGCGCCGCCGTTCCGGTACCATCCGCGAAACCGCAGGTGCTGTTGCTTCCGGCGATCGTCGTGACGACACCACTGTTCGCGCTACCGTTCCCGGTCGTCACCTGCCGAACCGAACAGTAATCGGTCACGTAGAGATCGCCGTTCGCCGAATCGACGGCAACGCCCTCAATACTATCGAACGTTGCACTCGCCCCGGTGCCGTCGGTCGACGTGCAGCTCGACGGATTGCCGGCGATCGTGATAACGACGCCGCTATTTAACGTACCGTTGCCCGGATTGACCTGCCGAACCGTGCAGCCAGACGCGTCGGTCACGTAGAGATCGTGCGTTGCCGCATCGTAGTCGATTCCATTGGGATAGTTGAGCTGCGCTCCGGTTCCGGTACCATCGACCTCGCCGCATGTGGCGTAGTTTCCAGCGATCGTCGTGACGACCCCGCTATTCGCGGTGCCGTTCCCCGGCGTTATTTGCCGAATAGCACATCCGTCGGGAACGTAGAGATCGCCGTTCGTCGAATCGTACGCAATGCCGTTGGGATAATTAAACTGCGCTCCGGTGCCGGTGCCATCGACACGGCCGCAGGTCGCGCTTCCGGCGATCGTGGTAACCGTCGCGCTATTCGCCGTTCCATTACCCGGCGTCACTTCCCGAATCGTGCAACTATCGACGACGTAGATGTTGCCGTTTGCGGAGTCGTAGGCGACGCCGTAAGGACCGCTAAACCGCGCGGTCGTTCCGGTACCATCGACGAGCCCCGTTACGCCGGCATTGCCGGCGACCGTCGTCACCAGCGCCGCCGCGGAAAGTGGGACGTTGGCGGTAAGCGCGCTTCCCGCGAGCGCCGCCGACGGGGTCGCGGAGAGCGCGAGCGTCGCGGCGCCGGCGCTGGTCGACGAAAGCGTAAAGAGATTCGGATTGCCGCCGGCCACCGGGGAGATCGCGATGCCCGAGCCCGCGGTTACCCCGGTCAACGAAGCGGCGATGGTCGGCGCGCCGGGGCCGACGATATAGTTGCCGTCGGCATCGAGCGCTACGACGAGAATCTTCGCGCCGGCGCCCATTAAAAACCGATAGCCCGCACTCGCGCTGCCGAAAATCGTACTCGACGACGCTGCACTCGCTGGATCTAGCTGAAACGAGGCGGGAACGCCGGCGAGGACGACGGGAATCGCCGGGTTCTGCCCGGTGACGAAGGTGACGGAGATGCTGTTCGCCGAGAGTTTGTTCCCGGCGCCGTTCGGTTGATCGTAGGTGATGAAGGTGAGGGTATGCGAGCCTGCCGTGGCGCTGACCGGAACGGTGCAGTTCAGCGGATAGGCCGCGCCCGCACTCGAGCAGTTGGGCGAGCTCGGGGAGAGATTTTGGAGGGTCGGAGCGCCGGCATCGACCGCGACCGAGATCGATTGCGTCGCCGGAGAGACGTAAGCCGGGGCGCGCCCGGTGCTCGCCGTCGTTTGCGGAATCGCGATCACGACATGCGCACTCGCTTGGGCTCCCGGTGAGGAAACCCCGGCGCCTCCGGGCGGCAAGGCACTCGGCCCCGAGGCTGCGCCCGCGCCGCCGCAACCCGCCAGGGCTGCGAGTAACGACGGAACCAATAATAAACGCCAGTGAATCCCGTAGCGCATGAACCAGCCTCCTTCAAAATACGAACGCCGTTCGTCCCCGTGCAACGCTTGGTTGCCGCCGGGAGGAACGTCGCTATGGTCTGAGGTTGCACGAGCAGCGCAGCAATCCTCTCCTCAAATCGTTTTTTGGAACACCACCATGTTGAAATCGCGAAACTTTTTTATTGCGGCGGAGTTATATATATTGGCACTCAACTGCCATGATTGCTAAGTAAGGAGAAGCACCACCATGAGCGAGCTCACCACCATCGAACGCCCCAGCCTCCGCCCCGGCCTCCGCAGCGCGCTGGATCTGCTGAACTGGGACCCGTTCCGCGGTCTCGTCGGCAACCTGCCCCAGGGCCCGTCCTTCGAGGTCGAACGGAACGAGGAAGGCTACCAACTCGAACTCCCGGTTCCGGGCTTCAGCCCCGAACAGATCGAAGCGACCGTCAACGACGGCATCCTCAACGTCGTCGGCAAGAACGAGCGCCGGAATTTCACCCGGACGATCTCGCTGCCCGATGAGATCGATAGCGATCGCATCGAGGCGAGCGTCGAGCACGGCATGCTGACGCTGAAGCTGCCGCTGCACCCGAAGGCGCAGCCGAAGAAAATCGCCGTCCGCGGCTAGCACCGCCCGCTCCGAATTCGTGCGCCGCTCGCCCCGACGAGGGGGGAGCGGCGCGCAACGGAGGCCAAGGCTGCGCGGTGTCATGACGCGCGCGCAGTTACCCGACGATCTCGAGGCGTTGGAATCGCAGAGCATCTACATTCTCCGTGAGGCGTTCGCGCGCGTCGATAACCCGGCGATGCTCTGGTCGATCGGAAAAGACAGCACCGCGCTGCTCTGGATGGTGCGCAAAGCCTTTCTCGGCGAGGTCCCCTTTCCGTTGGTGCTCCTCGATACCGGCATGGAGTTCGCGGAGGTCTATGCCTTTCGCGATCGGCTCGTGCGCGAGTGGAAGCTCCCCGTCATCAACGAGATCTGTCCGCCCGAGAGCGGTATCGACCCGAGCCTTCCGCCGGCGGCGCGCCATGCGGCGCGAAAGACCGCCGGGTTACGTGCGCTGCTCGAACGCGAGCGCTACCGCGCCGTCATTCTCGGCATCCGTCGCGACGAGCAGGCGATACGCGCGAAGGAACGGATTTTCAGCCCGCGCAGCAGCGACGGCTCCTGGGATCCGCAGCGGCAACCGCCGGAGTTATGGGACTATTATTCAACCGAGGTTCCCGACGGCGCGCACGTGCGCGTGCATCCGCTGCTGCATTGGACCGAACGCGATATCTGGCGCTACACGCAAGCCGAAGCGATTCCGTTCGTTCCGCTCTATCTCGCGCGTAACGGGCAACGCTATCGGTCGCTCGGCGAGAGTAACATTACCTTTCCGATTCGCAGCGATGCCGACACGATTGAAAAGATCGTTGCCGAGCTCGCAACCACGCGCGAACCCGAACGTGCCGGACGCGCGATGGACGGGGAGAGCGAAGACGCCTTCGAGCGGCTGCGCGCCGGGGGGTACATGTGAGCGCGCTGCGCGTCGTAATGTTCGGCGATGTCGACGCCGGTAAATCGACGATCCTCGGGCGCTTGATGCTCGATTGCGGCTACGTTCCGCAAGCGAAGATCGAAGAGATGGAGCGTTCGAGCGAGCGGCGCGGCGTGCCGATGGAGTATTCGTTTCTGCTCGATGCATTCCAGATCGAGCGCGACCAAGCAATCACGCTCGACAGTTCGCGCATCTGGCTCACAACGCCGAACCGCGAGATCGTTTTCGTCGACGCACCGGGGCACCGCGAACTCATTCGCAACCTCGTGAGCGGCGCATCGGAGGTCGATGCTGCGGTGCTCGTTATCTCCGCCGAAGAAGGCGTCACCGCACAGACGCGCCGTCAGGCGCTTTTTTTGCGCTGGTTCGGTTTTACGTCGGTGCTCGTTGCAATCAACAAACTCGATCTCGTCGACGACCCGCAATCGCGCTACAACGAACGCGCCGCCGAGGCCGATGCGTTTCTGCGCGAACTCGAGCTCGCGCCGCTCGCGATGCTCCCGGTCGCCGCGCGCGAAGGCGCAAACCTCGCGCGGCCCGGCGATACGACGAAGTGGTGGCGCGGCCGCACGCTGCTTGCGGAGATCGAAGCGCTCCCAACGCTGCGCGGCGATCCCGATGCACCGCTGCGGATGGTGGTGCAAGATGTCTATCGTCGCGGTTCGACGCGCTGGATCGTCGGGCGCATCGACTGCGGCCGTATCACGCGCGGCGACGCGCTCACGTTTTGGCCGCTGCGCACGACGGCGCGCGTCGCGCGTATCGTGCGCTGGCCCGACGAGGTGGGGAGCGCATCGGCCGGTGCGGCGGTCGCGCTGGAACTCGACGAGCGCATCTTCGTCGATCGCGGCGCGGTCGCAACGCACGAGGATTCCGGGCCGAAGACCGGGCATTCGCTGTACGCGACGTTGCTGTGGCTCGGCGAGCGCCCCGCGCGCGCGGGAACGAATCTCCGCATGCGTCTGGGCACGCGTGAGATCGCGGTAACGGTCGCACGCATCGAGGAAACTTTCGATCCCGAGGATGGGCGCGGGCGCACGGCAAACGAGATCGCTGCGGGCGATGTTGCTGCGGTCGCGTTAGTCGCGCGCGAAACGATCGCCGCCGACCCCGATCTGCCGTCGTCGAGTATCTCGCGATTCATTCTTCTCGATGAAGGGCGCGTCGTCGCCGGCGGAAAGGTTCGCGCGCTGGCAGCTGCGGCACGAGGCGAGGGCGCGACGAACGTCGTCGCGGCGCGTTCGCAGGTCGGCCGCGAAGAACGCGGCGCGCGCAACGGCCATCGCGGATATGTTTTCTGGCTCACCGGTTTACCAAGTTCGGGAAAATCGACGATTGCGATGCGCGTCGAGCGGATGTTATTCGATCGTGGGCGCCACGTCTACGTTCTCGACGGCGACACCTTACGCACCTCGCTCAACGTCGACCTCGGCTTCACCGAAGAGGATCGTCGCGAGAACGTGCGCCGGACGGCCGCGCTCGCCGGGCTCTTCGCCGACGCCGGGATCGTCGTGCTCACCGCGCTGATTTCGCCGTATGCAGCGGATCGCGAAAGCGCGCGCTCTGCCTGCTCCGCGGATTTCGCCGAGATTTACGTCGCCTGCGATCTCGCCACCGCCGAACGGCGCGACGTCAAAGGGCATTATCGTCGCGCGCGCGCCGGCGAGCTCGAACGTTTCACCGGCATCACATCGCCGTACGAAATTCCTACGAGCCCCGACCTCGTCATCGACACCGCACACGAGAGCGTCGAAGCGTCTGCCGCCGCGCTCGCCGAGTTTATCGAACGCAGGATCGCTCGAAGCGATTAGCGCCACTGTCATCCCGAGTAGCTGCCCTCTGTCACGCCGAGTAGCAGTGTGCCACTGTCATCCCGAGTAGGCCCCTGCAGGGGCCGTATCGAGGGAAGCATTTGCACAAATTGCGTCTCCCTCGATACGCTGCCTTCGGCAGCTACTCGGGATGACAGAGACACACGCGGCAGCTACTCGGGATGACAGAGATACACGCGGCAGCTACTACATCTTCCACTTTTTTCGTCCGAGCCGTTTTATTTCGTCCCAATTCCCTAAGGCGAGTGCCATTTTCTTGCCATGCGACCATCGCTTCAATTTTTTTTCGCACTCGATTGCTTCAACAACGTTATAATACGTCGTACTCCAAAGCAGAGATAACGGACGCCGTTGGAACGTATAGCAAGCCGGGTCGACGCCCATCGTATGTTCGGCGAGTCGTCGCTCGATATTTCCAGTGACCCCTATATAGATCGTATCGTCCGCGCACGCAAGCATATAGACATGGTAGTTTTTCATTTCATCGCTCTTCTGTGCGCTTTTACATCACCGTAAAGTGCGGCGCTCCCTCGATACGGCTCCGGAGTTTACCCCGAGCCTGTCGAGGGGGCAGCTACTCGGGGTAGATCGGCGCCTCGATACGCTGCCTTCGGCAGCTACTCGGCGTGACAGGGGGCAGCTACTCGGCGTGACAGAGATGCCGTCGTGCGTTAGCGATATTCGATGCCGTTGATAACGACGAAGCCGGGCGTACTCCACGAACTATGGGTGCCGCTGACGCGATGCGTCCAATCGATGCCGTCGAATCCGTCGCGATCGCGAAAGAATCGCCCTTGCACCTCGGCCTTGTCGCCGACGCGAACGAGCAGCGGGCCGAGCACGCTCTCGTCGGCGATCACGCGCGCTACGACGTGCGGCGCGACGCGCACGTAAAACCAGAGGTGCAAACCGCTTCGCGTGCGACGCGCGGTTCGAACGCGCACGACGGTGCCGCAGATCGTCACCTCGGTGCGGGCGTGCGCGATTTTGCGCGCGGCGAGATACCCCGCGTTATCGCAGAGCCCGCTCTTCCCGTTGCCGATGCGTCCGGAGCAAGAAGCGAGAAGCACGCACGCGACGAGCGCGGCGACGGAGCGAGTGGCGACAGAAATTGCGGAGCGCATACAGGTGGATTCCGCACGTGGGCTGGCTGAAACCTCGCCCGGGCCCTCGATACGGCCTCGGAGTTTACCCCGAGCCTGTCGAGGGGGGCCTACTCGGGCTGACAGCTTTGTACTCGGGCTGACAGATTTCGGGCCCTCGATACGGCCCTGCGGGCCTACTCGGGCTGACAGGTTGCTGCTCGGGCTGACGGAGGTGTCAGCCCGAGTCGGGGTCGTTCTACCAGTACTTCACGCAATTATTCGCGCTTGAATCGCAGACGGCGACGTAGCCGATATAGGGCCACGATCCGGTGTCGTCTTCGGTCCAATCGATGCCTTGGCTGCTCGCGTTGTCGTAGTAGTAGCGGCCTTGCACGTAGACGTAGTTGCCGGTGGCAACCCACGGCCAGCTCGGCGGATTGTTGCTCGGCGCCTGCGCCATCGCATCGAGATTCGAGACGATCTCGATCGTGCCGCCGTTGGGAATCTGCACGTAGAAGTAGCCGTGATTTCCGCTCGC
>DAIBFU010000022.1:0-20790 GCA_027422105.1 Vulcanimicrobiota bacterium | reverse complement strand
TGCGACGACAGCACGCACCCGAGGTATTGCGTGAACGTCGCGCCGTTTGAGAAGCCGGTCGCGTATATGCGTTTGCGGTCGATGGGATAGCGCTTCGAGAAATCGGCGATCAGCGCGCGTACGAATCCAACGTCGTCCGCGCCGCCGTTGCCCGGGTCACCGTCGTTCCACTCGCGCCGAAGGCCGTTGGGATAGAGCACGATAAAGCCATAGCGGTCGGCGAGGGTATCGAGGCGACTCAGGCGCGATTGTTCTGCGCCGTCGCCGCCGCGGCCGTGGAACGCGAAGACGAGCGGGACACTCGCGCCGAGATGCGCGGGCACGTGTGCAACGTACGTGCGCTTGACGCCGCCTACGTCGATCGATCCGGCAACGTCGTTCTTGCCGGATGCGCACGCTGCGAGTGGTCCTAAGGCAAAGAATGCAAGCAAGGAAGCGGTAAAGAAACGCGCCGTGTTCATGCCTGCGATTATCTGGGCCGCGTTTTCGGATCCCTTCCGCAAGAAGAGCTGGCCTAACCTACGGCGCCGGCGTGTACTGCAACACGTAGGTGAACCGCGTCGGCGCGGCGAGGTTCGCTAACCGCAGCGTGCGCAGCGCGTGCGCGGTTGCGATCGTGACCGCGAGCAAAGCGTTGCCCGCGCTGGCGCCATCACCGAGATCGATCGTGACGTCGTGCAGCGTCGCGCCCGCGAAGAGCGGATCGGCGTCGCTTCCGCCGCCGGAGAGCGCGGAGAGCGCGGAGAGCGCGATGCTCCGCGCGGAGAGCGCGGTAATTCCGGCGTAGCTCTGCGTCACCGTCGGCGCGCTCGCTCCGCTTGCGTCGATGAGGCTGCGCAGTACGCGCGGTGGCTGCGTCGCATCGGCTGCGACCCAACGGTACTCGACGATCTGCTCGGCGAGCCCGGCAGCGCGCGTGCGCAATTCGAACGCGTGTGCATCGAGGTTCGGCAGAGCGCTGCTGTCGGTCGCGGGAATCGTGAATCCGGTCGCCGTCTCGTTATCGCTGCGAATCGCGGCGATCAGTGCGGCGATCGCCGCGCGGTCGTTGAAGCGTGCGGCCGCGGTCGCGCGAGCGTGCAGCATGCCGAAGGTTGCATCGGCGGCGCCGAGCAGCACCATCGTTCCGATCCCTAACGCTACGAGCACCTCGAGCAGCGAGAAGCCGCGTTCGCTCTCCATACCGACGAACGTTCCCCGTTCGAACGAGTTTACGACCGAAGCAGTCTCTCTCCCAGCGCAACCGTCCCCGGAACGAGCACCTCGCAGTAGACGCCGAACGTCGCTGCGCGATCCTGCGCGAGCGAGCGGAGAATACCGGGGTCGACAGCATCGCTCGCCGGATCGTAGGTGATCGTCACGCAGCGCCGGATCGCCTTTGTGACCCGCAAGCGCACCTGCTCCCCGACGCGCAACTCCGCACCGATGAGATCGCCTTCGCACTGCGCGCCCGCGATCGCATCGGTTACCAGGTTCGGGCGAAAACGGCGCACGTCGAGCTCTCGCCCGCAGATGCGCTGCGCATCCTCAAGCCACGTGGCTGTCACCAACGAGATCGGCGAATCATCGAAGTAATGCGGCGCCGCCGTCTCGTGACGCAACGTAACACCGCGCTCGGCGGCTGCAGCGCTCGCCGTCGTAGGATCGTCGATGCGGTGCAGTCGCTCGTCCTCTTTTCCGCGATAGGCTTTTCCAGTGCGCGCGTGTCCGCTCGCGACGATCAGCGCAGCGGCGCGGTCGCCGGCGATTCCGCTCGAAAGGATCTCCGCCTGCGCAAGCGATTCGCCGCGCAGGCTCTTCACCGGGTAGCGATAGATCGCGCGGAGCAGCGTTAGGACTCGCGCGACCGAAAGCGTTCGAACAAATTGCGCCCCGCTTGTAGCGCGTCGTTCTTCGTCCGAACGTAGAGTTGCGCTGCCTGCTCCTTACTCATCGGTCGCCCGTGCGCGATGAGGAAACTGATTCCCTCGCCGACGACGATCGTTCCGGCATAGGCGATCGCACCTTTGATCGGCACGCCTGCGACCGGCATAAAACCGGAGAGTTCGCGCGCGAGCGTCCGCCAGCCCAGGCCGCCGCCGATAATCGGCAGCAACTCCCAGAGCCGTCGGAAATCCGGGTCTCGCCCGTAGGTCGCCTCGATCTGCATCATCAACGCAATCTGCAAGCCGGTGATCGCGACGGTATCGCCTGCCGACGCAACCGCGCCCAGCGCTAAACCAAGAATCGGCACGTGATCGACGAGCCCGCTCGCCACCGCGATCTTCACCGCATTCTTCGCCGCATCTTGGGTGATCTTCGTGGCGACGATGTCGCGCAACACCGGAAGACGCCGTCCGAGCGCCACCTCGACGCCCTTTGCCGCGCGTACGAGGTGCGGAAAAACGTGCGCGCGTAAAGACTCTGCGCTGAGCTCGGTGAGGTTATAGTTGCCGACTTCGTCCGCAGCGGGTACACGCTCCGGCGTGTGGTCGCTCGTTGCGCCGACCGCAATCGCGAAGATCGGCACGCGGAGCGCTCGCAACTCCAATAAATGCGCGTCGATCACTTGCTCGACGCCGCCGATATAAAGTACCGCTTTCAGTTCGCGCGTTGGGACGCACGCCGCGCTATAGGTCTCCACGCAACGCGCCGCGTCGGCGAGCCGCTCTCCTTCGTTGCCGGCAAGCAATATCGAACGCACCCTCGAGACTGCGGCCGGGTCGCCGGCGAGAACGATGCGAAACGGCAGTTGCGCATGCGCGCGCACGCCGTGCATGTCGACCCCTTTGCGAACCATCTTCACCACATCGGCACCGAGCGCCGATGCAAAATTAGCCGCCACTAATCTCTCGCTGCGGATTATCGGTGTAATCGAGATAAGTCAATCCCATAAAAATCTCCAGCGGCCACGCGTGCATATCCTGAGCGTTCGCTTCGTCAACCAACGGCAACCCCTTGGCTTTTGCGTCGGCAATGACGTCGCGGATCGCTTCGCCTTTATCCGAGGCAAGAATCGATGCGGTGGTCACTTGGCCGGGGGTGAGGTTCTCTGCAATCATCTTGCTGTAAGAGATACCCGAGTTCCCGAAGCGTTGTTTCAACGCATAGCGGAGCGAGGCGTAACGCTGCGGCGAGGTGCCGAGGCCCAGCATGGTGATGCGGACCGAAAGCTGTCGGGAGCGAGCCATATTGAAGAGCTGGTCGGCCTTCGAACTGGCGATTGCCGCTGCGTTGACGGATGCAAGCGCATTCTTGAGGTACGGAAGCAACTCATCGTAATCTTGTTTGTTGAGATCGCCGTTAAAATTGAGACGGACCCCAACGAATTGCCGGAAAAACTCATCGAGTCGACCGATCGAGCCGTCGAGTAAGAGCGCGGAAGCACGCGACGCATCGACCGCTCCAAGCATATCCGACTGCGAGCGCGAGAGTTCGGCGAGCATCGTCGGATAATCGGAGAAGATCGCAACCGACGAACTGGGTATCGGCGACACCTTCAACGGCGCAGAAAGATCGCGCAAAATTAACTGCTGGTCTTCGAGTACACCGAAGGTTTTCTTCGGTTCGAGTGAGCCGACGCCTTGGCTTCCGACGACTGCCTGAATGTTCGCCAGTGCTAAATTAAGCGCTGCGCCCATCGCTTCGATGGTATTACTGACCGACGCGAGCCGCGATCCCGGCCGCATCGGGACATTGCCGATGTTGGGGACGTCGTAATTGAGCGCAGAGAGACGAGACTGCAATGCTTTCAGCTGATTACGGCCTTCGGCGGCGCGTGTCGAAATATTCGTCGCCGAGGATTCAAGTTGCGACTTCGCCGTAGCCAGATCCACGCGCAACGGTGTTAAATGCGGATGCAACAGATCGACGCTCTCTACCTGAACTTTCTGGACTGCGGCGAGCCGCGCGAGCGCGAGTTGTTTCGCTTGCGGGTCGCCGACCGACGCCGCCTCTTCCAATGTCTGCTCGCTCTTCGAGGTGAGGCCGAGCGCGAGTTGCATCTGCCCAAGCTTGAGCAGCGCTTCCTGATTATTTGGAATTTGCGGTAGGAGCGCCGTGAGCTCGCTAGCGGCAATGCTATAGCGGGCGCGATCGGCGTCGCTGAGCGCTTGCACCAAGCGCTGCTGCGGCGTTACCTTCGTCGGATCGAGTTCGGGATAGCCGATAAGATGCGCGACACGCACGTTTGCCGGTGGATGGTTGGCTAAATACTTCGTGATGAGGTCGCTGTGTTGCGCTTCGAGCGTGCCGAGGTGACGCATCATGGAAAGCATGGCCTGCGGGTCGTAACCGGCGCGCGCCATCAACTGTAATCCGTATCGGTCGGCCTGCAATTCGTCGTCTCGCGAGAGTTTGGCGACGATTCCCGCCTCGGCAATATTCCCGAATTGATAAACAAGTGGAGAGAAAATCGATGCGATCGTAAAGAGCGCGTTGAGAACCGTTACCTTCGCCTGCATTGAAATAACGTGATTTCGCTCGATGTGCCCCGTTTCGTGGCCGAGCACACCTGCGAGTTCGTCGCTCGATTGCACGAAATCGAGAAGCCCCTCATCGACGTATACGTAGCCGCCGAGCGTCGAAAATGCGTTGATGTCGGGAGCGTTGATGATCTTGACGTTATACGGGAGCTCTTTGCGTTCAACTTGTTGCCAGAGCTTTTGCGCGACGTGGTTCACCCAACGGTTGAGCAGCGGATCGGTTTCGATGATGCTGCTGCGAACGATCTGCTCGTCCTCTTGGCGCCCCATCTGTACCTCTTGCTGTGCCGTCATCGCTTGCGCGGGTGCGGGCATGCAGGTGAGCAGGAGCGAGAACATCGTGGCGATGGGGAGCAGGCGGCGAAGAAACATTGCGCGGACCTCTATCGGGCTAAGGGCTTGCTTGGCGACCATAACATTCTAACGCTTAGAACGTGGGAAGAGTGGCTTGACGTTACGCTGGGAATCTGTGAGTTGGATGGGGATGGAGGCGGGAGAACAGCGAGCTTCTTGCGAGCGAGCTGTGGATGGGGAAGGGGTTCGCGGGAGCCCGGCGGGAACCCGCCGTCGATGACGGGACGAGCGAGAGCGTGAGCGCGTTGTTGCGCGGGCGCAGTTGGGGGATCGAGATTGCGCTGGAGGGCGGAAATCTCGGTGAGGCGCTCGCCGAACTCGCGAGCAAACTCGGCGCCGCAGAGGCCTTCTACCGCGATTGCGAGGCGACGCTGCGCTTCGGCGATACTCCGCCGAGCGAGAGCGAGCGCGAGTACCTGCAGGCGCTTCTTGCCGGTCGCAATATCTCGCTCAGGCGCGTCCTCGGGGGAGCGGCGATCGCCGCGACCGCCGCGGCGCTCGCCGCCCCCTTCGAAGAGAGCCTTGCGTCGGCCGCCGCGCCGCACCCACGCCGGGAACCGCGGCGCAGCCGGGTGGTCGAACTCTCGGAGTCGGCGCGCTCGCTGAAGGCCGATTTCGACGGCGCCCGCGCCGATATCGCTTCGCGTCGCCGCGCCGGTGAATCAAGCGTCCGTCGCCTCGATCTCAAGCGGGTCGGAGGCGAGGATGCGCCCGCGCTGCGCTTGGTCGAAAGTGCGCCGGGAACGCTCTATCACGTCGGCACGTTGCGCGGCGGGCAGTCGCTGCAGCAGATCGGCAACATCGTCGTCATCGGCGACGTCAATCCCGGTGCCGAGCTCATCGCCAGCGGCGACATTCTCGTCTACGGTCGGCTTGCCGGAGTTGCGCATGCCGGCGCGCAGGGCGACGTCTCGGCGCGAGTGCGAGCGCTTGAATTGGTGCCGACGCAGTTACGCATTGCAACGGCAATCGCAGCGGAGAGTTCGGCGCGACGCGGAAAGAAACCCGAGCCGGAAACGGCGTGCGTGCGCGATGGAAAAATCGTCGTCGTTCCCTTCAGTAAAGAAGAAAGTTGGTAATGTGAGCACGCGACGTATCGTCGTAACCTCCGGTAAAGGCGGCGTTGGAAAGACAACGACGACTGCCAACCTTGGTGCCGCGTTAGCAAAACGGGGCCACCGCGTCGTACTCGTCGATGCGGATATCGGCTTGCGAAATCTCGATTTAGTGCTCGGCCTCGAAAAACGCATCGTTTTCGATATCGTCGAAGTCGCCGAGGGGCGTTGCCAACTGCGTCAGGCGCTCATCAAAGACAAGCGCTTTGATTCGCTCGCAATTTTGCCCGCCGCACAGACGCGCGAAAAGGAAGCGATTACCGCCGAGCAATTCGCGCAGGTCATCGCCGGGCTCGACGAATTTGCCGACTTCGTGCTCATCGATTGCCCCGCCGGCATCGAAACCGGATTTCGGAATGCGGTCGCCGGAGCGAAAGAGGCGCTCGTCGTGACGACGCCGGAGGTCAGCGCGATTCGCGACGCCGACCGGGTCATCGGAAAACTACTCGAAGTGCCGATGCCGATTTCGCTGGTCATCAATCGCCTGCGCCCGGAGATGGTGCGCAGCGGCGATATGCTGGCCGTCGAGGATGTCTGCGAGGTTCTCAATGCAACGCTCGTCGGCGTCATTCCCGACGACGAGGAGATCATCGATACCACCAATCGCGGCGAGCCGATCGTGCTCGACGAAAGCAATCGTCTACGGACGATTTACGATAAAATCGCTCGTCGCCTCGAAGGCGAGGATATTCCGATCACGAGTTTCGAGAAGCCAACCTTCTTCAAGCGCCTCATCGGCGCGATCACGACGGGGTAAACCATGCACGAACGTCAACCTGAAATCGAAGAAGCCGCGGTGCCTGCGGCGCGCGGCCGAGCGATCGTCATCACCTCCGGGAAAGGCGGCGTCGGTAAGACGACGACCACCGCCAATCTCGGTACGGCGCTGGCAATGCGAGGCGCGCGGGTCGCGCTGGTCGATGCCGATGTCGGTCTGCGCAATCTCGATATCGTACTCGGGCTCGAGAGCCGGGTGAAACATCACTTGCTCGACGTTATCGAGGGCGGCGCGACCTTGGACGAAGCGCTGGTCGCTTCGAAATACAACGAGTCGCTCATGTTGCTCGCGGCGGCGCAAAATCGGGAAAAAGACGAAGTCCCCACCGAGGCGATGACGGCATTGATCGAGCGTTTACGCGAGCGTTTCGATTACGTGCTCGTCGATTGTCCGGCGGGTATCGAACACGGGTTTCGCAACGCCGTTGCCGGCGCTCAAGAAGCGATCGTCGTCTGCACGCCGGAGGTTTCGGCGGTGCGCGATGTCGACCGCGTGATCGGCTTGCTCGGCAATCGCTTCAAACCGCAGCTCATCGTCAACCGCCTGCGCCCGCAGCTCGTCAAGCGCGGCAAGATGCTCTCGGTCGAAGATGTCAACGCCATCCTGCGCTTGCCGTTGCTTGGCGTGATTGCCGACGAACCCGAAATCATCATCACGACCAACAAGGGCGAGCCGCTGGCGTTGCGGCGCGACGCAGCCACGGGCGCTGCGTATCACGCGATGGCGGCGAAGATCGCCGGCGAAGATGTTGCCGCTCCGACCGTCGAAGCGCGCGAATCGTTTTTTGGACGCCTCGGCGCGTTCTTCGGAGGCAAAGCATGATTGAGTTTTTCAAACGCCTCTTCGGACCATCCGATTCCGGAGCGACCGCAAAGCAACGCTTGCAATTAGTGCTGATGACCGATCACCTCGCGCTTGCGCCCGAAATGATCGACGCGATGAAACGGGAGCTCGTTGAAGTGATCTCGCGCTACGTCGAGGTCGATCGCGAAAAAGTCGAAGTCGATTTCGAACGTCACGACCACGCACTGGCGATGATGGCGAATGTTCCGATTCTCGGCGTTGCGCGCCCGAGCGAACGCGCGCCCGAGCGAGTACCCGAACCCGCCGCATCGGCGAGCGCCGCCGAGCCGCTTGCAGCGGGGCCGGCACCGTTACAGCAAAGGAAGCGACGCAAGAAAGCGCAACGCGCTCCGGCGTGAGTCGCGCGCTCGCGGCGAAGATCGAAGGCTTCGCATTCGAGCCTCACTTTCTGAGCGAGAGCGAGGCGCGCGATCTTTTCGCGCGCCTCCTTCACGATATCGCGTGGACGCAGCCGACGATTGCGCTCTTCGGTGTACGCCGCCCCATCCCGCGCCTGGAAGCGTGGTACGGCGACTCCGACGCAGCCTATCGCTACTCCGGGATCGCGCACGAGCCGCTCCCGTGGACGCCCGAGCTCGCGGCTCTCCGCGATCGCGTCAGCGCCCATGCAGGCGCGCCCTTTAACAGCGTATTGGCAAATCTCTATCGCGATGGACGCGATTCCATCGGTTGGCATAGCGACGACGAGCGCGAATTGGGGCCGATGCCGACGATTGCCTCGCTCTCCCTCGGCGCGACGCGCCGTTTTTACATCAAGGCTAAAGCGAGCGGCGAGCGCCACGCGTTCGACCTTTGCAACGGGAGCCTGCTGCTGATGAGCGGGGCAAGCCAGCAGTTATGGCGGCACTCGGTTCCGAAAGAGCCCCACGTGCAACACGCGCGCATCAATCTTACCTTTCGCAGCATTCTCGCATTATGAGCGCGATCGTAACGCGCCTCGGTCGCGATTCTTCCTATCGCATCGCATGGCCGCTGATCATCGGCGCAATCGGGGCGAGCTTGCTCGGCGTGGTGCTGATCCGCTCGGCCGATCTGCACAACCCCCAAGCGGGGCCGGAGTATCTCAAGCAACTGCTCTATATCGCCGTCGGCGTTCCCGTCATGTTGCTCTGCGCGCGCATCGACTATCGCGTCTGGCAGCGCTTCGCACCGGCGATCTACATCTTGAATCTTCTCTTATTGCTGGCAATCGTTGTGATCGGCCACCGCGCGCTCGGCGCGCAACGCTGGATCTCGCTTGGGCCGCTGGGCACATTCCAACCCTCGGAATTCGCAAAGCTTTTTCTCGCGATCTCCGGTGCGGCGGTACTCGCGCGCGGCGACTACACGCGTCTGCGCGATATGTGGAAACCGCTTCTCACCTTTGCGGTGCCGGCGATCCTCGTCCTCAAGCAACCGGATTTCGGCACCTCGCTCGTACTCTTGGCGATTCTGACGACGCAATTGTTCTTCGGCTTGCCGCGACTCATCGGGTTTGCGCTCTATTGCGCCGGGCTCTTCGTTGCCGGTGCGATCACTGCGGGGACGAACCTGGTGCTCAAGCCCTTTCAGAAGGCGCGATTATTGGTCTTTCTCAATCCGAAGGCCGATCCGCAAGGCGCCGGATATAACTTGAATCAAGCGAAAATTGCCGTCGGGAACGGAGAATTTTTCGGTCGCGGGCTCTTCCACGGAACGCAGACGCAACTCTCGTTCGTCCCGGAACACTCGCGCGATTTTATCTTCACCGTGCTCGCCGAAGAGCTCGGTCTCGTCGGCGTTCTCGGCCTCTTCGCGCTCTACGGTGCGATTATCTACGGCGGCATTCGCGCGATTCACGGCGCGCAAGATCGCTTCGGCCTTTTGCTCGCCTCCGGAATTACCGCGATGCTGCTCTTTCACATGCTGGTGAATATCGGTATGACGGTCGGTATCATGCCGATCACGGGCATTCCGCTGCCCTTTCTTTCCTACGGCGGGTCGGCGATGTTGACGAATTTTGCCGCCGTCGGCGTGCTGATGAATATCTACGCCCAGAAGGACCGCGGCGTTCTCGGAAACGCGTGAGCGAAGCGGCGCCGATGCGCAGCATCGAACTGCACGATGCAACGCCGCTGCGCTCGATGATCGATGCACCCGAGGGAACGCGCTTTGCCGCCGCGGCTCTTCCCGGGCGCGCCGTGTGCGATGCGCTGGCAGAGATTGCGCGCGAGCGTCGGTTAACGTTGCAACTCTCCTTCGGTGGGCTTTCGTTGCTGCAAGACAAGCGTATCGCGGCGGCCGTGGAGTCGCTCGTACTCGGCGGTGCTCAGCTCGACGATATCGCATTGCCGCCGCACCTCCGCGCGCTGCGGCTCAACGGCGGCGGCGGATCGCTCGACGCGTTGCTTGCGCTGCCGTTGAAGATCCTGGCAATCGATCGCGGCAGCTACGATACCGCGCCGCTGCTCGCGCACCCGACTCTCACCACGCTCTCGGTAGCAAATCTCCCCGCCGACGCGCTGCAGATCGGGCCGCGCCTGCGGACGTTCCGCGCGATCGGCGTCCCGCTGCGAACGCTCGAGCGCTTTCGCTCCGGCACCGCGCTCGAGCGCATCGAATGTACGCGCTGCGATTCGTTGGAATCGATCGAAGCATTGGCGGCGCTGCCGATGCTGCGCGAACTCGCGCTCGAGGGCTGCTGGCGCCTCGATCTCCAAGCGACGATCGAGTTTCTGCGCACGTTGCCGTTGCACGCGCTACGCATCGATATCGGCGGGCGCCGCAAGAACGTCGAAGTAGAGAAACGTCTCAGTCTCCAGCGCCTCACGCCCTTCCCGACGCCGGAGGCGCTGCAGGAATCCTTTCGCGAATCCTCCTTGAAACAAAGGTGAAGCGCCCCTACGGCGTGAAGTGCGGGCCTAAGCCGACGAAGCGAGTCGCATCTTTGCGATCCGCCGTCGAGCGAAAAGTATTTTACGCGCGTCGCGCGCATGGCCCGTCACAGGCGAACTCGCCGAAGTCGCGATCCCGGGTAGCACCGCAGGGTCGCGCGATTGAGCGGTAGCCGGGCGGCCGGTGCGCCCGCCAGAAGGACAATTGATACGTGCGCAACGAGATTCTGATCTCGAGCGACCCGTGGGAAAATCGGGTTGCTATTATGGAGGACGGCGAGCTTGCCGAACTCTACATCGAGCGTGAAGAGAAAGTTATCGGCTCGATTTACAAAGGCAAGGTTCACAACGTGCTCCCAGGTATGGGCGCAGCGTTCGTCGACATCGGCCTGGGCCGCAATGCCTTTCTTTACGTCGACGACATAAATAAACAGCCGCTCAACATCGGTGATGTCGAAATCACCCAAGGGCATAGCGGTTTTACGATCGGCGAAAAAGTAAAACGCAACGACGAAATCCTCGTGCAGATCGTCAAGGAGCCGCGCGGCCTCAAAGGCGCGCGCATCAGCACGAATATCTCGCTGCCGGGGCGTTACCTCATCCTCATGCCGACCGGCAAGTATTCCGGCGTTTCGCGCAAGATTGAATCTGCAAGCGAACGCGAGCGGCTGAAAAAAGTCATGCAGCGCATTCGCCCCGAGGGTATGGCGACGGTTGTACGTACCGCTGCCTCGGGCGTCAGCGACGCGGAACTGATGGCCGATCTCGGTGTGCTGATTCGCATGTGGCACGGCATCCTCGAAGTCTTTAAGCGCGCGGCGGCTCCGTCGTTGCTGCATAAAGATATGAATCTCGTCTTCAAAGCGGCGCGTGATTTCGTCACCGCCGACGTCGACAAAGTATATATCGACGACGAAGAAGAGCACCGCAAAATTCGCGAATTCTTGCAATTACTCGGGCCGCAATACCTCGACCGCATCGAATATTATAACGGCGGCCGCTCGCTGTTCCACGATTACGGCATCGATCTCGAAATCGAGCGCTTGATGAACCCGAAGATCAATCTGCCCTCGGGCGGATCGATCGTGATCGAAACCACCGAAGCGCTCACCGTGATCGACGTCAACTCCGGGAAATTTACCGGCGGTAAGAATCTCGAAGATACCATCGGAAAAACCAACGTCGAAGCTGCCGCGGAGATCGCGCGCCAGGTACGCTTGCGCGATATCGGCGGCATTATCGTCGTCGATTTCATCGACATGGGTTCAGAATCCGCGCGCAACAAAGTGCTCAAAACACTCGAAGACGGTTTGCGGCGCGATCGTACGCGCGCGACCATTCAATCGTTCTCCAATCTCGGGCTGTTGGAATTTACGCGCAAGCGCGTCGGCAAAGATCTTGCCGGACAATTACGCGGAACGTGCCCGACCTGCGCGGGGCTGGGAACGGTCATGTCGTCGCAGTCCGTCGCAATCGAGGCATTGCGCCATCTACGCGCGCATGCCGTCGAGGGGCGCCACCGCCACGCGGTCATCGAGGCCGCCCCGAGCGTCGCCGCGCAACTCGAGTTCTGGTACGAAGAAGAGTGTGCGCAACTTGCAAAAGATCTCGGCATAACGGTGCACGTGCGTGCAAGCGCGGCGATTCATCCCGAGCGGACCCGCACGGAATTTCATGCCGACGCGCCGACTGCCGACGCGCGCGTTCGCGTCGGCGACGAAGTCGAAGTGCAGTTGCTGCCGGGGCGTTTGCCCAACGCAACTTCTGCAGCGGCGCTCGTCGGCGACCGCATCGTCGAAGTGGAAAACGCGGCCAACCACGCCGGAAACGCCGCGAAGATCCGCATTCTCGATATCGATGACGCAGATGACTACGTCGTCGCCGATCTGCTCTCCGCCGGCGCGGCAATCGCCGACGAGAGCGGGAAGCGCCGTCGTGCGGGTGCCGGACGCGCGAAGAAGCGCCGCGGCCCGCTCACGGCCGCCGAACAGACCGCGCAACTCAAAGAACTCGCCGCCGAAGCAGCGTCGAGCGCGCAGGCGCGCCCGCCGATCGGCATTACGACGATCACCGAGGAAGAGGAGGCCGCCGATACGGCGCTCGCTGCCGAGGTCAAGGGCGAACATAGTGCAGCGGCGATCGTTATCGCCGAAGATGGAGCGATCGAGGCCGGAGCGCCGGAGTCGCACGAAAAACGCCGTCGCCGTCGTCGCGGGCGCCGCGGTCGTGGGCGCGCGGCGGGTTCGGCCGAGAGCATTCAGCCGCAGGCGCGGCCGCTCGCCGCACCCGTTCACGTCGATGCCGACGACGAGGAGGACGACGAGGATATTCAGCCCGAGAGCATTCCGCCGCTCGGCGGTGGGGGGCATGCCGCCGGCGCCGCGAGCGCCGAGGGCGGCCGCCGTCGCCGTCGCCGCCGCGGGCGTCGCGGTCGCGGTGGTGCCGGTACAGGCGCTCCCGGCGCGGGGGCACCCGTTCCCGATCGTTCGCTCTTTAGCGTCGGCAGCGACGGTGCAGCCAAGCCGACGGGACGCATCGTTCCGCCCGAGCCTTCGCGTGCGATCGCGCGCTACTCCGCACCAACGCCTCCGGCGGTCGAAGCACCGCCGCCGCATCTGCGCGCTCCGCACGAAGAGCCACAGCCGACGAAGCCGGCGCGCGCTCGTCGTCCGCGGGCAGGCAAAGTGACCGCGGAGATTCCGGCGATTCAGCGCGCGGCGCTACCCGCTCCGCCCGCGACGGAGAAACCCGCCGTGAAACGCAGCACGACGAAGAAAGCGACGGCACCGAAAGCCGCCGCCGCGAAAACCACGACGACTGCTGCGAAGAAAACTCCCGCCAAGAAAGCGACGAGTACGGTGAAGAAAGCTCCGGCGAAAAAGGCCGGAGCAAAGAAAAGCCCCGCAGCGAGCGGGGCCAAGAAGAAGACGAGCGCAACGGCGGGGCGCAAGAAGAGCTCGTAGCGCCGATCGCGCTATCGCAGCGAGTTGCGATCGTCGAAAGGCGATCGCAACCGACTGCCGTCTACAGGCAGCCGGAATGCTGCCGACCTGCCGGCACCAACGGCAAATAGATGAGCGGCGCAATGCTCGACGGAAAACGGCCCATTCGCTGCACGTCGAGCGATGAAAAATCATCGTCGCCTCGACTTGACGAGACGGTGACTTCGGTAAAGCCCGGGCACGATCGAAAAGCAGTGAAGCGAAAATTCAACGTCGTCGTTTGATCGCTGTTTATTCCGGCTCCGAACGCATAGGCATTCGAGGTATCGGCTTTTACGACCCTGATTGAATATGTATCGGGCGGCAGCGTCAAAAAGACGTAGAATCCGTGTCGATCGGTGTACCTTTTGCCGGTGTAACTTGGAGAAGCGACGGTGACCAGCGCGTTTGCGACGGGTCGCCCGCTCGCCTCGCGGACGTAGCCTCTTAGGACGCCGGTCGTGCCGGCATCACATCGATTCCAAGCGCTCAGCGCGAAGAGCAGTGGAAGTGCTGCAAGCATCAAGCGCCCTCTCGCTCGTCGCAGGGCGAGGCTGACGCCCGATGATTGCGTCACGTTCACGGAAATCGGCTAGCCGGCGTGCAAGGCGCTAGAGCTTCGTCGTTATTCCGGAGTTTTGCGCGGATATTTCACCATCCAAAACTTCTATCGCGCGTTTGAGTTGTACGTCGTGTGCCGGGCGCCCGAATTGCGCATCTTTATTTTCGGCGACGACGATATTGGGGATGATGCCCTTATGGTTGATGTAGTGATACTCCGGCGTGAGGTAGCGCGCGGTCGTAATCTTTACGGCTCCGCCGTCGCGCAGCGGGAAGAGTGTCTGCACGACGCCTTTTCCGAAAGTCTTCGTACCGATCACCACCGCAGTTCCGCTCTCTTTGAGTGCCGCAGTCGTAATTTCCGAGGCCGATGCGGTGTACCCGTTGACCAGCACGACCAGCGGAACCGGCGAGATTGCCGTTCCATCGGCTTCGAGCGTATCGATATGCTTGCCGCTGGTTTCGATTGAAACGATCGGCCCTTCGGCGATAAACTTCGAACTCACCGAAACGGCAGCCTGAAGATAGCCGCCGCCGTTATTGCGCAGGTCGAGCACGAACGCACGCGCACCCTCTTTATGAAGGCGCGAGAGCGCCGTCGCTAATTCGGCTCCGGTCGTTTCACCGAAGACCGTCAATGCGACGTAGCCGATTTTTCCCGGCAGCATTTTATCGAAGACGGTAATTTGATGAATCTTCGCACGCGTCAGCACGATCGGCTTCGGCAACAGCGCGCCGCTGCGTTCGACGGTGAGCGTTACCTGCGTGCCGATTTTTCCGCGTAATTCCTTGCTCGCTTCGACGGTCGTGATGCCGTAGGTCGATTTGCCGTTGACGGCGGTAATGAGGTCGTCTTGCTGGATGCCCGCCTTATCGGCCGGGCCGCCGGGAACGACCTGATAGACGGAGATATATTTCGTCTTATTATCGGGCTGAATGACGATGCCGGTTCCGCCGAAATTCGTCCCGTCGAGCCCGTTGTTGAGCGCCTTATAATCTTTGGGATCGAGAAAGACGGTCCAACGGTCGTGCGCCGAGTACATCATGCCCCAAAGTGCCGCGAACACGTATGGCTTGAGCGGGCGATTTTTTCCGCCGAGCATGCGCGCCCGTTCGATTTCGTAGGCGATCGCGCGGAGATTCCCCGTGGTACTGCCGGTAGCCAACAACGGCGGCAGCGTGCGTTTCGCGACATGTTCGTGTGCGAGTTCGAGTACGAGGCCGTAGCGAACGCCGTTGAGTACGCGCTCGATGGGCAGCTTCTTGTAGAATGTCGTTGTGAGGCGGGTGTACGCCGTCGAAAGGTCGGCGCGATCGCCTGCGGGGAGAGCCGCAGTCGCGGCGCCGGCAACGCGGAGCAGCGGGGAGGTGAGCGCGGCGATCGTGAGGGCGGCGACCGCGGTGAGGGTGCGTCGTTTCATCGCTTGGTAGAACGCGTTAGCGCCTTCAAACGTGCCAGTGCCACCGTCAATTGTTTGTCCTGCGGGCTGCCGAAGGGGATATCGACCGGCTGATTGACCACGATATCGGGTTGGAGCCCCTTATGGTTGATATCTCGATTGAGGGGCGTGACGTAACGGGCCACGGTGATTTTCAAGGCTCCTCCTTGGGGCAGCAGATAGAGTTGTTGAACGACGCCCTTGCCGTAGGTTCGCGTACCGATCGCTGTGGCGAGGTGGTAATCCTGAAGGGCGCCGGTGGTGATCTCCGCGGCACTCGCCGTGAACTTGTTCACGAGCACGACCAACGGCGAGAGGCCGTCGATTGCGTCGCCCGTCGCTTCGCTCTCCACCTTCGTGCCGTTGCGATCGATCGTCGAAACAATCGGTCCGCTTGGAACGAAATTGCTGACGATTTTCACCGCTTGTTCGACGAGCCCGCCGCCGTTATCGCGAAGGTCGAGGATATATCCCTTCACGTGCTTTGCCTTGAGCGCGAGCAGCGCTTTTCGCATTTCATGCGCTGAGTTGGCACCGAATTCGCTTAAATGAATGTATCCAAAACCGTCGATCCTCTGCGAATAGACGGTCGGCACGATCACGATGCTACGGACGATTGAGAGGTCGCGTTTCTGCGTTGGTTTGTTAAACGGCGCGACTTCCAGGCGCACCGTACTGCCTTTCGGGCCGCGAATCCAACGCTGCACGATATCGGTCGCAACGTGCGCGACGGATTTTCCGTCGACGGAACTGAGGATAGCCGGGTAGGTGAGCCCCGCTTTCGATGCGGCGAGCCCAGGCAGCGGCTGCAAAAGAATACGTCCGTCACGCAACTGGAAAATGTACACACCGATGCCGCCGAAGTCACCGCCGGAAAGGCTTTCGTCGAGCTGCTTCCACTGACGCGGCGGTAAATAGACGGTGTAGGGATCGTGCGGTGCGGCGAGGATCCCTCCCAACGCGGCATCGATCAAGCTGCGTTGGCTCGCCTTTTTGAGATGCGCCGCATCGAGACGATATGCAGCGTCGAGTGCGTCGGCGAGATGCTCGCCGTCAAGGACGGCGTGGCCGCTCGGAACGATCGCCATCGGCGCGGGCTTGGCAATGCCGTGCCGATGGAGATATGCCGTCGCCCCCGTCTCCCCGCCGCGGAGCAGTTTTGCCGCGGTTATCGGCTCGTAATAATATTTCTCAACATCGCCGAAGCCGGTTGCAAGCGTCTGTGCGCCGGGCAGGGCGGCGAGCCGCTGCGCTTCCTTCGCCGCCCTGAGGCGCGCGAGCCCAATCCAGGCCAGGGCGATACAGGCAATAACGGCGACAACGATGACGAGAGGAGCTTTGGAGCGGGGTTTCGGCGCGTCGTTCAAGCGGAGATCTCAGTTTCTGCAAGTGAGGGGATGAAAAGCCTTACGGAAGGCGTGGGGCGGGATCGACGGGTTTTCCGTTGATACGAATCTCGAAGTGAAGGTGCGGGCCGGTCGAATAGCCGGTGGTTCCGACTGCACCGATTGCTTGCCCTTGCTTCACATGTTGACCCGCCGTGACGTAAAAGGCCGAGAGATGCCCGTACGCCGTGGAGTAGCCGTCACCGTTATCGATCAGAATAAATTTACCATATCCGCCGTACCATTGCGCCATCATCACCGTCCCGGAAGCTGCGGCGGTGATTGTGGTGCCCATCGGAGCGGCGATATCGAGCCCGGTATGAAACTCCGGCGCGCTCCCGAACGGGTTTTTGCGCCATCCGAAGGGTGAAGTAATGATCCCGGTAACGGGCCAGGTGAAATGGATCGGTCCGTGGGGCGCGACGGCATTTCCCGCGATTCCCTCGGCGCGTCGGCGCGCCGCCTCTTCGGCCGCAATCTCCGCTTGGCGGCGACGGATCAGCGCTTCGAGACGCGCTTCCTCTGCGGCGGTCAGTTCTTCGTAGGTCGCCACCTCAACGGCGGCGCTGCGGCGCTGCTCGTTGGCGAAGGCAACGAGATTGCTGCGTTCGGCGGCGAGGGCTGCAAGCCGATTTTGTGCTTGTTGCTGCGCCTGTTGTTGGGCCTGCAGAGCGAGTTGCATGCGTTGCAAATTGCGTTGCACGGAAGCAACCTTACGCTCGGCGTTCCGACGAGCGATGACGGCCTTTTCGTTCGCTTTGATGAGCAGTTGGAGATCCTGCCAGCGTTCCACGAAGTCACTAAAAGATGTTGCCGAGAGAAGGACGCTCAGGTAGTCCGGCTCGCCGTATTCATAGATGCCGACGAGACGCTTGCGCAAGAGTCCGTTTTGAAAAGCGAGCGACTTTTTTGCAGCTGCGAGTTGGACGGAGTTCCACGAAATGCGCGCCTGCAGCGAACGTTCTTGCGAAGAAAGAACACCGAGTTGCGAACGCACCGAAGACATCGCGGCATTCGTCTGAGCAAGTTGCGCCTTGAGGCTGTGTACGCGCGCTGAAACCGCATTGAGACGAGCGCGCTTCTCTTGCAGCTTCTTGGCCAGGCCGCCGGCTTTTGTGCGCTCTTGCTGAATCCGCCTCTGGATTTGCGTGTGGCCCGCTCCAACGAATGAAAGCAGCATCGTCGCTGCCAAAGCTATGGAGGAAAAACGTCTCACGTGCGCCGCTTATCCTTCACGTACGCCGAGCCTTCGATGGATTTTGCATAGGATTTCAACTCGGCTGCAATGAGGCCGATCTGTCCGTAATCGGTCAGCTTGCGGTGTTCGTTGGAAAGCGCTGCGATCGATACGGACATTAGCGGCACCCGAACGGGCTCTCCGCGGCGGTCGTGTGTCTCGACATAGCCTACGCGCCGATCGTTTTCAGAATAAAGCGAAGCGACACGCTCGTCGAACTCTTCCAGGATAACCTTGGCGATCTCGTCGCAGCGTTCCGCTGTGGTGAGGATAACGAAGTCGTCGCCGCCGATATGGCCGAGTAGATCGCCGGGGTTGCCGCGACGGCGCACGGCATCGAGTGAAATCGACGCGAGCATGACGATTGCGTCGTCGCCGCGCCCAAAACCGTAGACGTCGTTAAATGCTTTGAAATTATCGAGATCGAGATAGAGGACCGCGAACGGTCGTTCGCCGGAGATGCGTCGCCGAAGCTCGGCTTCAATGGAGATGTTTCCCGGCAGTCGCGTCAGCGGCGAAAGAGAGGAGTCGGATTCGTGGCGCACGATGCGCGCGCGAACGCGCGCAAGCAATTCCGCCGGGCCGAAGGGTTTGGTAATATAGTCATCCGCGCCCGCGTCGAAGCCGAGAACTTTATCTTCGGGTTCTCCACGCGCAGTAAGCATGACGATCGGTACTGAAGCCACCGTCGGGTTGGGGTGCGAGCGCAACCGACGCGCGGTCGCGAAACCATCGAGCAGCGGCATGCGCACGTCGAGCAAGATGAGATCCGGCCGCGCATCCTCGACGCGTGCGAGCGCATCTTCACCATCGGTTGAGAGCTCGACGTTGTACCCTGCAAGCTCGAGATTCGTGGAAATAACGCAACGAAGTTGCTCGTCATCGTCGACGACGAGGATGGTGTGCCGGGCAGCCTCCTCGATGCGATTCATGTGCGCAAATACCGCCCAATCGAGAACCACGATGAAAGTCCGCCGATGGCGATGCCGACGAGCAGCAATTGCAGGGCGATCGGAAACAGCGCTACGTGCGTGGCGTTGAGTTCAAGCCAAGGTAACGCAAGCGCGAGCTTCGACCAAAGCGCGGCCTTCCCGATGCCTAGAATCAGCAGCGCGACGATCGACCCAAGCAGCCCATGCAGCACGCCCTCGCAAACAAACGGCATGCGTACATAGGTGGCGGTCGCACCGACGAGCTGCATGATCGCGATTTCGCGTCGGCGTGCGAATACCGTCAGCCGGATCGTATTTGAAATGATGATCGCAGCTACGAAAAGCAGTGCGACGATAAGCGCGATGCTTACTCTTCGCAATACTACTCCGAGTTGCAGTAAACGTCCGACGATGGTTTTTCCGTATATAACGTTTGCAACCCCGGGTTCGGCGCGTAGTTCATCGGCGACTGCGGAAACTTGCGATGGATCGCTTACACGAACGCGAAATTTGTCGGGCAGGGGGTTTTGCGTGAGCATCGATACGTCGATCGATCCTTGCGTCTGACGGCGCAGTTGCTTGAGCCCTTCGGCCTTCGGCACGAAGGTGAACGATGCAACGCGTCGATCCGCTCGCAATACTGCGCGAAGGTGGTTTTCTTGCGCAGGAGCAGCGTTGGTGTGAAAGTAGACCGATATTTCGATCTGCTTGAGCAGACGATCGCCGACTCCGGCAAGCGTTAATCGCACGAAAAGAAAGAGACCCAATAAAACAACGGTCACCGCGACGGTGCCGATCGCGGTGGCTTGCATGCCGGCGTTGCGCGTAAAATTGCGCCCCACCTCACCCAGAAAGAACTTGACCTTGCCCCAGTCCAAGATAATAAAAACCCCGCTCTTCATCGGTGAAAATGCGCCCGTCTTCGAGCCGAACGACGCGTTTACGCATCCGGTCGACGACGGACTGATTGTGCGTTGCAACCACGACGGTGGTGCCCTTGGTGTTGATGCGCAACAACAGATCCATAATCTCGGTCGTATTTTCAGGGTCGAGGTTGCCGGTCGGTTCGTCGCAGAGCAAGAGTTTTGGATTGTTGACGATCGCCCGAGCTATAGCGGTGCGCTGCTGCTCTCCTCCGGAGAGTTCGCTCGGAAACATGCGACTTTTGTGCGCGAGGCCTACCAGATCGAGGGTGCGCGGCACCTGCCGTTCGATCTCACGTGTGTGTGCTCCGGTGACGTGCATCGCAAAAGCAACGTTTTCCCAGACCGTTTTGTCGTTAAGGAGCTTAAAATCTTGAAAAATGACGCCGAGGTGCCGCCGAAGGGAGGCCACGCGCGCACCGCGGAGTTTATCGACACGGATGCCGTCCACGACGATTTCGCCGTTGCTGGGGGTCGCGTCATGATAGAGCAACTTCAGCAGACTCGATTTCCCCGTTCCCGAGCTGCCGACGAGAAAGAGGAAGTCCCCTTTCGCGATTTCAAGCGTGACGTTGTCGAGTGCCCGTACCCCGTTGGGATAGGTGAGGGAGACGTTGCGAATCGAGATCATTGCTAGAGGAGGGGTTTTCCGGCGTCGGCAGCCTATACCTCCGGCATGAACTTCGATTTAACCGACGAGCAGCTTGCTATTTCGCGCCTTGCCCGCGAGTTCGCCACCGACGAGGTACGCCCGCGTGCCGAGGAGATGGACCGCGAGGACTGGGAGGCGCAGTGGGATGAGGGCCTCATCGAGGCGGCCGAGCCTCCGGAGGATTGGAGTGGGTCGGTGGACGCGGAGGACGCAGACGAGGAACTCCACGGGGAATCGTTCGGTGAGGACTCGAC
>DAIBFU010000021.1:0-20826 GCA_027422105.1 Vulcanimicrobiota bacterium | reverse complement strand
GCACGCTCGCAGAAGTGCGCAAAACGATTCCTACTGAAGAGTTCGATCGGCTCTACGAACGCGGGCTAAATCTCACTGCCCCCGAGGCCGATGCATTGGCGCGTTCGCTCTAGCCCTTGCGCTACATGCGGAAGATACCGAAGCGCGTCGGCGGTTGCGGAGCATGCGCGGCGGCTTCGAGGCCGAGCGCGATCGTGCGGCGCGTGTCGAGCGGATCGATGATGCCGTCGTCCCAAAGCCGCGCGGTCGAATAGTACGGGTTGCCTTCGCGTTCGTATTTTTCCAGGATCGGCGCCTCGAAGGCAGCCTTTTCTTCCGCCGACATCGCCCCTCGCACTGACGTCAGAACGCCTGCGGCTTGCGGCCCACCCATCACGCTGATGCGTGCGTTCGGCCACATCCACAATTGGCGCGGCGAATACGCGCGCCCGCACATGCCGTAATTCCCGGCACCGAAGCTGCCGCCGATGACGACGGTGAATTTCGGCACTTCGGCGCAGGCGACCGCCGTCACCAGCTTCGCCCCATCCTTGGCGATACCGCCGTTTTCGTATTCGCGCCCGACCATGAAGCCGGTAACGTTCTGCAAGAAGAGCAACGGTGTGCCGCGCTGCGCGCAGAGCTCGATAAAATGCGCTCCCTTCACCGCGCTTTCGCTAAAAAGAATGCCGTTATTGGCGACGATACCAATGGGGTGCCCTTCGATACGCGCAAACCCGCAGACGAGGGTCGTCCCATAGCGCGCCTTAAATTCGTGGAACTCCGATGCGTCGACGAGCCGCGCGATGACTTCGCGCACGTCGTAACTTGCGCGACTATCATCGGGAATGATGCCGTAGATCTCACGTGGATCGTAGGCCGGGGGTTGCGGCTTCGCGGTGTCCCACTGGCGCGGGTTTTCGCGATGGAGGTTACGGGCGATCTCCCGCACGATCGCGAGCGCTTGTTCGTCGTTCTCGGCGAAATGGTCGGCGACGCCGGAGATGCGGGTGTGAACATCTGCCCCGCCGAGATCCTCGGCGCTCACCTCTTCGCCGGTCGCGGCCTTGACCAACGGTGGGCCGCCGAGGAAAATCGTGCCGTTCCCCTTGACGATGACGGTCTCATCGCTCATCGCGGGAACATAGGCGCCGCCGGCGGTGCAGGAGCCCATCACCGCGGCGATCTGCGGAATACGCTTGCCCGACATGCGCGCTTGATTGTAGAAGATGCGGCCGAAATGATCGCGGTCGGGAAAGACCTCGTCCTGAAGCGGTAAGAATGCGCCGCCGGAGTCAACGAGGTAGATGCAGGGCAGATGGTTCTGCTCGGCGATTTCTTGCGCGCGCAGATGCTTCTTGACGGTGAGCGGATAGTACGTTCCGCCTTTCACCGTCGCATCGTTGGCAACGATGACGGATTGCTGCCCTTCGACGAAACCGATGCCGGTAACCACGCCCGCCGAAGGCGCGTCGTCGTTATAGATGCCGTTCGCCGCGAGCGCTCCGAGTTCGAGGAAGTCGCTGCCCGGATCGATGAGGCGCTCGATGCGTTCGCGCGCCGTGAGTTTTCCGCGCTTGCGGTGTTTGGCGACGGCATCGGCGCCGCCTCCGGCCTGGACTTTTCGTAAACGCTCGCGTAATTCTGCGACCAACCCCTCCATGCGGGCGGCGTTGCGGGAAAAGCGATCGTCGGTGGTGTCGAGGTGGGTCGGCAATTGCATGGTCGCCTGGGTTCGCTCTCGCCGACCAAAAAGCCCCGGCGTTTTTCATCGCCCTCTCATGCTTCGCGTCGCATCGCCGCCTAGAGTGATGGGAACGAGTGTAAGCACGAGGAGGGGCCGATGGGCGAGGCACGACCGATTCCAAGACATGTTGATATTCCGGGGCTCGTGCGCCCTGCAGGCGCGCTCGACGAGAGCAGCGCGCTGACGCCGTTTCGCGGCGCGTGGACGCAGCGATGCGCGGCACACCTGCTTCGCCGCGCCGGGTTCGGAGGGACGCCGAGCGAGATCGCTCGCGTCGCTGCGATGGGGATGAATCGGGCGGTCGATACGCTGATGCAACTTCCGGCGGCCGACGAACTCGCTGCGCCCGGGGAGCTTTTTGACGCCGTCGCATTCCTCGAAGCGCACGGCGGCCTTCGCGCATTGCGTCACAACGACGCCGAGCGACTGAAAATCTTCAAACAGATTCGAAAGGGCGAGTTTCGCTCGCTTCTGGCGTTGCAACAGTGGTGGTTGCAGCGGATGCTCGACGGCGCTTCCCCGCTTCAAGAAAAGATGACGTTCTACTTTCACGGCCATTTTACGACGGCATCGCTGCAGAAAAACGTCACCGCAAAGATGACTTTCGATCAGAACCAGCTCTTTCGTCGCTCCGCCCTCGGCAATCTGCGCGAACTTACGAAGGCGGTCTCAAGCGATCCGGCGATGCTGCTCTATCTCGATAACGCACGGAACAACAAAGCGCACCCCAACGAAAACTACGCACGCGAACTCATGGAGCTCTTTACGCTCGGCCTCGGCGCTTATTCCGAAGAGGACGTGCGCCAATCGGCGCGCGCCTGGACCGGCTACGAAGTTTTTCCGCTGCGCGGTGTTGCGCGCTACAACCCGCGCAAACACGACGATGGCGTGAAACGCTTCCTCGGTCGCACCGGAAACTTCGACGGGAACGATATCGTCGATATCATCTTCGAACAGCCGCAGTGCGCGCGTTTCTGGGCGACGAGCCTATTGAATGCCTTCCTCTATAACGACCCCGAGGAAAGTCTGGTGAACGCGACGGCGTCGTTACTACGCGCGAACGATTTTGAATTGCATCCGGTACTCGCAACGCTCTTCCGCAGCAACGCTTTTTACTCCAAACGGGCCTATCGCGCGTTGGTGAAGAGCCCGGTGGAGCTCCTCGTGGGTGCGCACAAAGCCGTCGGAATGACGCGCATCGATCCACGTTCGCGCCCGGCGCTCCGCGCGATGGGGCAAGTCCTCTTCTCGCCGCCGAACGTCGCCGGGTGGCCGGGCGGAGAGAATTGGATCACCAGCGACATGGCGATCGCACGCGATAATTTTCTCGCCGGGCTCATTACGGGTCGCGCGATCGAAAGTTCGTGGCTCGCCGAGGTGCCGACCGATGCGCCTCACGCTGCGGCCGTACTGACGACGGAACTACTGCAGGGCGATGCTTCGCCTGCAGCGCGCACCGATTTGGAACGCTACCTCAACGGCGAACAAAACGCTGACCAACGCCTGCGCGGCGGCGCCTATCTGACGCTCGCGATGCCGGCCTTCACGCTCGCGTGACGGCGGGAGAAAGAACGGTGACCCGATGAAACGCTCGAAATTCATGCTGGGGACGCTCGGTGGGTTGGCGCTCGTGGCGAATCCGCAGCACGTCTTCGCACGCGCGCTCTCCGCGACGCTGCGCCCCGGGCTGCCCGGCGCGGAGAATCGCGTCTTGGTGCTCATCAATCTGCAGGGCGGAAACGACGGCCTCAATTGCGTGGTGCCGCACGGCGACCCGCTCTACTATCGCCTACGCCCGCACTTGGCGATTCCGGCGAAGGACGTGCTTGCGCTCGACGCCCGCATCGGTTTGAACCCGGCGATGCGCTCCATGAAGGCGCTCTACGATCGTGGCATGCTCGCGGTCGTTCAGGGCGTCGGCTATCCGCATCCGAATCACTCGCATTTTCGCTCGACCGAGATTTGGCAGACCGCCGCCCCCGAGCGCTACGAACATACCGGCTGGCTCGGGCGCTACCTCGACGAAGCGCAGATCCCCCCGGGCGAGCTCTTCGCCGGCGTATCGATCGCGCAAGTGTTGCCCGAGGTGATGATCGGGAATCGCGTCGATGTGCCGGCGATTCCGCATGCACGTGGGTACGGCTTCGTCGGCAATCGCAACGTGCCGGTGCGCCGCGCTTTTCACGGTATACTCAGCGATCGCGCGCTCCCGTTCTCTTCGCCTTATCTCGCGCATGTCACCGAGATAACGGAGAACGCGCAGAGCGGAGCGGAGGAACTGCCGCGGTTGATCGCGGGTTATCGAACGAAAGCGAGCTATCCGGCGACGTCGTTGGGGCGCAGCCTGGCACTGGCTGCGCAGATCGCCGCAAAGAGTTCCGGCACGCGCGTCCTGTATATTGCGCATGCTTCCTACGACACGCACGTGCATCAGCAGCTGACGCAGGATCGTCTGCTCGGCGAGCTCTCCGATGCGCTCGCCGCGTTCTACGACGATCTCGCCGAGCACGGCAATGACGCGCGGGTGCTCGCGATGACCTTCTCGGAGTTCGGCCGACGCATCGCGCAGAACGGGAGCGCGGGAACCGACCACGGCGAAGCCTCGCCGCTCTTCCTGGTCGGGAAAGCGCTTCGCGGCGGAATCTACGGAGCGTATCCCGATCTTGCCGATCACGATTCCGGGAATCTTCGCTTCACAACCGATTTTCGCAGCGTCTATGCAACCGTGCTGGAGCGCTGGCTGGGGCGCCCTGCCGCTCCGGTACTCACCGGAGATTTTCCGGTGCTGCCGATGCTTGGGTAGAGGGGCAGGCGCAGGATCGTTCCCAGGAATCTCTAATCTTGTAGGACGTCACAGAACCCGTCGGAGGCCGTCCGCGCGAGCGGGCGGAAGTGGTTTTTTGTACCTACGCGATGAAAATGCCGCCGTCCCGGTGATCGGCCGGGAGAGCGGAATGCCGCCCCGCGGTATGCCGAAGAATTTTATGCTCGCGTGGCTGCTGGTCATGTTGAACCACAGCGACCTGCACGGATACGAAATCATGAAGACCTTACGCGAACGCTTCGACGTCAGCACCGACCCCAGCTCGCTCTATCGGGCGCTCCGCCGCCTCGAGCGCGACGGCTACATCTCGTCGTGGTGGGATTCTCGTGAATGCGGGCCGGCGCGGCGCGTCTATCAGATTACGGTGACCGGGCGTTCGACGCTTGCGCTCTGGAATGAAGCGCTCGAGCAATATCGTTCGCATCTCGATTCGTTTTTCGAACTCTACAACGGCGCGCAGCCCGGCACGGCATCGTCGGCAGTCGGCGCATAGAGGGCGAGCGCGGCGTGCCCTCCGGAGCCCGGGTTCTCTTTCTCGGTAGCGGTGGCGCGCGCTTCGTCGTCGCCCGGCAACTGCGCGCTTCGGGCGGCATGTGGTTTCATTTCGGCGATACGCAGGTACACGTCGATCCCGGCCCCGGCGCATTGGTGCGGGCGCTCTCGCACGTTCCCGCGCTCGATCCGCGCTCGCTCGATGCAATCGTACTCTCGCACAAACACCTCGATCACGCGGGCGATATCAACGCGATGATCGAGGCGATGACGGCGGGCGGCTTTCGTCGCCGCGGTGCGGTCTTCGCGCCGCGCGATACGTTCGAAGAAGCCTCGCTGCTTCAACCGTATGCTGCGGCGTTCGTCGAACGGTGCGAGATGCTCGAGCCGTCGCGTTCGGACTACCACGTCGGCGAAGTGCGTCTGGCGACCTCGCCTTTCCACCATCATTCCGTCGAGACGCTCGGCGTTTATTTCGAGTATCGCGGACTACGTGTCGCCTATCATCCATGCGGACGTTTCGACGAAGCGATCGTCGCCGATTATGCTGCGCATCGCCCCGACGTGCTCATCGTCAACGTCCTTCGTTTCGAAGATACGATGCAAGTCGACCATCTCACATGGCCGCAGGCACGCTCGATCGTCGCCAGCGTACGGCCGAGTCTTGCAATCTTTCAGCACTTCGGCACGAAGATGCTCGAACAGGAGCCCGCGCGGCTCGCGCAGGAGCTCGAGGACGAACTCGGGTTGCGTGCGATCGCCGCGTACGACGGTCTCGAAATCGATCTCAGCACGCAGGTTGCCGCCGTCCGTGGCTGAGATCGTTCGCTCCGCCGACGAACGCGCCGACGCGTTCTACCGCGCGCACGCTCGCGAGGCGCTGAAAACTGCATGGGCCTTCACCGTGGTCTGGCACGAACAGTGCGTCGATCTACTCGCGTTGGAAGGCGATGAAGTCGTCGGCACGGCGCGTCTACGGATCGCAGCATCGCTTGGCCACGTAGAACGCATCGTCGTTGACCCAAAGTATCGGCGCCGCGGAATCGGGCGCTCGATGCTGCTCGAACTCGACGAAATCGCCAATTATTATAATTGCCACAAGATGACGGTCGGCGTTCTCGCCGGCGGTGAAGCGCAAAAATTCTTCGAACGTTGCAGCTATCACCAGGAAGCGCTCATTCCGCAGCACGACTTTAAACTCGATGTCGCGATGCTGCGGAAGTTTCTCCTCTAACCGAAGTTTCGGGGCGGCCCATGCCGACGTGGAGGCCCGCGTCGAGGTATCGCATTTCTGCGTGGGGGCGGAGGGCGCCGGAAAACACGGATTGCTCCGCCGCGCGGAGCGCGTTTCGGCAGCGCGCTTAGGCGCGCGTGGGCGCGCCGAAATGCGCGGGCGATCATCGGTACGCGCTGCGAGAGGCGCGGATGCGACGAAATCGAGCCGTCGAAGAGGACGACGCGCCCGCGCGGACTGAATGCGGTGACGACCGGCCCGCCGCCCCCGATGACGGCGCGCGCTCCTCTTCCCGAGCGCGAGAGTTGGTGGGCGCCGCGAAAACTCATAGCGATTGCGCGCGCTGCGCGTGCTTGCGCATCGACTTGTGCGGCGCCGCTCACGCCGAGTACGACGTTTCCTCGCTGCGACCGAAAGCGCGCGAGCCCCGTACGGAAGCGCATATTCTCGGCGAGAATCGAGCCCCCAACGCTTCCGACGTCGATCTGTCGTGCCGTCACCGAGCGCAGAAAAATGTTGCCGAGGGCGTTGCGGAGACGAATGCGATCGAACGTCGAGTTCTCGGCAAAGATCGGCCCGCGCCCAACCTGCGCAACACCGCTGGAACGAACGTGTTCGAGCGCGATGCCGCCTTGGTGAACGAGTGCGGCAAAAGCCGCTCCGCGATAGCCGTCGATGCGCACGATACCGTTGCCGGCGATGCGCACGGCAAGCATCTGCGTCGAAGCGGGCAGGTGGATCACGGTCGGCCCTCCGCCGCGAATGACGAGTGCATCGTGATTCCCCGGCGGAATCGCCGGCAGAACGAATTGCTCCGCGGGCAGATCGTAACTGCCGCCGCGCGCGTCGGTCACGTGCTGCGCCCAGAGCGTGACGGCGCGCGGAATATGTCCGCGCACGCTTGCGGCATCGAAATGCTGCCAGCGGATCCGTCCGCCGGTCTGAACCTCGACGACGGGACGATTCCAGGTAACGATGCGGAGGTACCCGTAGCGCATCTGGACGCTGACGACCGGCGAGGGGCCAACGGCGATCGCGGCGGCGCGCGCACGCGTCGCCGCTGCAAGTGCGAGCGTGACGGCGAGGACCGCCGCCGCCGCTCCCAGCGCGAGCGCTTTCATCGTACCTTCAGGGTAGCGTCGAGGGGCGCGCGCGTCATGAGGGTTCGGTGAACTCTTCGGCGATGCGTGGGAGCGTGAGCCGGAGCAGCGCCCCGCCGCCGGGGGCACCCTCGGCGCTGGCCTCACCGTGGTGGACGCGAGCGATCGAGCGGACGATCGCGAGCCCGAGCCCGGTCCCGGGAACGCTGCGCGCATGCGCAGTATCGCCGCGATAGAATCGCTCGAAGATCTGCGCTCGTTGCGCTTCGGGAATTCCTCCGCCGCTATCGACGACTTCGACGAAAGCGCGATCGTCGGCGGCACGCACGCGAACCTCGACCGAGCCCTCGGCGGTAAATTTGATCGCGTTCTCGATAAGGTTGGCGATCGCTTGGCGCAAGAGATGTGCCTCACCCAGGACCAAGACGCCGGGCTGCGCATCGAGTCCGAGCGCGAGCCCTTTTTCAGCGGCGGCTGCGCGTTCGGCTTCGACTGCTTCGGCTGCAAGCGTACCGAGCGCGAGCGGCTCCATCGGAATCGCGTCGCCGCGATCGGCTTTTGCAAGGAGCAGCATTCCGCCGACCATCTGCGAGAGTTCCGCACTCTCGGCGACGATCGTCTCGAGACTCTCGCGCAGAATCGCCGGATCGCGATCTCCCCAACGGAGCAGCATCTGCGCGTTGGCATTGATCGAGGTGAGTGGGGTGCGTAGTTCGTGCGACGCATCGCTGATAAACTGTCGTTCGCGGGCAAACGCTTCCTGAAGGCGTGCGAGCAAATCGTCGAAGCTCTCGGCGAGCCGCCCGATCTCGTCGTCGCGTTTCGCCCAGTGGAGGCGACGGTCGAGGCGTTCCGAGCCGATCTCGCGCATCTCTGCCGCAAGGCGTTCGAGTGGATCGAATGCGCGCCCCGCGAGCCACCAGGAAAGGGCGAGAATGGCGATCATCGCGGCGATAACGGCGAGCGCGATGCTTTCGCGCGTCTGCGCGATGCTCCGTTCGAGGGCATCGATGCGTTCGGCGACGTGGACGACGACGCGGTGCGATCCGAGTGTGAAGGAGCGATCCTCGACGAGCATGGTGCCGATCGGTAGCGTAATTTGACGGCGTGCAATCGGCTTGTCGACGCTGAGAACAAGCGCTTTTGGAATCGTTGTGCCGCCGAGATTGCTGCTCTTCGCCAGCGGATATCCCTTGCTTGAATCGATCTGTACGAAGGTGGTCGGCGAGGACCAGGTGGTGAGATTATTGGCATCGGTGAGCATCGCGTAGGCATCGGAGCTGCCGAAGCCCAGCGAGAACGGCTCTTCGCTTGCGCGTACCGCAGATGCGATCTGCGCCATCGTCTCTGAAACGCGGGAACGTGCCTGCGCGTAGAGGATCGACTGCAACCGCACGCCGACCACCAGGCTGACGATGAGGAGCACCGCGATCAGGAGGCCCGCATACCACGCGGCGACCCGCCACTTTAGCGAATGCATGCCGCGCGGCGATCCGAACGCATGCCGCTAATCCTTGATGGTGTAACCGATGCCGCGCACCGTCGTGATGAGTTTTTCGTCGGTGCCTTCTTCGATTTTTCCGCGCAAATAGCGGATGTAGACATCGATGAGGTTCGAGTCGCCGAGAAAATCACTTCCCCAGACGCCGTTAAAAAGCTCGTCGCGCGTGTGGACCTTGTTGCGGTGGAGTAAGAGGTATTCGAGCAGCGCATACTCTTTGGTCGTGAGCGCGATCTCTTTGCCGGCTCGCCGCACTTCGTGACGATCGCGATCCATAACGACGTCCTTAAAACAAATCGAACGATCCTGCGGCTCGCGTTCGCGTAATTGAGCGCGGACGCGTGCGAGCAACTCCTCGGTTGCAAAAGGCTTGGTGAGATAATCGTTCGCACCGATATCGAGCCCGGCGACGCGATCGGGCACCCGGTCTTTCGCCGTCAACATGATGATCGGCACGCGGCTCTTCGCGCGAATCCGACGGCAGACTTCCATGCCGTCCATGCGCGGGAGCATGAGGTCGAGGATGACGAGATCGGGCTCCTTGAGCGCGAGTTCGAGCCCTTCGACGCCGTTCTGAGCAAGCTCGACGTGGTAGCCTTCGTGCCGAAGTTCCAACTGAAGTACGCGCGCGATCGCGGCGTCGTCTTCGACGACGACGATACGGCGCTGCTTATCGGGAGCATCCATGGGGCGGTTCTACCCGCCCAGGGCCTAGTGCCCCTTGCGCGCGAGATGAATGCGGGGTGAGAAATCCTGTATCGCCGATACGGCGACCGCTGAGGCGATGCCGACCGTGAGCCAAACCAACGTTGCGGGTTGCGCGAGCGCGAACGCCGCGCGGCCAATCGTCGCGATGACGCCGTTGAGGTCGGAGAAATGCGGGACGAGCCAGGCGGCAAATGCGAGCAGGAGCCCCCATGCGCTCGCCTCCCACGGGTCGACCGGTTCGGCGGGCACCCGTTGAACCGTTGCTGCGAGAATCGAGGTGCGCAGTTCGGCGGGGGGCTCCTCCAGCGGGAGCGCTGCGAGCAGGCGGTCGAGTTCGTCGTCGGTGCGGTCGTTCATGGCTGTCTCTCCGTTGCGGCGAGTATCTGCCGCAGTTGTTCCTTGGCGCGAAAGAGGTGCGTTTTGACGGTCCCGAGCGGTACCCCCAACACCGAGGCCACCTCATCGTACTGTTTTCCCTGGAGATGATACAAGGTGATGACGCTGCGATATTTTTCGGGGAGCGCTGCAATCGCCGCGCGAAGGCGCCCGGCGTCGTCGGCGGCGATCGCCTGTGCCTCCGGCCCCGGGGCGGCATCGGCCAACTCGGGGATATCCTCCCCGGAGTAGCGACGCGAGCGTTTCAGGCGGTCGCAGCAGGCGTGGTAGCAGATCGAGAAGATCCAGGTCGAGAACTTCGCTTCGGGACGGAAGGTGCGCAGCGAACGATAGGCCTTCACGAACGCCTCCTGCGTAGCGTCGCGGGCCTCCTCGCGATCGCGCAAGGTCCGAACGGCAAGCGTATAGAGCGGGCGTTCGTAACGCTCGACCAAGGTGGTAAACCCGGAGGGGTCGCCCGCGAGCGTCCGCACGACCAACTCTGCATCGCTCGTCCGGGGCTGCTCAGCCTCGATATGCACCTCCACCGCCATCGCTGACATGCTTCCTTTACATGCCAATGCCCAGGATTGTTTCGTGAGCCGGCGTTGAAACCTGGGGCGAGTCTCGGGCGTATTCGGGGTATGATGAAGCCAGGCAAGGAGTTCGGATATGAGTGACAACGGCGTCGCAACGGTAGCACTGTTCTGCATTTTCGGGCTGCCGATTATCGCCTTGATGGTGCATCGCGTACTCAGACACCAAGAGCGGATCGCGATGATCCAACACGGTTTTCCCGTCGACGCCGATCCCCGCGATTCGTATCGGGCGATGAGGAGAGCCGCGAAGATGGGCGTTCCGCCGTCTCAGGTTGGGGATTTCGCGCCCCTGTTCTACGCGCAAGCGCGTCTCCAACGAGGCATCACAACGACCTTCGTTGGGGTGGCGATCGTCGTCGGCCTCTCGTTTATCGGCTACCATCACGGGACGATTTCACCGGGGCCGTGGCTCATCGGCGGACTAATCCCGCTCTTCATCGGGCTCGCCCAGGTGAGCGGAGCGTTGCTCTCCGGCGCACAGATCGGCGGTTTCGGCATCGGGCGCGGCTATACGATGCCGCCGCCGGGGCCGGTCCCTCCAAACGGAATGCCGCCGACGTCACCGCCGAGCGGAACGCCGTGGGGATGGCGCCCGGGCTCGGCGCCGGGGCTCGACGAGCCCCCGAAGCCGCCGCAGCCCCGCTAGCGGGAAAGATACGAAGAGGCCGCCGGACTGATCCGGCGGCCTCTTCGCTTGCTGCTACGTTTCGTTGAAGGAGACGTTCGTGTTTGGGAAAGAGACTACGGTTTGCAGTTCACCAGTGCGAGTGCCCAACCCGCATCGGTTCGGGTCCGAACTAAATACCCTTCATTCGTGCGTTCGTAGACTTGGTAACCTGCGCGAAGCGCTTCTGCCAAGCTCGTGAAAACCATTACTCCGGACATTTGTCGGCCCCCCTTTCCTACTGAGTCCTCCGACTCTACTAGATATAACGGCTAAAACGATGAGAAGGTTCAGTGATAATCCCGAGAGTTTTTTTAAGATTTGGAGAAAAAGCCTGCCCGTGACGCTCGCATCATCGATTTCGTCCGTCGTCCCAACCCGCATACTTGACCGATCGGAGGTTGCGCACGACGTTATTCTTCTCGGCGTTGAGGCGCCGGAGTTGGTAAAAAAGGTTCGTCCCGGTCACTTTGCAATGGCATTGCTGCCCGGAGGCCAGGCTGCCGGCGTTGCTCTGGGAATTTACGAAGCGCATGGATCGCGATGTTCGCTGCTCTTTTTTCTTGCCGGCGATCGCACTCGTCGCCTCGGCGCTTTGCGGGTCGGCGAACGGCTCGACATCGTCGCGCCGCTTGGGAACGGATTCGACTGCGACGGTGCGCAGCGCGATATCGCGATCGTCGCGGGTGGAGTCGGCATCGCTTCGGTCCTCTTGCCGGCGCAGCGGCTGCTCGCACGCGGCGCGCGCGTTCGGCTGTTTTACGGCGCGCGAACGGCGGAACGGCTCGTCGAAGCGGAGCGCTTTGCCGCAGAGGGTTGCGAGCTTTTGCTTGCAACCGACGACGGCTCGCGCGGATATCATGGACTCGTGACCGATCTGCTCGCTCGCGAAGATGCACCGGCGGCAATCCTTGCCTGCGGTCCGACGCCGATGTTGCGCGCCGTCTCCGCCTACGCACAAGAGCGAAAAATTCCGGCGCAGCTCTCGCTTGAGGAAGCGTTCGGTTGCGGCGTCGGCGGTTGCTGGGGATGCGTCGTGCCGATCGTTCGAACGAGTATGCAGGCGCCCTCGTTTCCCCCAAGCGAAGCCGACGGCAGTGACGTCGTGCATGCGCGCGTCTGCGTGGAGGGCCCGGTATTTTGGGCGCACGAACTGCGATGGTAGAACCTGCGAAACTCGACCTGAGCGCGCGAATCGGATCGCTGGTGCTGCCGTATCCCACTGTTGGGTTGAGCGGTTGCTACGGTAGCGGCGCGGAGTTCGCGCCGTACGTCGATCTCTCGCGCCTTGGTGCCGTCGTTCTCAAAAGCGTGACGCGCCGACCGCGGATGGGGAACCCGACGCCGCGCATCGTTCACACGCCTGCGGGGATGCTCAATGCCATCGGTCTGCAGAACCCGGGCATCGATTGGTACCTGCAGCACGATGTTGCGAAGTTTGCGCAGACGCCCTGCGCGACGATCGGTAGCGTTGCCGGGTTCAGCGTCGATGATTATGCGTACGTCTGCGAACGGCTCGCGGCACGTAGCGAGATCGCTGCAATCGAACTCAATATCTCGTGTCCGAATGTCGCGCACGAAGGGGAAACCTTTGCTTGCGATCCGGATTTAACGGCGCGCGTCGTTCGCGCGGCTCGCGGCACGACCGACAAACCGTTGATCGCGAAACTCTCACCGAACGTGAGCGATATCGCCACGATCGCGCGCCGAGCGTCGCGGCGCCGATGCGCTCGCCGTCGTCAACACGGTCCGCGGCATGGCGATCGATATCGTGCAGCGTAAGCCGCGCCTCGGCAACGTGACCGGTGGACTCTCCGGCCCGGCGATTCGGCCGATTGCGGTATTAGCGGTCTACGAAGTCGCGCGTGCGGTCGCGGTGCCGATCGTCGGGCAAGGCGGAATCGAGAAGGCGAGCGATGCGTTGGAGTTTATTCTCGCCGGTGCAAGTGCGGTCGGAATCGGCACCGCGAACTTCGCCGACCCACGCGCCCCGATAACGATCCTCGACGGAATCATCGAGTATATGGTGCAGCGGAACGTTCGTTCGTTGCGCGAACTGGTCGGTGCGGCGAACACCGGCTTCGCGAACATCAATCAAGTCGAAGGAGATGAAGGGTAGCAGCATGGCACAATTAATCGTGGCGCTCGATCTGCCGACCGCAGATGAAGCGGAACGATGCATCGACGAACTCTACGAAACCGATGTGATTTTTAAGATCGGCCTCGAAGCGCTCTGCGGATACCCCGAACGGATTTTTGCGCATGTAGAAGCGCGCGACGTGCGGGTATTCATCGATGTCAAATTGCACGATATCCCGCGCACCGTCGGTGCGGCGATGGAACGACTCGTGCGTCCCAACGCATCGATTATCAATATCCATGCGCTCGGAGGCTCGCGAATGATGCATGCCGCCGTCGATGCGGCAGCGCATCGGGCCGAACAACTCGGCATCGCCCGCCCTGAAATTTTTGCCGTGACGATGCTGACGAGCATGGAGCAACGCGACGCCGAGGAGTTGGGAATCGGCGGCGATATCGGGAGCATCGCGATGCGTTTGGCGGGGGTTGCGAGGAACGCGGGCTGCGACGGAGCGATTTGCAGCGTTCACGAAGTTGCAGCGCTCAAGGCAACCTTCGGCGGGAATTTTCTTGCGCTCACGCCGGGCATTCGCCCCGAGAGCGCCGAGTTGCACGACCAAAGACGCGTGGCAACGCCGCGCAGCGCGGTCGCGGCGGGTAGTGATTATATCGTCGTCGGACGACCGATTCTCTCCGCACCGGATCGCCTTGCGGCTACGCGCGCGATCCTCGATGAAATCGTCGAGGCACGCGCATGATCGACGCGGAACGGCTGCGCGCCGCTCTTCTCGAACGCGGCGCGTTGTTGGAGGGGCATTTTCGTCTCTCCTCGGGGCGGCACAGCGATCGTTTCGTACAAAAATTCCGCATTCTCGAGCAGCCGAAGCTGGTCGGTCCGGTCGCCGAAGCGATCGCCGCGCGTTTTGCTGCGCAGCGGCCGACGATCGTCGTCAGTGCGGCGGTCGGCGGCATAATTTTAGGATACGAAGTGGCGCGTGCGCTCGGGCTGCGCGCGATCTTCGTGGAGAAAGAAGGCGGACGGCCGGTCTTGAGGCGTGGCTTCGCACTCGGGCCCGAGGATCGTGCCCTCGTTGTTGAAGATGTCGTGACGACCGGCGGCTCGGTTCGCGAGGTACTCGATCTCGTTCGCGCGCATGGCGCAGAATGCATCGGCGTCGGAGCGATCGTCGCGCGTTCGATTCCCGATTTCGGCGTACGATTCGAAGCGCTCTTGGTGATGCCGATCGAATCTTTTGCCGCCGACGAATGTCCGCTCTGCGCACGCGGCGAGCCGATTATCGACCCGGGGTCGCGGCGGACGTGAGCCGATCGGCGGTCCGCGCGATCGCACCGTATGTGGCGGGAACAAGCATCGAAGAGGTGCGCCGTCGCTTCGGGCACACGCGGATCGTCAAACTCGCATCAAACGAGAACCCGCTCGGCTCGTCGCCGCTCGCGCTGGCTGCGCTCCGCTCGACCGACCGGCTCCACCTCTATCTCGACGATGCGTACGAAGAATTGCGCGAGCGATTGGGCGAACGCGAGCGATTGCATGCCGAGAACGTCGTACTCGGGCATGGAAGTAACGAACTCATCAATACGATCGCGCAGAGCTTCCTCGACCCGGGCGACGAGGCGGTGATGGCCGATCCAACCTTTTCGCTCTATCGTTCGGCGGTCTCGCTCGTGGGCGCGATACCCGTGGAAGTGCCGCTTCGCAACGGCGTGCACGATATCGAGCGCATGCTCGCAGCGGTCGGTGCGCGGACAAAGATATTTTTTATTTGCGATCCCAATAATCCGACCGCAACGTTCCTGCCCGCTTCGTTGTGGAGGGAGCTTTTCGAGCGTCTGCCGCGTGAGGTGCTCTTGGTGATCGATCGCGCCTACGCAGAGTATCTCGAAGAACCGGGATTCGACCTCGCACACACGATTCGCGAACGCGGGAACATCGTCGTGTTACGAACGATGTCGAAAGCGTACGGCCTCGCGAGCCTGCGTTTTGGTTATGCTTACGGCGACAGCGAGAGCATCGGCTGGCTGCAGCGCGTGCGCCTGCCTTTTAATGTTTCGCGCCCTGCCGCGATCGGCGCCGCTGCCGCGCTCGACGACCGCGTGTTTCTTGAAAAAAGCATCCTCCTCAATGCATCGGAACGCGCGCGCGTGACGGCGGAGCTCGAACGACGTGGGCATCGTTGTTATCCAAGCGGTGCCAATTTCTACGCCGTTACCGTGCCGATGTCGGCGCACGATGCATATGAAGCGCTGCTCGAGCGCGGCATTATCGTGCGCTCGGGCGATGCGCTCCGCATGCCGGGCCGTTTGCGGGTGACGGTGGGAACGCTCGAAGAGAACGATGCGTTTCTCGCCGCATTGGCAGCGGTGACGAGCGGCGAGAGCGTGTGAGCGCACCGACGGTACGCCGGGCGGCGGGTGCGGCCGACCGAGCCTTCGTCGAACGCTGCGGGCTCGAATCGCTCGCCAGTAGTGCTTCACCGCTACGCGATGCGCCGGTCGAGGCGCTGCGAACGAACTTTCTTCGCTTGCTCGGGATCGTCAACTCGCGCTCGCACGCAATGCTCGTTGCCGCCGAGGGCGAACTGCGTATGGGTTTTGCCTTGCTGGTCTTCGATCTCCCCGACGAGGTGACGGGACTCGATCAGGCGTTTCTCGCCTATATGGCCGTCGAGGTTGGTCAACGCGGCCAAGGAGTTGGGGCGTTGCTGCTCGCCGCTTGCGAAGAAGAGGCTCGCCGACAAGGAACCCCGTATCTCGGGCTTATGGTGACCGAGGGGAATGCCGCGGCCCAGCGGCTCTACGAACGTGCGGGATATCGCACCGAACGCCGGTTGCTCGGGAAGGTGCTATGAGTTTTCCGTGGCGTCGCGCGATGATGGTCGGTGTCGGCGTTCTAATCGCCGTACTCGCCTATCTGTTCGCGACGCATATTCCACGGACGCTGGCAGTCTTTATCATCGCGGCCTTTATCGCCGCCGGCGTGCGCCCCGTCGTCAAGCGGCTCGAAGCGATGCGCGTGCCCAAGCCGTTGGCAGTCGCGATCGTCTTCCTCGTACTCATTCTTCTCGTGGTCGTCACCTTGCTGGTCATCGTTCCGCTCATGATCGTGCAGATTCAAGGGATCGCGGAGAATTTACCGACGATCGCTGCTGCGGTTGAGGCATGGAGCGTCTCGGTCGAGTTGTCGTTGCAACAACATTTCCCGCAGATGGCCTGGCCGACAAATGGTATCGATCTCACGCACATCGGGGCCGGATCGTTACAGCATTTCGCCGGCACGACGCTCGGCTCGGTCGGGCAGATTCTCGTCGGCACGGCAACGGGGCTCTTCGTTGCTTTTGCATCGTTGGTGCTCTCGATTTTTTTCTTGCTCAACGATTCCGGCATCGCCGAGGGTATTGCATCGCTCTTTCCGGCGAGCCACCGCCCAATTGCACATAAGGTGTTAACCGAGATCGCGGGCACCTTCGGGAGCTATATCTCCGGTCAAGTCATCGTCAGTGCGATTACCGGCCTTGCGGTATGGGTGCTCTCGGCGGTCATCGGCTTTAAGTTTGCGCTGCTGCTCGGCGTGATCGTTGCGATCTCGTATGCCATTCCGATGTTGGGTTCGGTGATCGGTCAGTTGATCGCCGTCATTCTCTGCGCGCCGCAGGGTTGGTGGATGGTGCTCTGGGTGCAGATCATCATCTTCGTCGTCGAGCGTATCAGCGACAACGTGTTGGTTCCGAAGATCATGGGTGACTCGGTCGGCGTCTCCCCGATTGCGGTGATGTTTGCGGTTTTCGCCGGTGGGGAACTCTTCGGTATACCGGGTTTACTCCTCGGTATACCGGCGGCAGCGCTGATCAAAATCCTCTGGCGCTACTTCGTCGATCCCTGGCTGAGCGCGCAGCTCGAGCGTCGCTAGCGACCCCCAGCGGGTTCTTTGTTCGGGGAATGTAAAGATTCCCCGAACATGTTTAAGGGCCGCGCTCTCGGGGAAGCATAGACGACACAAAGGAGAGCGCTCATGTCGAAACGTCCGATCGTATCCCTCGCCCCCTTCGCAGCAGCGACCGCTGCTGCTCTTCTGCTTGCCGCCTGCGGCGGCGGCGGAGCCTCCGGTACGGGCGGCGCTCCGGGTATCCCAAGTACCACGCAGAGCAGTCCATCGCACCTCGGCCTGACGGTCGGCACGGCGCCGGGTTCTTCCCTGCCGTTCTCGGTCGCTCGGCAAACGATGTCCAACGGTTCCTCGAGCTCCGCGTCGGGAACAGCGGTGAGCGTTACCTATAATGGGAGCACCGTCGCGACCGGGACGCTCGATTCAAGCGGCTTTGCCGATCTTACGTTTTCGCAAAGCATTCCTGCGGGCGCCGTACTCACCGTTACGATCGGAAGCGGATCGAGTGCAATCGTCGTGACCGTGACCGTTGCATCGGCCGTAAGCGGAACCTCCGCCGATGTAACCTACAATGCAGGCCCGCCGCCGAGCGTGACCGTCGCAAGTGCTGCAGATAATAACGGCGACGGGAAAGTCGATCCCGGCGATGCATCGCAAGAGACCGAGAGCGAGAATCCGAGCAACGGTCAGGCAACCAACGTCAACAGCAACGACAACGGATTGCTGCCTTCGAATCTGCCGATCGTGATCTCTGCCTGCTCGACGATGCTGACGCTGACACCGGCTGCCGGCGCACCGCCGAATCTTTCGCTCAATATTGAGGAGAAGCAGAACGATTCTGAGAACGCCGCGCAATTTGAGGAGAATTTCCCGACCTTCGACGGCCCCGTGAGCGTGCCGATCCTCGCAGCCTCTGCACGGCTCGACCTCACGCTCTCTTCGAACGGGCAGGAGATTCTCTCGATCGAAGCGCCGTTGACCGCCGTCACCGCACAGGCAGGCTCTCCGGCACCGAGCACGACCTGTGCCCCGAGCCCGAGCCCGTCCCCGAGCGCATCGCCGAGCGCATCGCCGAGCGCATCGCCGAGTGCATCGCCGAGTGCGTTCCCGAGTGCATCGCCGAGCGCATCACCGAGTGCGTTCCCGAGTGCATCGCCGAGCGCGTCCCCGTCAGCAACCGCGACACCGTAGCGTCGCGCCCCAAAAGTTCCCAGGACGGGAGCGAGCGCAAATCGCCGGTGGTCCTCCGACCACCGGCGATTCGTGCGTTCGCGTACGCGAAGGGTCGTACCGGAGGAGAGCGCGGAGTTCCCAAAATCGAACCGTAAGCTTCGTGACTCCTCAGGTGGGCACTCCGTTTTCTGCGCGTAGGAAATTCCGTGAAAACATTGAGTTTATGGAGCCGCTCGCTCTTCTCGGCGCGTTGTCGTTGGCGACGATCCTCGCTGCTCCGCGGCCGGAACTGAATTCTCGTTCGATGCACATGGGCGTCCTGCGCAGGAGTTGTTCGAGCAAATTCGGCCGCATCCGTGCAATCGCGACGGCATCCCCTATGGATATGAGGAGTTACGAATCACCATGGAAAGGATCACTCCGAAAGCCGATCTCGATCACATGGTGGTGCGCAATGTGAATCCTCACGAGTGTTACGAGGGCGGATAATCGTTACCGACCCCGAGCATGCGTTACGCGAGCACACCGGCGAGTTGATCCTCGTCGGTCGCGTGGTAGAACGCGTTGGCGGTTTCGCTGACCTTCGGCGCCCACGGATCGACTTGCGCGCGCGAGGTCGGCAAATGCACCGTCGGACCGGCGGCATCGCGATAGTCGCTGCCGCCGAAGGGGGCGTAGGCACTCGATTCGGCGTGTGCGAGCACGAGGTTTTCCACCGCATGCGCCGCGTTGGTTGCATCGGCGCGCACCTCCGCTGAGAGACGCGTGTCGGCGGCAATACGATCGTAGGTGGCGATCGCCGGACGGTCGGCGTGCCACGGCAATCCATCGGATCCCGGGAAGCGCACCATGCCGTCTTCACGCGCGACATCGCTGCGAATCGCGGTGCGTTCGCCCACATGTGCCGCGTGCACAAGTGCATCGTCGAGTTTTTTAATCGCCGCATCGGCGGCGTTGATGTTTTGCGGCGCAAGGTCGAGCACGTCATACGCCGCCGCCGGCGCATACGGCATCCCGTCGATGCGATAATCAGCTTTCATAACGTCGTGAACGACACCGCGCGCCATCGCCTTCGGATCGTTGACGTTATCGGCAATGCTCGCGGCGACGCTGCTCGGCGTTCCCGGCGAGATCATCGTCTCCGGCGAAGCAGCAAGGTACTTCACCCCGACCTTTGAGAGTGCGTCGGCGAAGCCCATCGTCGACATCAAACATTGGTTGGCGACGACGCCGTCGATGCTTCGGCCCGCATCTTCGGGATGCGCGGCGGCATGCATGCGTTCACCCTCGGCGATCGCCGCAGCGATGCCGGGCATCGACATTAATGCGTGCTTGCTATCGGCTTCGAGCCCACCGCCATCACCGCCGCCGTGATCGACCAGTTCGATCCAGCTCTGTTTTGCGCCGCTTCGCTGTGCATCGTCGAGCGTTTGCGCGACGAAGGCAGCAAGGTTCTTGGGGTCGGCCATGTCGTGCGCTTTCCCGACCTGCACGCCCTGAACGCGCCCTCCGGCGATTTGGTAGCTGTTGGTGTGAAGCGGCTCGCCGTTGCGCGCGGTGGTATCTTGCACGGTAAAGCCGACCGCGCCGTCGTGCTTGCTCACCGCAACGGCTTGGGCGAGAACGTTACACTGATTGGAATCGAGATTGTTGTCGCCATCGCGATAGATGCCGAATTGGACCGAACGTGGCTGGATGGGGAGTGCGTCCATGGATCCTCCGAAACAAAACGAGTGATTCGGAGCCCCTCTGCGACGAAGGGGCCGCGTGACAAGAGCCCGCGGTCGATGAAAACGAACGAGTTCACGCGCTTCTATCGCGGCGAGCGCTTAGTTGGTAAATGACTCTCCAGGATTTTGAAAGCGCTTGGTTGTATTGCTCTTATTCGCACCGCACCGCGCATCGGAAGGTATAATGAGACGCATTCTCGCGTTTTCGACAATTCTTCTTGCAGTTGCGCTTTCGGCGTGTTCCGGCTTCGCCCGGAGCACCCCGACGAGCGTTCCCATGACGCTTTCGCTGCCCGGCGGCGTGTCCTCGCTTGCGCTGATCGGGGCTGGAAGCTTCGCCACGATCGGTGTGAAAGAGAACGGCTATACAGGTCAATTCCGGATGACGTCGACCGACACGAAGGTCGCCACGGTCGCTCCCTCGACGATTCAAGCGAGTTCGGTTGCGCGCTCTCCGCTGCAAGTAAATGCTGGTGCAGGTTCCTTTACCGTTACGGCAATCGGCGCCGGCGCAGCGACGATATGGGTGAGTGATTGGTTGGGAAACCGCGCGCGATTCACGGTAACGGTCTCGATTCCAACGCCGACTCCGACGTCGAGCCCGGTTCCGACGCCCGTGCCGACGTCGAGCCCGGTTCCGACACCGGTTCCGACACCGGTTCCGACACCGACACCGGTTCCGACACCGGTTCCGACACCGACACCGGTTCCGACACC